>DATNIH010000019.1:0-17855 GCA_035604515.1 Caulobacteraceae bacterium | reverse complement strand
ACCAGACCGCGTCCTTGAAGTTCGCCAGGATCGTCTCGTCGGCGGTCAGCAGGGGGGCGCCGTCGGCCATGGCGTTGGCGACGATCAGCCGATCGAACGGATCGCGGGTCCAGGCGAAAGTGCGGGCGGCGTCGACGACGTGCACGAAAGGCGTCTCGCACACGGTCAGACCAATCTGCTCGCTCAATCGCGCCAAGATCGTGGTCGCGTCGGCCGCAATTCGGCGCAACTCAAAGAGCATTTCGACCTCCAACAGGACCACTGGGGAAACCTGACAGGAGTCTTGCACCAAGAGCCGGCGTGCGGACGAAGAAAGGCGGCTGCGGCTGGCATGAGCCCAGACGGCGACGTGGGCGTCGAGGTGGATCACCGATTGAGCTCAGGCTCGCCGTCCCATTGCCAATATTCCTTGCTGGCGCGATCGAGCGTCTCGAACGACAGGTCATAGTCCTCCCAGCCCGGCGGCGGCGGCTCGGCCCAGAACTTGCGCCAGCGCTCCTCCCGTTCCTCCTCGGTCTCGGCGGTCGGGGACGCCGGCGTCTCGAGGCTCAGCACCACCCGTTTTCCCTTGCGGTTCAGCACGAGCGGCTCGCCGGTCTCCAGTGTTTCGTCGATCAGACGGAAGATGTTGCGCCGCAGCTCGGTGATGGTGACGGTCTTCATATGTACATGTTGGCGGTGAGGTATGTACATGTCAACGTCGGCGTCCGGCTTATGGTGGCGTGCAGGGGTCGCGGGTGCTAACCATGGCGCCTGTCTAAGCGTCTGATTCCGAGCGATTGATTCCCCAAGTTGACTGACGAAACCCCACCGCCCGCCGCCGACGATCGGCGCGGCGCCGTATCCCCCATCGCCATCGAGGAGGAGCTGTCGCGCTCCTACCTCAGCTACGCCATGAGCGTGATCGTGGCCCGGGCTTTGCCGGACGCGCGCGATGGGCTGAAGCCCGTGCACCGGCGCATCCTGTTCTCGATGAACGAGCAGGGCCACAACTCGGATCGGCCCTACGTGAAGTCCGCACGCGTGGTTGGCGACGTGATGGGCAAGTATCACCCGCACGGGGACCTGGCGATCTACGACAGCCTGGTGCGGATGGCGCAGCCGTTCTCGATGGGCCTGATGCTGATCGACGGCCAGGGCAACTTCGGCTCGGTCGACAACGATCCGCCGGCGCAGATGCGCTACACCGAGTGCCGCCTGACCAAGGCCGCCGAAGCGCTGATGGCGGACATCGACCTCGACACGGTCGACTTCCGCGACAACTACGACGGCAAGGAGCGCGAGCCGGTGGTGCTGCCGGCGCGCATCCCCAACCTGCTGGTCAACGGCTCGGGCGGCATCGCCGTCGGCATGGCCACCAACATACCGCCGCACAACCTCGGCGAGGTCGTCGACGCGTGCCTGGCGATGGTCGACGACCCGGCCGTCACGCTGGAGGCGCTGACCGAGATCGTCCCGGGGCCTGATTTCCCCACCGCTGGCGAGATCATCGGCCGCACCGGCGCGCGCACGGCGCTGCTGACTGGCCGTGGCCCGGTGATCGTGCGCGGCAAGGCCGAGATCGAGAGCCTGCGCGCCGGCCGCGAAGCCATCATCATCACCTCGCTGCCCTTCCAGGTGAACAAGGCCGCGCTGTGCGAGCGGATCGGCGAACTGGCGCGCGAGAAGCGTGTCGAAGGCATCGCCGAGCTGCGCGACGAGAGCGACCGCCAGGGTATGCGCGTGGTGGTTGAGCTCAAGCGCGATGCCTCGCCAGACGTGGTGCTGAACCAGCTCTACCGCTTCACCGCGCTGCAATCGTCGTTCCCCGTCAACGCACTGGCGCTGGATCACGGGCGCCCGCAGTTGATGAACCTGCGGGACATGATCTCGGTGTTCGTCGCCTTCCGCGAAGACGTGGTGGTGCGGCGCACCAAGTTCGAGCTGAACAAGGCGCGCGACCGCGGCCACGTGTTGGTCGGCCTGGCCATCGCCGTGGTCAACATCGACGAGGTGATCGTCATCATCCGCTCGTCGAAGGACCCGGCCGAGGCGCGCGAACGCCTGGTCGGCCGCGACTGGCCGGTCGGCGACATGCTGCCGCTGATCGAGCTGATCGCCGATCCGCGCACGGCCCTGATCGAGGGTTCGCGCGTGCGGCTCACCGACGAGCAGGCGAGGGCGATCCTGGCGCTGACCCTCTCGCGCCTCACCGGGCTTGGCCGCGAAGAGATCTTCGGCGAGGCGCAGGGCCTGGCCGACACCATCCGCGGCCACCTCGACCTGCTCTCGTCGCGCGAGAAGATCATGGCCGTGGTCCGCGCCGAGCTGGAGGAGGTCAAGGCGTCGTTCGCCGTGCCCCGCCGCACGATCTTCGTCGAAGGCGACGCCGACCTCGAGGACGAGGACCTTATCGCCCGCGAGGACATGGTGATCACCGTCACCCACGGCGGCTACGTGAAGCGCACCCCGCTCAACCTCTTCCGCACCCAGCACCGCGGCGGCAAGGGCAGGGCGGGCATGTCGACCAAGGAGGAGGACGCCGTCACCCGCGTCTTCTCGGCCTCGACCCACACGCCGATGCTGTTCTTCTCGTCGGGCGGCAAGGTCTACAAGTTGAAGGTCTGGCGTCTGCCGATCGGTGCGCCCACGGCTCGCGGCAAGGCCTTCATCAACCTGTTCCCGATCGAGCCGGGCGAGACCATGACCTCGATCCTGCAGCTGCCCGAGGACGAGGCGGCGTGGGAAGGCATGGACGTGATGTTCGCCACCCGCTCAGGCGGCGTGCGCCGCAACCGCCTCAGCGACTTCGTCCAGGTCAACAAGAACGGCAAGATCGCCATGAAGCTGGACGAGGGCGACTCCATCATCGGCGTGGCGCTCTGCCAGGCCGCCGACGACGTGCTGCTGACCACCGCGGTCGGCCGCTGCATCCGCTTCCCGGTCGATGACGTGCGAGTCTTCGCCGGCCGCGAGTCGACCGGCGTGCGCGGCATCCGCCTGGCCGAGGGCGACAGCGTAATCTCGATGGCCATCCTGCGGGCGGTGGGCGCCTCGCCGGCCGAGCGCGAGGCCTATCTGAAGCACGCCAACGCCATGCGCGCCGCCGCCTCGGCCGAGCCGGCTGACGCCGACGAGCCGGCCGCGCCGGAGCCAGCCTCACCCGAAGAGGAACCCGAGGCTGTCGACGGTCAGGTCAGCCTCAGCCTGGAGCGTATCGCCGAGCTGGGCGCGGCCGAGGAGTTCGTGCTGACGGTGTCGTCCGAGGGCTTCGGCAAGCGCACCTCGGCCTACGACTACCGCCGCACCGGGCGCGGCGGCCAGGGCCTGATCGCCCACGATCTGACCAAGCGCGGCGGGCGGCTGGTGGCCTCGTTCCCGGTCGAGGAGAGCGACGAGCTGCTGCTCGTCAGCGACCAGGGCCAGCTGATCCGCGTCCGCGTCGCCCAGGTCCGCATCGCCGCACGCAACACCCAGGGCGTCACCATCTTCCGCAAGGCCGACGACGAGCATGTCGTCTCGGTGGAGCGGATCGAAGGCGGCGCTGCGGAAGACGAGGGCGACGATGCGCCGGATGAGCCGACGGAGGGCTGAGCCCCGCTTGCCAGGCCGCCATTCAGTCCCGCCCGGGATCTCCGCGGCATCCGTGCTGGCGGCGGTCGCGCTCGCGTCGTGCGGCCCCAAGCCTGACGCCAACGCCCCCAGCGCCCCGGTTACCGCGGCTCAGCTCGCCACGCCGGCGCCGGACATCGCCGCGGACACGGCCGCCGCGGCCCAGACGCCCAAGGACCAGCCGAACTTCCGCGTCTGCCTGTCCAACTCGCTCGACAAGGAGGGCGGTCCGCCCGTGACCGTGCCGGCCGGCGCGATCTTCGAATCCTGGGGGGTTAAGAAGGGCGACGAGCGCAATCCGTCGCTCGACCCCAACATGCTGGCGCCCGACGCCATTCGCTACGTCGTCGTGCTCGATCGGCCCATCACGCTCTCCAAAACGACGCCGTGTGCGCAGACTGTGGCCCAGACGGTGCAGTCGCCGATCTATGAGTGGAAGATGCCCTTGGTCCGGGGCAGCCAGGATCTGCAGTTCCAGGTGGCCGGGGTCGAGAACCACATGGCCTTCCCACTCACCGATCGCCTCGGCGTTCTGGTCAAGCAGGGGCTGATTTTCGGTTTCCCCACCGCCGACATCGGCAACCCCCGCGTACTGAGGAACGACGAAGACTAGAACCGACGCTCGTCCGGGCAGCGCTTGTTCGGGGAACGCTTCCCGTCCGTTTTCGTTGATAAGCCTGACTGTCACGGAGGTTTGATCATGAATCGCGTCGCATCCATCCGCGCGCTCGCCGCGGCTACTCTCATGGGAGGCGTGTTCGCGGCGTCCGGCGCGGCCGCCGCGCCCAGCGGAACCATTCACTTCGGCGGTGGCTCGGTCGCCTTCCTCGCTTCGATCAACTGGGGCGGCGGCACGCTGCACTTCCACGGCCGCAGCTTCCCGCTGCGCGTCAGCGGCCTCGGCGTCGGCGCGATCGGCGCCGACAAGTTCGAGGCTGACGGCGAGGTCTACCACCTGCGCCACGCCAGCGACATCGAAGGCGCCTACAGCGCCGTCAACGCCTCGGCCACCGCCGGCGCCGGCGCGGGCGAGATCGACATGCAAAACGAGCACGGCGTCGAGATCCACGCCCACACCACCTCCTCCGGCCTGAAACTCTCCCTGGCCCCAACCGGCGTGGTGATCCACTTCAAGTAGGACGGGCGACCCGGCCTCGGTGGGTGAGGGCGGCTGCGCCATCTTCCGGCGGCCGCTGCCCGGTCGTTCCGCCCCTAGGCTGTCCACGAACGACACGAACGGACACGAACGGAACGCGGCTTGTTCAGAGGACGAGACGCTCGATGCGCGCCCTTGGCGCGCATCCGAAGTTGACCAACAGCCCGAGCGTCAGGCCGGTTGCGCGCAGATAGTTCAAGAGCTGCGCGCGGTGCTCAGGAACGATCGCTGATAGCGCTTTGAGTTCTATGATGATGCGATCGAAGCAGACAAAGTCAGCGCGATAGCTCTGCCTAAGCGGCTGGCCTTTGTAGGCGAGCGTCAGCGGTGCGTCGGAGATGAATGGAATGCCCCGGGCGCTGAACTCAAGAGCCAGACACTCCTGATAGACGGCCTCGAGGAAGCCGACGCCCATTCGAGCGTTCACCTCGAAGATGGCGCCTTGGATGCGATACACCTCATCTGCGAAACGCACCCGTTCGTGTAGTTCGTGTCGTTCGTGGACCATCTTTTTTCCGCCCGCCGCATGGGACGAAGAGAACATACCATGAACAACGCTGCCGATCGAGGGGTTCCTTCGGAAGAACCCACACAACCTGTTGCAGCGCAACACTGTGGGGCGCTGCATTGCGATTGACACAAAGGCGTTTTCCTCGTCGAAGCTCGGCGGGCGCGGCAAGCAGCGCTGCCTGAGGGACGATCGACCATGCGCACTGGCCTTTACCCAGGCAGCTTCGACCCGATCCACAACGGCCACCTCGACATCATCGGCCGGGCGGTGAAGCTGGTCGACAAGCTGGTGATCGGGGTTGCGGTCGATACCGGCAAGGCGCCGCTGTTCACCCTCGAGGAGCGGATGGAGATCGCCCGCGAAGAGACCGAGTACCTGAAGAACCAGGCCGAGATTGTCGTGCACGGCTACTCGGGCCTGACCATCAACGCCGCCCGCTCGCTGGGCGCCCAGGTGCTGGTGCGCGGCTTGCGCGCCTTCTCCGACTTCGAGCACGAGTTCCAGCTCACCTCGATGAACCAGCAGCTCGACCGCGAGATCGAGACCGTGTTCCTGATGGCCGATCCGCACCACCAGGCGATCGCTTCGCGGCTGGTGAAGGAGATCGTCAGCATGGGCGGCGACATCACCCCGTTCGTCCCAGCCGGGGTGAAGCGGCGACTGCTCGCCAAGTCCGGCCGCAGCTGAGCCGCTTGTCGGCTCAGGCCGGGCGCGTTAGCCAAGACGCATGAAGCTCGCGCCACTCGCCACAGTCGCCCTTGTAGCCCTGATCGCCGGCCAGGCCTTGGCCGCCAAGCCCGCCCCCGCCACGGCCCCGGTCGCCCCGCCGACCGACGCGGACATGCGCACGCCCGATCCCAAGGACCTGCTGGTGATCGAGACCACCAAGGGCCGCATCCTGGTCGAGCTCAACGACATCGCCGCGCCGAGCAGCGCCGACCGGGTCCGCACCCTGGCGCGCCAGGGCGTCTACGACGGCCGCGCCTTCTTCCGCGTGATCGACAACTTCATGGACCAGACCGGCGATCCGATCGACAGCGGCGCCGGCGTTTCGTCGCTGCCTAATCTGCAGCCCGAGTTCATCTTCAAGCGCGGCACGGACACGCCGTTCGCGCTCGTGTTCAAGACCAACGGGGTGGAGGAGGGGTTCGTTGGCGCCCTGCCGGTGATCAGCCAGACCATGGATCTGGGACTGCTCACCGCCGACCACCGGGTGCAGGCCTGGGGGACCTATTGCCCCGGCGTGCTGGGCATGGCGCGCTCCGACGATCCGGCCAGCGCCAACAGCCAGTTCTTCCTGATGCGCACCAACGCCAACTCGGTCGATCACGCCAACCATGCGCTGGACAAGCAATACACCGCCTTCGCGACCGTGCTGGCGGGCCAGGACGTCGTCGATGCGATCAAGACCGGAGAGCCGGTCGCCGCGCCGCAGGATAAGATGCTCAGCGTCAAGGTGGTGGCCGACCTGCCTGAAGCCAGCCGGCCCAAGGTGCGGGTGGTCGACGCGGCCAGCCCCTGGGCCAAGGCGGCGGTGGGCCGCGCCATGGCCGCCTCCAACCCGCTCGACTTCTCCGTCTGCGACGTGAAGCTGCCGGTCGAGGTGAAGTAGCGGCCTGGTCGCCGGCCGGGCTACAGCGCCCGTCGTCCAATCAGCATGTGGTAGAGCCACAGCACCACCACGGCGCCAACGACGGCCACCAGCATCGAGTAGATGTTGAACCCGGTCACGCCGACCGCGCCGAACAGGCTGAAGACGAAGCCGCCCACCAGGGCGCCGACGACGCCCAGCACGATATCCATCAGGATGCCCGAGCCCGTGTGATTGACGATCTTGCTGCCGATGAACCCGGCGATCAGGCCGAGCACGATCCAAGCGAGGATACCCATTTCGTTCACTCCCAGTCTTTGCCGCGCAGGCGGCGTGGCTGGAGAACGCGGCAGGGGCGGTAAGGGTCCCTGAGGTGTCGTTGAGCGCCCACGCGTTCCCCTCCCCCTTGCGGGGAGGGGTCAGGGGTGGGGGTGCGAACTGGATGCTGGCCGGGAAGCGGCCCGATACCAAACGGCTGGCGCCGAGCTGACACCCCCATCCCCGACCCTTCCCCGCAAGGGGGAAGGGAGATGGCTTAGCACCTCGGGAAAACCTGTGTGCATCTCCGAGCTCGACAGCGGGAGGACCGGCGGTAACCGCGCCCGGCGCCTAGGCGTCTTCCAGCGCGAAGGTCTGGTCGGCTTCGTCGTAGGTGAACAGTTCGGCGAAGCGGCACCAGTCGACCACCGCCTTCAGCGTCTCCTCGGCGTAGTCCTCGGACATGAAGTCCTCCAGCTCCTCGGAGAACCTCGCGGCCCGGGCGCGGTGGTTGGGCCGTTCGTCGAGCACCCGCTTGATCAGCGCCGCCAGCGGCACGTAGGCGATCAGGTGCTCGGCGAAGAGGCGCTTGCGATCGTCGAGGTCGCTGTCGGCGAACCGTCGGCCGGCGGCAGTGAGCATGATGTCGCCCTGGGCCACCTCGGCGAAGCGCAGCAGCTGCAGCGTCTCGGCGATCGGGAACAGGTCGTCGACCTCGAAGTTCAGCTCCTCGGCCAGCGCCGGCAGGTCGGCGCGGCCGTCGGGCGAGCCGGAGAGCGTCTCCATCAGGCCGGCCAGCTCGTTGGTCGAGACCGGCGGCAGCGACATGCCGACGCCGACGCCCGGGAACCCTTGGCCGCCGCGCTCGCCGCCCTTGTCGCCGCTCATCCGCGCCGTCATCCGGCCGTAGATGTCATCGACCTGCTGGCGGAAGCGCGGGTCGTCGCGGTTGCGCGGGTGGGGCAGGGTGATCTTGATCTCGGCCATGATCCGCCCCGGATTGGACGACAGGATCAGGATGCGGTCGCTCATCAGCACCGCTTCCTCGATGTTGTGGGTGACCATGAGCACCGAGCGGATCGGCAGGCGCCCTTCGATCCAGAGGTCGATGATGTCGGTGCGCATCGTCTCGGCGGTCAGCACGTCGAGGGCGGAGAACGGCTCGTCCATCAGCAGCAGCTCCGGGTGGACGACCAGGGCGCGGGCGAAGCCGACGCGCTGGCGCATGCCGCCAGACAGCTCCTTCGGATAGGCGCCCTCGAATCCGCCAAGGCCGATCAGGTCGATCGCCTCGGAGGCGCGGCGCTCGCGCTCGGCGGCGGGGGTGCGTAGCGCCTCGAGGCCCAGCTCGACATTCTCCTCGACCGTCAGCCAGGGGAACAGCGCGAAACTCTGGAACACCATGGCCACGCCCGGATACGGCCCGTTTACCGGCTCGCCCTGCCACAGCGCCCGCCCGTTGGTGGGCTTCAGCAGGCCGGCGATGACGCGCAGCAGCGACGACTTGCCCGAGCCGGAGCGCCCAAGCAGCGAGACGATCTCGCCCTCCTCGATGACGACGTTGACGCCATCGAGCACCAGTGGGCCCTTGCCCTCGAGGCCATAGGCCATGCGCACGTCCTGCACTTCCAGCAGCACTTTCGCGTCAGGCGGCTTGGGCATGGCGAGCTCCTTCAGTCGAACCGGAAGCGCCGCTCGGCGATGCCGTAGAGCGGGCGCCAGACCGTGCGGTTGAGGGCGACGACAAACACCGACATCACGGCGACGCCCATGACGACGCGTGGCATGTCGCCCGCGGTCGAGGCGTCGGCGATATAGGCCCCAAGTCCCGCGGCGCGCAGGTGCTTGTCACCCCAGGAAGCGACCTCCGAGACGATGGCGGCATTCCAGGCGCCGCCGCTGGCCGTCAGCGCGCCGGTGACGAAGTAGGGCAGGATGCCCGGCCCCATCACGTTGCGCCACCATTGCCATCCCTTCACGCCAAAGGACGCCGCCGCCTGCTTCAGGTCGGTGGGATAGGCCGAGGCGCCGGCGATGACGTTGAACAGGATGTACCATTGCGTGCCAAGGATCATCAGCGGGCTGAGGAAGATGTTCGGATCGAGACCGCCGGCGATGATCCCCGAGACCACCAGCCCGTAGAGCAGGTTGACCGGGAAGGCGGCGAGGAACTGGGCGATCGGCTGCACCCGCTCGGCGATCTTCGGCCGCAGCCCGATCCACACCGCGACCGGCGTCCAGACCAGCGAGGCCAGCGCGATCAGCACCACGACGCGCGCCAGGGTGAAGAAGCCGAGCTCGACCGCATGCAAGAGGTCAGCCCAGGTGAGCGTGTGGGCAACGAACTTGAAGATCTGTCTCGCGGCGAAGATCACCAACACCAGGATCACCGAGATCCAGATCACGTCGAAGGTCCGCTGGCCCCGTTCGCTCAGCGCAAGCCTGCGCGGCAGGGGCGGCGTCTTGATGCGCAGCGAGGCCAGCCAACGCACCGCCTCGCCGATCGGGCGCCCGACCCGAGCCATCAGGCGCGTGCGGCGCAGCAGATCCAGCACCCAGGATTGCGGCGGGTCGGAGGAGGCGGTCAGCTCGACGTGGAACTTCTCAGACCAGGCCACCAGCGGGCGGAAGAACAGTTGGTCGAACAGCAAGATGGTCAGCGCCATGGTCAGCACCGCCCAGCCGATGGCGACGTAGTCCTGCTTGTCGTTGGCCGCGGCGATGTAGCTGCCGACGCCGGGCAGGTTGACGTTGGTGGCGCCTACCGTGAACGCCTCCGAGGCGGTCACGAAGAACCAGCCACCGGCCATCGACATCATCATGTTCCAGATAAGCGCCGGAGCGCCGAACGGCGCCTCCAGGCGCCAGAACTTCTGCCAAGGTGTCAGACCGAACGCCTTGGCCGCCTCCTCGAGGTCGGCCGGAATGGTCTTCAGCGACTGATAGAAGCTGAAGGTCATGTTCCAGGCCTGGGCGGTGAAAACCGTGAAGATGGAGGCGAATTCGGCGCCGAGCACGCTGCCGGGCGCCAGCGCCATCAGCCAGACCAGCGTGATGGATAGGAACGCCAACACCGGCACCGACTGCAGGATGTCCAGCAGCGGGATCAGCACCATCTCGGCGTGCCGACTCTTGGCCGCCAGGGCCGCATAGCCGAAGGTGAACACCAGCGAGGCGACCATGCCGGCGACCATCCGCAGGCTGGTGCGCAGCGCATATTCAGGCAGCCGATGCGGGTCGAGACTGATCGGCTGCGTCGCGAGGCTTTTCAGCGGCGCGAATGTCTCACGCGCGCCATGCGACATGGCGATGAAGACGCCAAGGATCAGCGCCAGAGCCACCAGGTCCCAGACGTTGAATGGCGCGCGCAGGGCAGGGTGCGCGCGGCGCAGCACTGGCTCGGACACGCGGCGGCTCCCTCAGCTTGGCGAGCCTCCTATCAAGGCTTGAAGTGACAGGCACGTGACAATCGCCGCGCGCTGACGACCTGGCGCGATTTGGCTACCTGACGCTGCGCTCGAGCAACTCGATCAGCTCGCCGGCCTTGCGCCGCTGCTCGGCGGCGTCGCCGCTGACGATGGCGCTCTCGATGCAGTGATCGAGGTGCCCCTTCAGCAGTTCGCTCTCAACCCGGGTCAGCGCGGCGCGGATGGCGGCCATCTGGGTCATGATGTCGATGCAGTAGCGATCCTCATCAACCATCCGCGTCACGCCGCGCACCTGGCCCTCGATGCGCTTGAGGCGGTTGAGCAGTTTCGGCTTGTCGTGGCGATCCATCGGCGGCGCTCCCGTTCACGCTTGTATATACCAGGCGGGGGTATATGTACATACCACCCTAGGGTATGGAGTCCATCGTTTGTCCACGCATGAGCATCGCAGCCATCTCGACCTGGCCGAGATGGCGAAGGACCCGGTCTGCGGGATGAGCGTCGATGCGGCCAGCGCCGCCCATCACACCCATCTGGATGGGCAGGACTTCTACTTCTGCAGCGCCGGATGCCGCGCGAAGTTCGACGCCGATCCGCCGCGCTACCTTAATCCGCCCGGCGAGACGCCGGCTGCGGACGCGACCGCGACCTACACCTGCCCGATGCACCCCGAGATCCGCCGGCAGGGACCCGGCGCCTGTCCGATCTGCGGCATGGCGCTGGAGCCGGTGCAGGCGTCAGTCGACGCCGGTCCCAGCGCCGAGCTTGTCGATATGACGCGCCGGTTCTGGATCGGCCTGGCGCTCGCGGCCCCAGTGGTCGTGCTGGCGATGGGCGGGCATCTGCTGGGCCACGCCCTGCCGGTCGGGCCTGACGCCAGCGCCTGGGTCCAGTTCGCGCTCTCGACCCCGGTCGTGCTCTGGGCCGGCTGGCCGTTCCTGGCGCGCGGCTGGGCTTCCGTACTCAGTCGCCACCTCAACATGTTCACCCTGATCGGACTTGGGGTCGCCGTCGCCTACGCCGCGAGCGTCGCCGCGGTGATCGCGCCGGGGCTGTTCCCTGCCGACGCCCGGGAACAGGGCGGCATGGCGCCCATCTACTTCGAGGCCGCGGCGGTGATCGTGGTGTTGGCGCTGCTCGGCCAGGTGCTGGAGCTGAACGCCCGCGAGCGCACCGGCGGCGCCATCCGCGCCCTGCTGGACCTGTCGCCTAAAACGGCGCGCCGTATCGCCGCCGACGGGAGCGAGGCGGACGTCTCCCTGGACCTGGTGAACGTCGGCGACCGCCTGCGCGTCCGGCCCGGTGAGCGTATCCCGGTCGACGGCGTGGTGCTGGAGGGTCGGACCAGCGTCGATGAATCCCTCGTCACCGGCGAGTCGATGCCGGTGGAGAAGTCGCCCGGCGCGAAGCTGGTCGGCGGCGCGATCAACCAGACCGGCCAGGTGGTGATGCGCGCCGAGAAGGTCGGCGCCGACACCCTGCTTGCCCGCATCGTCCAGATGGTGGCCGAGGCGCAGCGCAGCCGTGCGCCGATCCAGCGCCTCGCCGACCAGGTATCGGGCTGGTTCGCGCCGGCGATGATCGTCGTCGCGCTGGGCACGGCGGCGACCTGGGCGCTGATCGGCCCGGAGCCTCGCGCCGGCCATGCCCTGCTGGCGGCGGTGTCGGTGCTGATCATCGCCTGCCCGTGTGCGCTGGGCCTGGCGACGCCGATGTCGATCATGGTCGGCGTCGGCCGCGGCGCCAGGGCCGGCGTCCTGATCCGCAACGCCGAGGCGCTGGAGCGTCTTGGCGCGGTTGACACGCTGGTGGTCGACAAGACCGGCACGCTCACCGAGGGGCGCCCGTCGGTCACGGCGATCAAGCCGGCGGCCGGCATTGAGCCGGCTGAACTGCTGCAGCTCGTCGCCAGCCTCGAGCGCGCCAGCGAACATCCGCTGGCCGAAGCCATCGTCCGTGCGGCCGGCGAGCGGGGGCTGACGCTCGTGGACGTCGATGGGTTCGAGTCGAGCACTGGCGAGGGCGTCGCCGGGTCGGTGGCAGGACGGCGCGTCGCCGTCGGGTCCGAGCGCTTCATCGCCGGTCGTGGCGTCGACGCTGCTGCGCTGGCCGCGCAAGCCGAGGCGCTGCGCCACGCCGGCGCCACCGCGATCCTTGTGGCGATCGACGGCGCGCCGGGCGGCGTGATCGCGATCGCCGATCGGATCAAACCGTCGGCCGCCGACGCCGTCCGCGCCCTCGCGGCGGACGGCGTGCAGATCGTCATGCTCACCGGCGACGCGCGCGCCACGGCGCTCGCGGTCGCGACAACGCTCGGTATCGACCAGGTCGAGGCAGAGGTGCTGCCGCAAGACAAAGCCGCGGCCATACAGCGTCTCAAGGCGCAGGGGCGCCGCGTCGCCATGGCCGGCGACGGCGTCAACGATGCGCCGGCCCTTGCCGCCGCCGAAGTCGGGATCGCCATGGGCGCCGGCGCCGACGTGGCGATCGAGAGCGCCGGCGTCACCCTGCTGGGCGGCGATCTCGGCGCGCTGGTGCGCGCGCGCCGGCTCTCCAAGGCGGTGATGGCCAATGTGCGCCAGAACCTCGCCTTCGCCTTCGCCTACAACCTGGCCGCCGTGCCGCTTGCGGCGGGCGTGCTCTACCCGGCGTTCCATCTGTTGTTGACGCCGGAGATCGGCGCGGCGGCGATGTCGCTGTCGTCAGTGAGCGTGATCGGCAACGCGCTGCGGCTGCGCTCAGTCCGGCTCTAGCCGATCCGGCGGATCGATCACCTTCAGGGCGCCGCCGGGACGATCCTGCGCCACCACCTCGGCCCGTGCGCCGCGCCAGCGGGCGACATGCGCCAGGCGCCGCGCCGTGGCGACGGCGTCGCCCCGCGTCGCGAAGGTCTCGCCGCTGACGTCATCGGCCAGCAGCCAGCCACGGATAGTGGCGAACACGCCAAAGCGGCGCGTCGGCTTGGATTCGCGCGGCATGGATCAAACTCCGGCATCACCCCGCCGGAGGTAGGCGTAGCGCCCCATCGTGGCCGCCTTAGGACGGCGATGGGGCGCTACGCTACTTCACTGCGACAAACCGCCGAAGACGCTACTTCGCGGTCAGGCTGATCGACGCCACGCCGCCGGCCACGTTCAGACCGGTCATGCCTTCGATGCTCACCGGCTGCAGCGCGATGCTCTTGTTGCTGCCGCCGACCAGGGCGTTGGCCCCGGCGCCGACGCCGACAGAGGCGCTGGCGGTGATGCCGCCGTAATCGCCGGCAAGCGCGCCCGGCGCGACATCGGAAGTCGGCGCGACCACCGCCCACACGATCACACCGCCGTTGTGGTAGCCGATGTCGACGCCGTACTTGTTGATGGTGCCGACGTAGTCGTCTTCGCGGCCCGAGCCGTTCTCGAAGGTGCAGTTGAGCTCCTTCGACGAGCCGAAGATCAGGCCCCAGCCGCTGCTGACGTTGCAGGTGAGCACGCCAGCCTTGACGCCACCCGGATCGGCATGGGCGCTCGCGGCAAAGGCGAGGGACGTGGCGGCTGCAAGGCCAAGCATAAGGTTACGCTTCATAGGCACGCTCTCCTGTCTGTGAGTGTCGCTGGCGAACTTAACCGCGACGTCGGGGTGCGTCGATACCCGCATCTGCATCGTCCGCCAACTGGCCTTCCGCCGTTGGCCTGTGGACACCAGACCCGCGAGCTTGCCTGGCGGGACGGCGAAGACGTGCTAAGGCGCGGCGACGGGGACGGACACAGACTTCAAGGAGGCGCATTTGCAGTCGATTTCCAAGCCGCTCGCGGCCATCGTCCTCGCCGTGTCGCTCGCCACCGCCGGCGTCGCCGTCGCGCAGCCGACCGTGATCAACATCGAACTCTCGGAATACAAGTTCGCGCCGATGCAGCTGATGCTGACGCACGACCAGGCCTATGTGCTGCACCTGACCAACGCCGGTGGGAAAACCCACGATCTTAGCGCCAAGGCGTTCTTCCAGACCGTGGCGTTCGGGGCCGGCTCGGCGGCGAAGGTGAAGGGCGGCGCCGTCGACCTCGACGAGGGCGAAAGCGTCGACGTGGCGCTCACGCCGCAGACCGCGGGGACCTACGAGATGCACTGCACGCATCCGTTCCACGCCATGCTGGGCATGAAGGGCCAGATCGTGGTCCGGTAAATGGGGCCTTTGGCCGAGCCGCTTTGTGGTTAGGCGCTGACGGCTTGGGGCGGTCGCCTGGCAGCCATCGTCTTGGCGCACCTACTCTATCGACCGCGCAATCACCAGTTCGCAATCCGGCGCCGTAAGCAACGCTCCCGCGTCGACCGGGATGAGTCCGGAGATGTCGATGCGCCAGAACCGGAAGCCCATCGAGTCGAGCGCGCCGACGAGACCCGAGACGTCTCCCCTCGCGCTCATCTTCCTGACGCTCCACTCGACGCAGAGTTTGACGGCCTTGGATCGCTGCAAGAGCGCCATGGCGCCGTTGAGAATCAGCAGCTCGGCGCCTTCCGTGTCCGTGCGAATGAAATCCACGGCTCGACCGGCGAACATGTCATCGAGCCGCACCGCATCGCGTTCGATCACTTCGGTGCCTTGCCCCATACCCCAGCCGTTCTCCCAAACATTGCCCGCTCCGCCAAACCGATCGCAGACGTAGAACTTCATGACGCCAGGTCGATCGGCGACAAGCTGTTCGTGCACGTTCACGAACGCGCCGCGACCGCTGCAGCTGATGGTGCGCCGCAAGAGGCGCGCGAGCCGTGGGTTGGCTTCAAAGGCGTCAAGACGTCCAGCCTCGCCGATCAGTGAGCTGATGATGAGCGTGTAGTAGCCGACATTCGCGCCTACCTCGATCACCTGATCTCCGGCGCCGACCAGGCGCCGAATCGCCCGTTCGATATGGCTCTCCCAACGCCCCTGAGCGATCAGCCGCGGCGTGATCTGCTCGTCCAACGGACCGACAAATATCAGCAGGCCGTCGTGCAGCGTGGTCAGGGCCGTCTGCGGGTCCAGATACGCGTACAGCCGAGGGGCCAGGCGGCTGTCCGGGTTGGCGAGGTGATCCGAAGCCTGGGCCGACCGCCATCTCGTCGGCAACGCCCGCGCTAACGGGACGGGAAACCGAGGGTCCAGGCAACCCGGTGGAGGGGCCTTTTCCAGGAGGGTCGCGGCGGTCGCATAACTCTGCGAATATCGAGGTCGCGCGCGATCAGCATATCGCCGTGGCCGAGCTCGATCGCCTGGGCGGCGGTCAGCGGGGAAGGGTCCAGACCCGTAGGATTGACGATCCTCCAGAATTTGAACTGCATCGCCTCGAGGCGATGGGCGAGCGCCGCCACGTCGCCGCGGCCTCTCATCATCCCGGGGCTCCACTCCACGCAGAGTTTGATGGACCTGGAACGTTCGAGGATGTCCATCGCCCCATTCAGAATCAGGACTTCGGACCCTTCGGCGTCGGTGCGGATGAAGTCAAACGTCTGCCCGGCAAAAGCGTCGTCCAGCCGGACCGCCTCCACCTCGCTGAGGCAGGTTTCGTCCCCAAAGTCGCGACCGTTCTCGAGAATTCCCCCTGCGCCGCCCCATCTGCGGCTGGTGGCGAAGGTCATGACGCCGTTGCGGTCGGCGACGATCTTCTCGTGCAGCTTCACGAAGCCGTCACAACCGTTGCTGACGACCGTCCGCCGGAGAAGCCGCGCTACGGACGGGTTGGCCTCGAAGGCGTCGATGTGACCGCCAGGACCCACCTGGGAGGCCATGATGATCGTATAGAAGCCGAAGTTGGCGCCGACCTCGAGCACCCGATCGCCCGGGCCGACCAGTCGGCGGATCACGGGCTCGATCCATGGCTCCCAGTAACCATAGGCGATCAGGGACGGTGCGATCCCCTCGTCGGCTGGATCGACGTAGATGATCTGACCGTCGAGCAGCGTGGTCAGGGCGGTCTCCGGATCGAGGTAGGCATACAGCCTCGAGCTGGCCTTGCGTGCGGCGGCCGCTAACGGCATGGCTTAGCAATCCTCGATGGAGCTGACGTCGCGCGGCTCGGCATAGGGCGTGTTGGTCACGATTTCGCCTGTCGAAACATCTCAGCCAGTCGCCAGCCGGCGGCGCGGACTAACCAGCGTCTTAGACGGCGGATTCAATCATAGCCAGACTATGCGCAGGATGGCGCAGGCGATGCGGCGCCCACCGCACCGCCCGAGTGACGGCGTTCAAGCAGGACCAAACACGCCCCAGCTCAGAACCGCTCGCCCACCATCGCCTCGCTCTTGGCCCAGAGCGCCTTGGCGTGGTCGGGATCGAGAGCGTAGGGCCGCACCCCGCCGCGGATTTCGGCGGTGTCGATAATCTCGGCTACGTGGCAATCCTCGCAGTACTTGCCGCCGACCTCGTCCGCCGGCGCCTTGATCGCGGCCCAGACCGACGTGGCGGCGCCCTGCGGGATGGTCTTCCACGAAAACTGCGGCGCGCCGGCCGGCTGGCTGGCGTTGATGTTGGCGATCAGCGCCTCGCGCACAGCGTCAGTCATATAGCGGCCGAGCTCGGTCTGGATGCCGCCCGGATGAACGGCGGCGGCGCGCACGCCTTCGCCCTTGTGGCGACGGTCGAACTCCACCGCGAACAGGATGTTGGCGGTCTTGGAGCGGCCGTAAGCGCCGAACTCGGTGTAGGGGGTGTGCTCGAAATTCGGATCCTCGAGGTCGACGTCGGAGAAGCGGTGGCCGGCGGACGACAGGTTCACCAGCCGCGAGCCCGGCTTCATCAGCGCGGCGATGCGGTTGACCAGCACGAAGTGGCCGAGGTGGTTGGTGCCGAACTGGGTCTCGAAGCCGTCGGCGGTCTGGCCCTTGGGCGTGGCCATCACGCCGGCGTTGGCGATCACCACGTCGAACGACCGGCCATCGGCGTTGAGCGAGTCGGCGCAGGCGCGGACGCTGGCCAGGGAGGCCAGGTCGAGTTCGACCAACTCCAACCCGCCGCCGTTCGCGGCCTGGGCGCGCACCTGCTCGGTGGCCCGCCGGGCTTTGTCCAGATCGCGGGCCGCGCCCACCACCTGAGCGCCGCGCGCCGCCAGAGTTCGGGCGGTCTCGACCCCCAGGCCGGCCGAAGCGCCGGTGACCAGGATGCGCTTGCCGCTGAGGTTCACGCCCTCCAGCACCTCGTCCGTCGTCGATGTCGCTCCAAAAGGTCCGGTCATGGTGTCTCTCCAAAGTTGAGGTCGCGCGGTCCGCCGCGGTCCTAGGCGTCCGGAATCGTTGCCAACGGCCGGCGGGCGCGCTAAACGGAGGGTGTCTCCGCATAGATATACGGAGGCTTCCTCCGCCTATCAAGGG
>DATNIH010000018.1:0-7650 GCA_035604515.1 Caulobacteraceae bacterium | reverse complement strand
GGCCTGCCTCGCCCGCCGCCACCGCGCGCACCGCCGCCGCCACCGCGCCGGCCGCACGCCGGGCCGCCTGGATCGAGCCGGGCGAGACCCAGGTGTCGCGCTCGGGGTCCAGCGGCAACACGCCGCGCGCCGGCTCGGCCTGCTGCAGCGCGGCCAGGTAGGCCTCGGCGTGCACCAGGGCGAGGTCGGCGGTCTCGATCAGCGGCGCCTCGCGCGTCTCCAGCCCAAGATCGGCGTCGGCCAGCGCGTCGGTGACCGCCCGCAGCCGCGCCGGCGTTTCCGGATGCCCCGTCGGCGGCGTATGGGCGAGCATGTCGAGGTGGGTGTAGAGGACGGGCGACATGGACGTTTCATACGCGAAGACAGCGGCCGCGGACACGGCCAACCAACCGCCAATCATGCGCCGCGCGGGGCCCGCCGACGCCGAGACTCTGGCGGCGATCGGGCGCGCAACCTTCGTCGAGACCTTTGGCCACCTCTACCCGCCGGAGGACCTCGCGGCGTTCCTGGCCGAGGCCCACAGCGTCGAGCGCGCGCGGGCCGACCTCGCCAATCCGGCCAAGGCGGCCTGGCTGGCGGAGGCCGGCGGCGAGGCGGTCGGCTACGCCCTCGCCTGCCCGGCCAAGCTGCCGCATCCGGAAGTGACGCCGGCCTGCGGCGAGCTCGACCGGATCTACCTGCTGGCCGACCACCGCGGCGGCGGCCTGGGCTCGCGGCTGATCGGCGAGGTGTTCGCCTGGCTGGAGCGCGACGGGCCGCGGCGCATCTGGCTCGGCGTCTTCTCCGAGAACGTCGGCGCCCAGCGGCTCTACGCGCGGCACGGCTTCGAGGTGGTGGGGACCTACAACTTCGTGGTCGGCAAGACGCGCGATCTCGAGTTCATCATGCGGCGCGGCTGAGCCTTACCGTCCGGCGAGGCGGTCCACGACTGCGCCGATCCACGTCGGCGCCGGCCGCGCCGGCGACGGCTCAGGGTGGCGCTCGGCGAACGACAGCGCCTGGGTCAACAACAGCCAGCCCGCTGGGGTGTGCTGCGCGCCGACCTTGAACAGCGCCAAGGACGGAGCGCCGGCTAGTGGCGCCATCTTGATCGCCTCGGGGATCAGCGCCGCGCACGCCACGGCCGGCGAGGTGACGAGGTGCTCGCGGCACCGCAGCGGCCGGTCGGGATGGATCGAGCAGGACTCGGCTTCGAGGAACGGACACGGGACGCCGAGGCGGAAGTAACTGGTTCCAACGTCGATCACCGTCTTGCCGTCGGGCATGTCGACCATGCGGCTGGCGAGCGCCGTCTCTTCGAGCCGGCGCTCAGCGGCCTCGAATCTGGTCCGTATCTCGCCGCGCCGCGGCTCGGGCATCGCCGCCACCAGCGCCGCGATGTGGCGCGCCTCGGCCTCGGCGACGGGTACCGCCTGCCGGCAACAGGCGCCGCAGCCGGCGCGGCAGCTGATCCTCTCGCCGGCCGATACCGCCTTCGCCGCGGCGCGCCGGGCGATCTCGTTGGAGAGACCCTGGAACACCGGCAGCAGCGCCTCGAGCGTGGTCGGCCCGTCAGGAACCTCGACGTGGAACGCCGCCGCCTCGCCTGAAATGCTCAAGGCGAAATCGCCCTCGAGCACCGGCTCGCCCACCGCCGGCGGGGCGCGCAGCACGATCGGCGGATCGGCGGATTGCGGCGGGGCCTCGGCCATGCCTACGATCATGGCCGAGGCTGGCGAAACCGCAACGGCGCTGCGGCGTTTTCCGCGTCATCGCCTTGGACTGACGGCCCTGCGCGGCGATCCGGACTGGACATGGAACGCGCTCGCCGCCATCCTCACTTAAACGCCCGTTAGACTCCGCTGCGCGAGACTGCCGACTATGTTCATGCGCTTCTTCTCCGAGCTGAAGGCGGCCAAGGTGCCGGTGACGCTCAAGGAATACCTGATGCTCATGGAGGGCATGGACCGCTCCGTGATCGATCGTCGGGTTGAGGATTTCTACTACCTCTCGCGCGCGATCCTGGTGAAGGACGAGAAGTACCTCGACCGCTTCGACGTGGTGTTCGGCCACGTTTTCAAGGGTCTCGAGCTGCTCCAGGTCGAGCAGATGAAGGACATCCCCACCGAGTGGTTGAAGCGCCTCACCGACAGCTTCCTCACCGACGAGGAGAAGAAGCAGATCGAGGAGATGGGCGGCTTCGAGAAGCTGATGGAGATGCTGCAGGAGCGCATGAAGCAGGCCCAGGAGGGCGAGGGCGACGGCGAAGAGGGCGACGAGAACCGCCGCGGCAACGGCCGCAACTTCCCCATCGGCGCCAACGGCTATCACCCCGAGGGCATCCGCATCGGCCAGGACAAGGGCCGCCACGGCAAGGCGATCAAGGTCTGGGACAAGCGCGAGTACAAGAACCTCGACGATCAGGTCGAACTCGGCACCCGCAACATCAAGGTTGCGCTGCGCCGCCTGCGCCGCTTCGCCCGCATCGGCCAGCCGGACGAGCTGGACATGAAGGGCACCATCAAGGAGACGGCCAACAAGGGCTATCTCGACCTGGTGATGCAGCCGGAGCGGCGCAACACCATCAAGGTGCTGCTGTTCTTCGACATCGGCGGCTCGATGGATAGCCACATCAAGGTCTGCGAGGAGCTGTTCTCGGCGGCGAAGACCGAGTTCAAGCACATGGAATTCTACTACTTCCACAACTGCCTCTACGAGAGCGTGTGGAAGGACAATCGCCGGCGCCACGCCGAGAAGCTCGAGACCTGGGACCTGCTGAACACCTTCGGCAAGGACTACAAGGTGATCTTCGTCGGCGACGCCACCATGAGCCCCTACGAAATCACCTACCCGGGCGGCTCGGTGGAACACTGGAACGAGGAGCCGGGCGCGGTGTGGATCGACCGCGTGGCGCAGCACTGGAACAGCGTCGCCTGGCTGAACCCGACCCCGCAGCGGCACTGGGACCACACCCCCTCGATCGGGGTGATGAAGCAGCTGGTCGGCGAACGCATGTTCCCGCTGACCCTCGAGGGCCTCGAGGCCGCCATGCGCGAACTCGTCCGCGGCGGCGGCTCCACCTCGATCCGCCCGCTGCTGTCTTAGTCGAGCTTACCGCGCCTTGAAACCGGCGACGTAACGCGTTACGTCGTAGCGCGTTACAAGCGGAGCTCACCGTGACAGCGACGGCTGACAGAATGCGGGCGATGCGCGATCGGCGACGTCGAGCGGCTTACCGCGAGGTGCGCCTTTCAGTGCCCGACGCGCGCTCGGAGGCGGTGCGCCGGCGAGTCGCCGAACAAATCTCGCTACTCAAGCCACAGGCCGAGGCCGAGGCCATGGCCTGGATCGAGGCCGTGTCAGAATTCGACTCCGATGGCGCGCGGTGATGTCGTGACCGTCGCGGCGGCGGGCGACTACGGGAAGCCAAGGCCGGCGGTGATCGTTCAAACCGACGCATTCCCAGCCGCCCACGGCTCAGTCGTCGTATGCCAGATGACGTCCGACATTCAGACCGCTCCCGACTTCCGTGTCACGGTGGCGCCGAGCGAGGCGAACGGATTGCGTGTCGTGTCTCAGATAATGGCCGACAAGCCCGTGACAGTTCGCCGTGACAGGATCGGCCCGCTGATCGGCCGCCTTGAAGCAGGCGATATCACCCGCTTGAATGTTGCACTGGCTTTCGTGATGGGGTTGGCCGACTGAGCAACGAAGAGCGGCGTCACCGCCCCTTGCGCCGGCCCCGCGAGTCTCTAACACTTCGCGCCGCATGAAGGATTGACGACAGCGCCTCCCGTGTCCGACGCCGCCACGCCCGTTCCCGCAGACCCAGAGCGCGAAGCCGCGACCAAGGCCCAGGTGCTGGCCGCCGCCGAGCGGCTGTTCGCGCTGCACGGGTTCCAGAACGTCTCGGTGCGCGACATCACCGCCGAGGCCGGGGTCAATCTGGCGTCGGTGAACTACCATTTCGGCTCCAAGGACGCGTTGCTGTTCGAGATCTTCCGCCGGCGCACGGCGGAGCTGAACCGCGACCGCGCCCGCATGCTGCACGAGGCCACCGACCGCCACGAGGGCAAGCCGCCGGTGCGCGAGATCCTGCGCGCCTTCTTCGAGCCGCCGATGCGCTGGTCATCGCCCGGCAACGATCGCCGGATCAGCGTGCAGTTCATCATCCGCGCCCGCAGCGAGGGCACCGAGCAGATGCGCGAGGTTTTGCGCACCGATGTCTCGCACCTGCGCCGCTTCGCCGACGCCCTGGCGGCCGCGCGGCCCGACCTGCCGCCGGAGGAAGTCTACTGGCGGCTGCACTTCGTGCTCGGCCTCACCCACAACAACCGCTTCGTCGAGTTCGACCGCCTGCACACCCTCTCCGAGGGCCGGACCCGCGAGAGCGACACCGAGGCGCTGCTGCGGCGCATGCTGGATTTCGCCGAAGCCGGATTCCTGGCATAGCCGCAGCCACGACCGAAGCACTGGTCGGGGGCGCCGCGGAGCTGCGTTTCATGGCCGATGCTCTGGTGCTCGAGGACCTGACCAAGGTCTTCTCCAAGCCTGCCGTCGATCACCTCAATCTGAGAGTCCGCGCCGGCGAGCTCTATGCGCTGCTTGGCCCCAACGGCGCGGGCAAGACCACCACGCTGCGGATGGTCGCGGGCCTCTTGAAGCCGACCTCCGGCTCGATCCGCGTGTTCGGCGTCGACGCCCTGGCCGAGCCGGCCGCCGCCAAGCAGATGATCGCCTGGGCGCCGGACGAGCCGATGCTCTACGACCGTCTCAACCCGATGGAGTACCTGGAGTTCGTCTCCGGGCTCTGGGGGGTCGATCCCAAGGAGGGCCGGGCGCGGGCCGAGACGCTGCTGAAGCTGCTGGGCCTGTGGGACCAGCGCGGCCAGCGCTGCGAGGCGTTCTCGCGCGGCATGAAGCAGAAGGCCGCGCTGGCCGGCGCCCTGATCCACGATCCGAAGATGCTGATCCTGGACGAGCCGCTTACCGGCCTCGACGCCGCGGTCTCGCGCCAGGTGAAGGACCTGTTGCAGGAGCGCGTGGCCGGCGGCGCCACCGTGATCCTCACCACCCACATCCTGGAAGTGGCCGAGCGGATGGCCGACCGCATCGGCATCATCCAGAACGGCCGCCTGCTCGCCGAGGGAACGCTGACCGAGCTGCGCGAACGGGCCGGCGAGCGCGAGGGCACGCTGGAAGACGTGTTCCTGGAACTGACCGGCGAGGCGGAGGCGATCACGGCGTGATCGGCCGCCCCGGCTCGACCCTCTGGCTGCTCAGCCACGAGATCCGGCTCTCCTGGCGTGGGCTGATCGGCGGCCGGCGCGGCCGCATCCGGATGATCGCGTTCGGGGTCCTGGCGGTGGGGTTCGGCGTCGCCGGCGTGCCGATCGCGCTGGCGCTGCGCGGCGTCGACATGCCGGTCAATCCCCTCAGCATCCTCGCCGCCGACTTCGTCTGCACGATGGTCTTCACCCTGATGCTGTCGCAGACGCTGGCCGGCGCCGCCGATGCGCTCTACGCCCGCGGCGACCTCGACCTCTTGTTCTCCTCGCCGCTCGACCCGCGCAAGACGCTGACCGTGCGCTTCGCCTCGCTGGCCGGGACCGCCTTCACCGCCTTCGCCCTGCTGGTGCTGCCGGTGCTGATCCCGCTGGCGATCTTCGGGCACTGGCGCTGGCTCTCGCTGCTGCTGGTGCTGGGGGCGCTGGCCCTCGGCGCCAGCGGCGCCGGCCTCGCCGTCTCGGTCGGGATGTTCGCCCTGATCGGGCCCAAGCGCACCCGCGCCGCGGCCCAGATCCTGGCGGCGATCATCGGCGCGGCGTTCTTCCTCGCCAGCCAGGTCCGCACCATCTTCGGCGAGCGCTCGACCAGCATGTGGCTGCAGCTGCTGGCGCTGGCCAACGATCCACGCCTGCGCCTGCCGCCGCAGGCCGCCTGGCCGCTGCAGGCCGCGCTCGGCGATCCGGCGCCGCTGGCGGTGATGCTCGCGGTCGGAAGCGGGATCTTCTTCGTCGTGACCGCCTGGCTCTCGCGCCGGTTCGCGGCCGACGCGGCCTCGGCCCAGGGCGCCGACGCCGGCCTGCGACGCGTCAGCCGCGGCGCCGCCGGCGCCTTCACCGGCGGGGTGTTCGCCGCCACCTTCGTCAAGGAGATGCGGCTCCTGACGCGCGACATCGCCCTGCTGGCGCAGGTGCTGCTGCGGGTGCTCTACCTGCTGCCGGTGACCTTCCTGCTGCTGCGCAGCGCCGCGGGCCACGAGGCGTTCGCCCTGCCGGGCGGCGCGGCGGCGATCACCTTCATGGCCGGCCAGGTCGGCGCGAGCCTGACCTGGATCACCGTCTCCGCCGAGGAAACGCCCGAGCTGCTGCAGTGCGCGCCGGCCTCCGCGGCGCGGGTCCGCAACGCCAAGCTCCTCGCGGCCCTGGCGCCGCTGGCCCTGCTGCTGGCCGGTCCGCTGGCGATCATCACCGCCGCCGCGCCCGCTGCGGGGCTCGCGGCCGCCGCCGGCGCGACCGCGGCCGCCTACGCCGCCGGCCTGATCAACGCCTGGTACCCGACGCCCGGCAAGCGCTCCGACTTCCTGCGCCGGCGCCGCAGCGGCTCGATCCTGGTCGGCCTCGCCTACTTCTTCGTCAGCGCCCTGATCGCCGCCGCGACCGGCCTCGCCGCCGCACTGCTGCCCTGGGCGCTGATCCCCGCGGTGCTGGCGGTGGTGGCGCTGCTCGTCCTGCGCCGCTCCCCGGCCAGGATCGCCGAAGCGCTGGCGGCCGCGCAGAGTTGATCCAACGCGCTCATCCCGGCGAAGGCCGCGACCCAGGCAGGAAGCATTTGCAAGGGTGCCAGTGCGTCGAAGACGGGCGCGCCGCAGGCGCCCACAAGTTTGAACGCAGAGATCGCAGAGGAGACGCGGAGATCGCAGAGATACCGAGAAGCTCCGCGTCCTCTGCGTCTCCTCCGCGACCTCCGCGTTAAATCTTCCTGCCTGCGGCCGCTTGAGCCTCGCCAAGAGCGCGCGTGCACTGCTTCCCGCCTGTTGCGGGTCAGGCAGTCAGCTCCCAGGCCAGCCTCAGGTCGGCCACGAACAGTTTGAACGCCGCCTTCTTCGCCGCCTCGTCGGGCAGGCGCAGCAGGTAGCTGGGATGGTAGGTGACGATGGCCTGGGAGCGGCCGTCCAGCGGCAGGGCGCGGCCGCGGTTGGCGCCGATCGGGGTCGGTTTGCCGAACAGGCCGAGCGCGGCGGTCGCGCCCAGCGCCACCACCACCTTCGGCCGCACCAGCCGCCGCTCGGCCTCCAGCCACCAGCGGCAGGCCTGCACCTCGCCGGCGTCCGGCGTCTTGTGCAGCCGACGCTTGCCGCGCAGCTCGTGCTTGAAATGCTTGACCGCGTTGGTGATGAAGATCGCCGCGCGCGGCACGCCGGCGCGCTCCAGCCCGACGTCGAGCACGCGGCCGGCCGGGCCGACGAACGGCGCGCCGGCGAGGTCTTCCTGGTCGCCCGGCTGCTCGCCCACCAGCATCAGCGCCGCGCCGGCGGGCCCGCGGCCGGGCACGCCCTGGGTGGCGCCGCGCCACAGCTCGCACCGCCGGCAAAGCCCGACCCCGGCCGCGACTTCCTCCAGCGAGCCGGGCGGTCCCTCGTTCCAGGCCCCGTCGCGCGCCGCCTTG
>DATNIH010000017.1:0-4514 GCA_035604515.1 Caulobacteraceae bacterium | reverse complement strand
TCCCCGGCTTGTGAAGCCAAACCCATACTCCCGGTGCTGCGCCGCGATAGGGGGAAGGCGCCTGAGCGCCTCCGTCCGTTCGGGCGAGGAGTAGGAGATGGGGCGGAGGCCCCCTTCCGCTCGGCGCTGACGCGCCGAGTCTCTTCCCCCCGGCAGGGGGAAGAGAGGCGTCGAGTTGCTCCAATCTTGACAATTACGGAAAGTGACGGTACTGTCGGCGCCGGGGTTTGTTGGTCGGTTGGGCCGGCGGGGCCTGTCAGGCTCAAGGAGACGTGAACATGGATGGATCTGGTTTTCCGGCGGGGCCGAGGGACGGCAATGGGCGGTTTGCGGTTGGGAGTCCGGGGCGGCGGCCGGGGTCGCGCAACCTGGTGTCCAAGCGGGTTGCGCGGGCGATCCTGGCCGATTTCGAGGTCAATCAGGACGAGCTGCTGCCGCGCTCGCGGCGCTGGTTCCTGCCGCAATATCTGTCGCTGATCGCGCGGCTGCTGCCGCGGCAGAGCGAGGAGGGCGGGCTGGAGCTGGGGGCGTTGGAGCGAGACGAGGCGATGGCCTTGGTCGACGCTGTGCGGGCGGCGGCGGATCGGTTCGAGGCGGGCGTCGGGCCGATCGAGGCGCTGGAGGCGGCGCTGATGGGGGAGGCGGTGACGGGGGAGGCGAGCGGGGGCGGGGAACCTTAGTTTGTGGTGATCTGTGGTGTTCTCTTCCCCCGTAAGGGGGGAACGGTCGCGTCGCAGACGCGACCCAGGAGCCCTCCGCCGCGGCATCTTTTCGGCGCGCGACGGGCGCGGCGCTTTACGAAAGAGGCGACACCGAGAGGCCCCTTCGTCTCGGCGCTGCGCGCCGAGCCACTTCCCCCCTTCCGGGGGAAGAGAGGCGGCGCTCTCCCTTAGACGTCCAGCGCGTAACCCGCCGAGCGGACGGTGCGGATGGGGTCGGCGGTTTCTTCGGTGGTGAGGGCGCGGCGCAGGCGGCCGATGTGGACGTCGACGGTGCGGGTCTCGACGTAGACGTCGGAGCCCCAGACGGCGTTGAGCAGCTGTTCGCGGGAGAAGACGCGGCCGGGGTGCTGCATGAAGTAGTCGAGCAGGCGGAACTCGGTCGGGCCCAGGTGCACGTCCCTGCCGCCGCGCTTCACCCGGTGGGCGGAGCGGTCGATGACGATGTCGCCCTGGCGGATGCGGTCTTCGGCCAGGCCCGGACGGATGCGGCGCAGCACGGCGCGGACGCGGGCCGACAGCTCGCTCATCAGGAACGGCTTGACGATGTAGTCGTCGGCGCCGGTGTCGAGGCCGCGCACCCGGTCGGTCTCCTCGCCTCTGGCGGTCAGCATGATGATCGGCAGGTTGCGGGTGACCGAGCGCTGGCGCAGGCGCCGGCAGACCTCAATGCCGGAGACCGACGGCAGCATCCAGTCGAGGATCACCAGGTCGGGCAGCTTCTCGTCGATGCGGATCATCGCCTCCTCGCCGTCGGCGCAGAGGTCGACCCGGAAGCTTTCCTTCTCGAGGTTGTAGTGGAGCAGGGTGGCGAGGGCCTCTTCGTCCTCGACCACCAGGATATAGGGTTGGACGGTCAAGTTAGTGTCCCGATTCCGAAGTTCGCAAGTGCATCATGGCAGGCTCCATCGAACTTCGGAATCGATCCGGACACTAAGTAAGTATAAGTATCTAGTGTGCTTTTTCGGATTTGAAGTTCGCTCAGCGCCCGATCCAACAATCCGGCGAACTTCAAATCCAGCACACTAGCGCTCCAGTGAATCGAGCTTCGGCCTCTGATCGGTGATCTGCTCGCCGGTGACCTCGTAGAGGATGATCTCGGCGATGTTGGTGGCGTGGTCGCCGATACGCTCGAGGTTCTTGGCGACGAACAGCAGGTGGGCGCAGGAGGTGATCGTGCGCGGATCGGCCATCATGTAGGTCAGCAGCTCGCGGAAGATGCTGTCGTAGTGCTCGTCGACCTCCTGGTCGCGCTGCCAGACCACGCGGGCGCGGTCGATGTCGCGGGCGGCGAAGGCGTCGAGCACGTCCTTCAGCCGGGCCGAGACCAGCTCGCCCATCCGCTCGATCGAGCGGGTGAGGGGGGTGAGCGGATCGGATTCGGCGATCACCAGCGCGCGCTTGGCGATGTTCTTGGCCAGGTCCCCGCAGCGCTCGAGGTTGCTGCTGATCTTCAGCGCGGCGACGGTGCGGCGCAGGTCGTCGGCGACCGGCTGGCGCAGCGCGATCATGCGGATGGCGCGCCGCTCGATCTCGGTCTCGATCTCGTCGAGGCGCGCGTCGCGGGCGATGACCGCCTGGGCCAGGGCCACGTCGCGGCGGGCGATGGCGCGGACGGAGTCGCTGACTTCCACCTCGGCCAGGCCGCCCATGCGGGAAAGCTCGGCGGTGAGGCCTTCCAGCTCTTCGTCGTAGGCCCTGAGAGTGTGTTCAACCATGGCGCAGGCCCCTCTAACCGAACCGGCCGGTGATGTAGTCGCTGGCGCGCTTGGTCGCCGGCTTGGTGAACAGGCTGCCGGTTTCGCCGAACTCGACCAGTTCGCCCAGGTACATGAAGCCGGTGTAGTCGCTGACCCGCGCGGCCTGGCCGAGGTTATGGGTGACGATGACGATGGTGTAGTCGCTCTTCAGCTGGGTGACCGTCTCCTCCAGCTTGGCGCTGGAGATCGGGTCGAGCGCGGAGGTGGGCTCGTCGAGCAGCAGGATCTCCGGCTTCACGGCGATGCCGCGGGCGACGCAGAGCCGCTGCTGCTGGCCGCCGGAAAGGCCGAGGCCCGAGGCGCTGAGCTTGTCCTTCACCTCGTCCCAGAGCGCCGCGCGGCGCAGCGACTCCTCGACCCTGGCGTCCATCTCGGCCTTGGAGAGGCTCTCGTAGAGGCGCACGCCGAAGGCGACGTTGTCGTAGATCGACATCGGGAACGGCGTCGGCTTCTGGAACACCATGCCGATGCGGGCGCGCAGCATGGAAAGGTTGGTGCCCGGCCGCAGGATGTCCTCGCCGTCGAGCATGATCTTCCCGGCGGCGCGCTGGCCCGGATAGAGCGCGTACATCCGGTTCATCACCCGCAGCAGGGTGGACTTGCCGCAGCCGGAGGGGCCGATCAGCGCGGTGACCGCCTTCTCGGCGACGGGCATGGAGACGCCCTTCAGCGCATGGTTCTTGCCGTAGAAGAAGTCGAGTTCCTGGACGTCGAGCTTGACCGGGCGCGAGGCGATGCGCGCGACCGAGACGTCGAAACTATCGGGGGCCAGGGTGTTCATGGGAGCGATACGATCATGGGGGCAGTACGGTCATGGGGGGCGAAGGGGCTCATGAGCTTTTCTGCTCGCGGGTGAGGATGCGGGCGATGATGATGACGCCAAGCACGGAGGCCGAGACGATCAGCGCCGCGGCCCACGCCAGGCGCTGCAGGTCGTCGTAGGCCGAGAGCGCGTCGTTGAACATGACCACCGGCAGGTTGGCCATCTGGTCGTTCATGTTGCTGAGATACTGGTTGTTGAGCGCGGTGAAGAGCAGCGGCGCCGTCTCGCCGCTAATGCGGGCGAAGGCCAGCAGCGCGCCGGTGAGGATGCCCCCGGTCGATGCGCGCCACAGGATGGTGCGGATTACGGTCCAGAACGGCGTGCCGAGCGCGACGCCGGACTCCCGCAGCGATGTCGGCTGCAGGCGCAGCACGTCCTCTGTGGTCCGCGCGATCACCGGAACGGCGATCATCGCCAGGGCGACGGCGCCGGCGTAGCCGTTGAAGTGGTGGAAGAAGAGGAAGACCAGCAGGTACCAGACAAACAGGCCGACCAGGATCGACGGCGCCGAGAGCAGCACGTCGTTGAGGAAGCGCACCACGCTGCCGTAGCGGCTGTCGCCGGCGTATTCCGCCAGCCAGGTGCCGGCGAGGATGCCGATGAACAGGGCGATGGCCATGGCCAGGCTGCAGAGCAGGATCGAGCCGACGATGGCGTTGCGCAGCCCGCCGCGCGAGCCGGCCGCGGGCGTATCCATGGTGAAGATGTCCGGCGACATCCCCGCCACGCCTTTGAGGATCAAGGTCCAGAGCACGGCGGCCAGAAACGCCAGGGCGATGGCGGTGACGAAGTAGCAGAACACGACGAAGGCGCCGTTCTGGAAGCGGCGGCCGGCGACGCGGGCGGGGGAGACGGCCATCGCTATGCCTGCGGCCGGCCGATCATCATCCGCGCCATCGCCAGGACGGCGAAGGTGATGACGAACAGGACGAACCCTGAGGCGAGCAGAGCGGCGGTATGCATGGCGCCGGAGGCCTCGGCGAACTCGTTGGCGATGGTCGAGGCGATGGTCGCGCCGGAGTCGAACAGGCTCTTGGGGAAATTGTGCGCGTTGCCGATGATGAAGGTGACGGCCATGGTCTCGCCGAGCGCGCGGCCCAGGCCCAGCATCACCGCCCCGATCGCCCCGCGGCGGACGTAGGGCAGGGTGACCTTCATCACTACCTCGCCGGTGGTGGCGCCAAGGCCGTAGGCGCTCTCGCGCACCTGCGC
>DATNIH010000016.1:0-5142 GCA_035604515.1 Caulobacteraceae bacterium | reverse complement strand
GGCCGGGCGCGATCGCGCCGCGCAACCCGGCGTCATCGACAGTCGCCGCGATGGCGGACGACTGTATCGCGCAGCTGAGCAGTCCAGCGATGAGCAGACTGCTCGTCAGGGTCCTCATCGGTGTCTCCCGACCTGTGGACGCTATCTTGGCCCCGTCGTATTCGGCAGGCACTGATAGGGGCTCCAACTTTGACAAGTGTTGGGTTGCACTTGTTTCCCATTGACCGTGTAAGAGGGCGAGCCCTTGGAACAGAATCGTCCCCAGTGATAGCCCTTTCGACAGACATGTTGTGGCTGGCTGGCCTGTCGATCGAGAGGGTCGGACTGGTGTTCTCCACCCTGTTGTTGGCCCAGCGGCCGATCTCCTGCTTGCCGGCGTTACCGAGCTCGGCCATCGCGGCCTTGTACGACCTCAGACCATCGGTCGTGATCGCCTTGGCTGTCCCATGGCGCTTCATCAGCTTCTTCATGAACTTGAGCGCCGCGGCCTTGTCTCGTTCCTTGGTGGCGAAGGATTCCAAGACCTCACCCTCGTGGTCGACGGCGCGCCAGAGGTAGCGCATCTCGCCGTTGATCTTCACGTAGACCTCGTCGAGATGCCATCGCCAGTGGGTGAAGGCGCGCATGTGCTCGACGCGCTTCCTGCGGATCTCGGCCGCGAACATCGGACCGAAGCGGTTCCACCAATAGCGGACGGTCTCATAGCTTATGTCGATCCCGCGCTCGGCGAGCAGGTCTTCGACGTTCCGAAGCGAGAGGGGGAACTTTACGTACATCATCACCACCAGGCGGATCACCTCGGGCGATGAGTTGAAATAGCGGAACGGGTTGGCCGGCTTGGTCATCCAGCCCCGCTAGCTGCCACGGGTTAGCCGGGAATGAATTTTAGTCTGACAAAGCCCGGACAATCAGTCCTCGCGCGCGGGACGTTCGGTCGGGGGCTGTCCTAGTTAGTCGAGGAAGGCCACCACCCGGGCCGGGGAGGCGCTGCAGCGGGCGAGCGGCAGCGGGAAGAAGCCGACCTTGAAGCCGTGGAGCGGGAGCGCTGCCAGGTTGTGGATCTGCTGGACGATGAACACCTCGGCGTCGCGGCCGGCGAAATGGCCGTCCCAGATCGTCGAGCGGTCGCCGGTCTCGCGGAAGTTGCGGCGAATCACGTGGAACGGGCGATCCCAGCCGAGCGCGTCGGTGCAGAGGATCTTGGCACCCGACTTGGCCAGGAAAAGCGTGCCGTCGCGCGTCATGCCCGGATACTGGAAGAACTCGGGGTCGCCGAAGTCGTAGGCCTCCTGGCCGGTGCGCAGCATCACGGCGCAGCCGCGGGTGATCGGCGCGCCGTTGCGGGAGATGGCGGTCTTGAGCGCCTCGATCTCGATGCCCTCCGAGGGCTTCACCAGGCCGCGCAGGTCGAGCACCAGGCCGTCGACGAAGAGCTCATCGAGGCCGATGTCGGTGATCGTACGAGCCGGCTTGCCCTCGCACATCGATCCATAGTGCAGCGGCGCGTCGACGTGGGTTCCGAGGTGGGTGTTGATGTGCAGCCGCTCGGCGCCCCAACCCTCGCTGTCCGGCAGATCGTGTTTCTGGCAGGCGAATGCGGCGCAAACGGCGTCGGCCCCCTCGAACGCGGGACGCTGGTACTCGATCTCCGGCACCATGGTGGCGACGCCCTGGCGCCGGTTCTCCGGAAACTTCTCGATGTCGCGCGGATCGAGCGGGCGGGTGAGGTCGACGAGGCGCATGGAGGGCTCAGACCTTGAAGACGACCTTGCCGATCGTGCGGCCCTGCTCGAAGTCGCGCTGCACGGCCTGCATGTCCTCCAACGCATGGACGGTCGGGGTGATCAGGGTCTCTGTGCGGAGCCACTCGTCGATGAAGACCGTGCCCGCTGCGGCCTCGGGCGTACCCTGCCAGGCGATCGAGGAGAACGGCATGATGGTGATGCCGTCGTAGCCGAACCGGCTGGTGTCGAGCCGCCCGCGCCCGGCCGAGTAGCCGTAAATCACCCAGCGTCCCCGCTTGCGGATCACCTGCCAGTCGGTGTCCAACGTCGGACCCGAGACCGCGTTGAAGGCCACGTCGACGCCGCCCGCCTGCTGGCCCCCGGTGGTGAAGCCGGCCGCCTTCGGCCCCCAGATCTTCAGCGTCTCGGCGACGTAATCCTGGGTGAGGCGGTTGATCACGTGGTCGGCGCCCTCGCGCCTCAGCAGCTCGAGCTTGGCCTCGGTGCTGGCGATAGCGACGACGGTGACGTCCTTGAAGCGACGCTTGAGAATCTGCAGCGCCAGCAGCCCAACGCCGCCGGCCGCCGCGTGCAGCAGCACGCGCTCGCCCTCGCGGACCTTCGCCCAGACGTAGACCATGTAGTAGGCGGTGCGCAGGTTCACCGGATAGGCGAGCATCTGCTCAAGGCTGACGTTTTCCGGCACCCGCTGCAGCCGAGCCGGGTGGACGGCCGCGTACTCGGCGAAGGCGCCGCCTGCGGGGGTGGCCATCACCCGTTCGCCGACCGACCAGCCGCGGACCTCCGGCCCCATCGCCTCGATCACGCCGGCGGCCTCCTGGCCACCGACGAAGGGGGTGGGCCGCGCGCGGCTCGGCAGCCCGTTGCGGGCCATTACGTCGCCCCAGCGCAGGCCCGCGTAGGCGACCTTCACCAGCACTTCGTTGGGCGCGATCTGAGGCATCGACGCATCGCCGCAGCGCAGGTTCTCCACCGCGCCGTAGTCGTCGATGAACACCGCCCGCATACCGGCCCTCCTCGAGATCGGAACTTTCTAGTTGCGCGGCGCTCCCCGCCATACTGAAATCGCGGCATGGCTGATATCGACGCCGATCAGATCAGGCGGCTAGACTTCACCCTGCTGCTGGTCCTGCAGGCGTTGCTGCGTCACAGGCGCACGACCGACGCGGCGCGTCAGCTGGGGCTCAGCCAATCGGCGATCAGCCACGCACTGAAACGCCTTCGCGCCCTGTTTGGCGACGAGCTGTTTCTTCGCCGGCCGCACGGGATGGAGCCGACCCGCCATGCGCTGGCCCTGGCGCCGCGTATCGAGGGGCTGCTGGCGGACGCCGCCGCGGCGCTCGGCTTGGCGTGGGACTTCGAGCCCGCCACAACCACACGCGCTTTTCGGCTCGGCGCGCCGGACTTCCTCGCGACCCTGATCGGCGCGCCGCTGCTGCAAGCGATGGAGCGCGAGGCGCCGGACGCGCGCCTGGCGTTGCGCATCGCGGTGGGCCAGGAGGCGCTGCGAGCGCTCGAGCGCGACGAAATCGACCTCGCCGTCGGCCGGTTTGCGGCTCCGGGCGAGGCCTTCCGCGTCCAGCCCCTCTACGTGGACCGCTACTGCGCCATCGCCCGGGCCGGCCATCCCTCCCTGAACGAGGGCCTGACGCGGCGCACGTTCGAGACGCTGAGGCACGTGACGGTGTCGATCGCCGGCGATTTCCGGGCGCCGACCGATGAGGACCTACGGGAACTCGGTCTTCAGCGCCGCATCGTCGCCACTGCGCCCCGCTTCACGATCGCCTTCGACATCGTCGGCAAGACCGACATGATCGGTATCGCACCCTCCCGCCTCGCCGAGGCCTACGCGGGATGTTCGGCCTGGCGCTGCACGACTTGCCGTTTCGGATGCGGCCCATCGAGATCGCCGCCGTGAGCCGTCCGCGCGACGATCCAGGCGTCACTTGGCTCGCCCGCCAGCTGAGCGATGTGCTGCTAGGCCCAGGTGGTCCAGCCGCTGGCGAAGCCGGAAACGACGCTCCCCGCACGCCGGCGCATCGCGGCGAACGTTCAGCCGGCTGAGGGGCGAACGTCCACTCTTCGGCGAGCGGCGAACGTCCACTCTTTGGCGAGCGGCGAACGTCCGCTTCCGACCCAAAGGAGACATTCCACGAGCTTGATCTCGGCAACGGACGATTCAGTCTGCCTGCGTTATCTCGGCGCGGACTCACAACATGGAGCGCGGTCATGACCAAGCTCTCGGTATCCTGAACCAAACGGCCCAATCACGAAGGCGGCCCATTCCAGGCGGTATGGACCGTGCTCTGTTGGGTCGCGGCGCTTGCCGCGGTGGCGGTAACCGCGGCAATCCTGTGGCGGTGATCAAAGCCCTCAGCGATCAGCAGGCCCGGACCAGCTTGGGTGGAACTGTCCTTGTCAGTCTCAGCACAATTTGCTTTGGGGCGATCACTGCCGCGACCGTCTATTTCGTTACGCGCCTGTTCCTCTAACCGCCTAGCCGAGCGGGGCCTGCGCGGACGACCGCTCCCGGGCGGGAAGCTAGCGTCGCTTTCGACCGACCCTCGACCGCGAAAGTCCGCTCTTCGGCAGGGGCATATCGTCCGCTCTCGACCCAATGCGGACGTTCGCTGATCGAGGCGCCGCTGTGCCCGGGTGGGTCTGCCCTCGGCGCCGCGCCCCCTAAGGATGGAAGGCCGGCCGCGATCTTCAGTCCCGGCGACGCTGACCTGGACCGCAGGCAGATCACGAGCCCAACCAACGCGCGCCTAGATTCGCTGAGAAGTTGGCTTGCTCCGACTGTGCCCGTTCTGTCGATCGGCTTGGAGCGGTCGCTCCGATTTTCGTTCGACCGTTGTCGGAGCCGCAGCTCTCCGTTCGTCGTGCCTGTGACAACGATATGCCCTCGCGATGGAGAGATGGCGATGCGCTTCATGATCCTACTCAGGGCCAATCAACTGACCGAGACCGGCGCGCCGCCGAGCGAGGCGTTGCTGGCCGAGATGGGCCAATTCAACGAGGCCCTGGTGAAGGCCGGCGTCATGGAGGGAGGAGGCGGCCTGCAGCCGACGGCGACGGGGGCTCGCGTGAGCTTCTCCGGTAGTGAACGGAGCGTCGCGCGCGGCCCGTTTCCCGTCAGTGAGCGGACGATCTCCGGCTACTGGATGTTCAAGACCAGCTCGCTGGCCGAGGCGATCGAATGGGTGAAGCGTTGCCCTAATCCAACCGGCGACACCGGCGAAATCGAGATTCGCCAGGTCTTCGAGCCGGAGGATTTCGCCGAAAGCGACCCCACGGGCGAGCTGCGACGCAAAGCGAGCGAGTTGAGCGCCGCTACGCGCGAAGGTCCGCTTCGCGGCGTAGAGTGAAAGTCCGCTTTCGACCCAAACCGGACATC
>DATNIH010000015.1:0-5719 GCA_035604515.1 Caulobacteraceae bacterium | reverse complement strand
CCAGGCTCAAGCCTGGCCGACGGTCTCGAACATGCAGGCGGCGATCGCCTCTTCCGGCGACTTGTCCGACGCCAGCAGGAAGTCGAACGCCGGGTAGAAGCGGTCCGCCGCCTCCATCGCCGCGTCGATCATCGAGGCGGCCTGCGCCAGCGTCGGCCGTTCGCCCTCGGGCAGCGCCATGGCGTGGCGGAACACCACCTCGCCATCGTCGCTCCAAACCTCGAAGTGGCCGACCCAGACGCGCTGGTTGACCAGGTTGGCCAGTTCGCAGGCGCCGGCGCGCTGCGTCTTCTCGACCCGGCGGTCGATCGACAGGCACAGCTGCAGGCAGTCGGCCTCGGGACGCCAGGCGAACCACAGCTCGTAGTCCTTCCAGTCGCCGGCCAGGGTGAAGGCGAGGTCGCCGTCTTCGGTGCGGTCGAAGCTGAGGTTTTCGGCCATCAGCACGCGCTCGACCACGTCCAGGGGGTCGAGGGCGATCAGCACGTCGTCTTCTTCCGGTTGGGGGGCGTCCATGGGACCTCGGGTCAAGGCGTCATGGCGCTGGCAGAGCGCCGACGCCGGTGATTGAACCTAATCTGCTTCGCGGGCTTCGTCTCAAGCCGCTTCTTGCGGGACGCGAACAATTCCGCTCAGCCTTCGCCGGCCTGTTTGAGCGTTGCGACTTCCGCGCGCAGCGACGCGATCTCGGCCTTCAACGCCTCGAACTCGTCGCGGCGGATCAGGTCCATGTCGGCGGTCATGCGATCGACGCCCGATCGGAAAGCGGCCTTGGCCTCGTCGCCGGCCGCCTGGGCCAGGCCCACCGCCGCGCTCGCAGCCTTCGCCAGCTCATCCAGAAGCGGATTTTGGCTCTGCATTGGTCCCCTATATGGGAAACGACGGGTGAAAGCGAAGGACTTGTCAGGTAGGGAACCCCCGTCGCGTCCATGCGTCGCGTCGCCGTCCCGAAGAGTGAGCCAGCTTGGCGCTACAGTTTCCCGATTTCGACCCGGTCGCCGTGGCGATCCCGGCCCTTCATCTGGGATCGCTCACGCTGGGTCCGTTCGCCGTGCGTTGGTATGCTCTGGCTTACATCGCCGGCATCCTGCTTGGCTGGCGCTATTGCGTCCGTCTGATCCGCAACGAGAAGCTCTGGGGCGGGCGCCCACCGACCATCACCGCGCCGCAGATCGACGACCTGATTCTGTGGATCACGCTGGCCGTCATCCTGGGCGGACGCATCGGCTACATCTGCTTCTACATGCTGGTGAACCCGGATCAGCGCGCCGAGCTCATCGCCAATCCGCTCGAGGTGTTCGAGGTCTGGAAGGGCGGCATGAGCTTCCACGGCGCGATGATCGGGGTCGGGCTGGCGATGGCGGGCTTCGCCATCACCAACAAGGTCTCGCTGCTCGGCGTCGCCGATCTGGTCGCCGCCTGCGAGCCGATCGGCCAGTGCTTTGGGCGCCTGGCCAACTTTATCAACGGCGAGCTCTGGGGCCGGCCGACCAATCTCCCGTGGGGCATGATCTTCTGCAACAGGCACATCGCAGCGGAGAACGGCGGCGAATGCCCAGGGGACGTGGTGATGACCGCGCGCCATCCGAGCCAGCTCTACGAGGCCGCGCTGGAAGGGGTGTTGCTGTTCCTGCTGCTGCGCTTTGCGACCCACCGACTGAAATGGCTGCAGCGGCCGGGCGCGGTGACCGGGCTGTGGCTGATCGGCTACGGCCTGATCCGCATCCTGCTCGAGACCGTGCGCAACCCCGACGAGGGCATGCCCAACTTTCCGCTCGGCCTTACCATGGGCATGATGCTGTCGATTCCGATGATCCTGGTCGGCGCCTGGCTGCTCTGGCGCGCGTTCCACGTCGCCTCGCCGCCCGAGCCGCAGCAGGCATGAGCCTCCCGTGAGCCTCCCATGAGTCTTGGGGGTCGGCTGGCGGCGGAGATCGCGGCGGAGGGGCCGATCGACGTCGCCGCCTTCATGACCCGCTGCCTGCACGATCCGCTGGACGGCTACTACGCCACGCGGCCGGCGCTGGGGGAGCGTGGCGACTTCATCACCGCCCCGCTGGTCTCGCAGATGTTCGGCGAGCTGATCGGGCTTTGGCTGATCGAGACCTGGCGCGGCCTCGGTTCGCCGGCGCGCTGCGTGCTTGCCGAGGCCGGGCCTGGCGATGGGACGCTGATGTCGGACATCCTGCGCGCATCGCGGCTGGTTCCGGCGTTCCGCGCGGCCATCGAAGTCTGGCTGATCGAAGCCTCGGCGCCGTTGCAGGCGTCGCAAGCCGAGCGCCTGTCCGACGCCAGCCCGCGTTGGGCCGCGTCGCTCGGTGACCTGCCGAGCGACGCGCCGCTGCTGCTGGTCGCCAACGAGTTCCTCGACTGCCTGCCTGCCCGCCAGTTCCAGCGCACCGCGTCGGGATGGGCCGAGCGGGTCATCGGCCTCGACGACGCCGGGCGCCTCGCTTTCGGGCTGCGGCCCGCCCCGGTGCGGCTCGGGGAAGCGCCGCTCGGGACCATCGTCGAGCGCTCGCCGGCGCAGGAGGCCTTCGCCACGGACCTGGCGACGCGCCTTTCGCAGCAGGGCGGCGCGGCGCTGCTGGTCGACTACGGCCGCGACGCGCCCGGCTGCGGCGACACGCTCCAGGCCCTGGCCGGGCATCGCAAGGTGGACGTGCTGGAGTCCCCCGGCGCGGCGGACCTCACCGTCCAGGCCGACTTCCCGGCCGTGCTGTCCGCGGCGCACGCCGCCGGCGCCGCCGCGGCCTTGCTGACTCAGGCTGAGTTCCTACGCCGCCTCGGCGTCGAGGCGCGCGCCTCGGCGCTGGCGAAGGCGCGGCCGGACCGGTCCGAGACGATCGCCCGCCAGCTCCAGAGGCTGACCGCGCCGGACCAGATGGGCCAGCTGTTCAAAGTCGCCGCGATCTGGAGCGGACCCGTGCCGCCGGCGTTCGAGGACGCGGCATGAGCGAGACCCCGATCCTCACCTCGCCGCTGCTGGCCGAGCTTCCCGGCATCCGCCACGCCTTCTTCACCCGCCAGGGCGGCGTCTCCGAGGGCGTGTTCGACAGCCTCAACGTCGGTCTCGGCTCCGGCGACGACCCGCTGTGTGTCGCCGAGAACCGGGACCGCGCGGGCCGGGCGCTGGACCAGGACGGCGCGGCGCTCGCCACCTGCTACCAGATCCACTCGGCGATGGCGGTGATCGCCGAAGCGCCGTTCGGGACAGGGCGCCCGTGGGCCGACGCGGTCGTGACCCGAACGCCCGGCGTCGTCTGCGGCGCCCTTGCCGCCGATTGCGCGCCGGTGCTGATCGCCGACCCCGAAGCGCATATCGTCGCCGCAGTGCACGCCGGCTGGCGCGGCGCGCTGGCGGGCGTCGTCGGCGCGGCGGTCGAGGCCATGACCTCGCTCGGCGGCGATCCGGCCCACATGAGCGCCGCGGTCGGCCCTTGCATCGGCCCGGCCTCCTACGAGGTCGGGCTGGAGTTCCTGGACGCCTTCGTCGCCGCCGACGCCGCCAACCACGGCTTCTTCGCCCCTGGCGCCCGCCCCGAGAAGCGCCTGTTCGACCTGCCGGCCTATGTGCTCTCGCGCCTGGCCGCGGCCGGCGTCGCCCGCGCCGCGTGGATCGGACGCGACACGCTGTCGGAGGAAGGCTGGTTCTTTTCCAACCGCCGCGCCGTCCACCGCGGCGAGCGCGACTACGGGCGCCTGCTCTCGGCGATCAGCCTGGCGCCCTGAATTTCACGAACACCAGCTCCGGGTCGCCCGGATCGAGGTTGTCGATCTGGCCGCTCGCCTGCCAGCCCGCCTTGGCCAACAGTCGGCGCATCGGCGCGTTGCTCACGTTGGTCGACGTGAAGATGCGGCCGGCGTCATGGTCGCGTTCGCACTGCGCCATCAGCGCTGCACCGACGCCGTGACGCCGCTCGCTCTGGCCCACGACCAGCAGATCGACGAACGGGAAGGCGTAGAAGTGGCGCGTCACCACCGCGAAGCCGAGCACCTTGTCCTCTGCGACGGCCGCCCAGCTCATGCCGGCGCCGAGCAGCTCGCCGAGGTGTCGGCGGCGCGCCGGGTCGTCCGCAAGTCGCGGGTCGGCTTGGCCGAGCCGCTCGAGGTCGGCCGTCCCGATGCGTCTCATTGTCCATAGTTGCGCCATTGGGTGACTTTACCGCAGGCGCCGGGCCTTGCTCCACCTCGCGGCGCTGCTAGAAGCCGACCGGATGGGGAAGCGCACATGGCCGGTCGATCGATGAAACTGCTGGCCGGGAACTCGAACCCCCGCCTCGCCCACGACATCGCCGGCGTGCTCGATCTGCCGCTGACCAAAGCCAACATCCGTCGCTTCGCCGACAACGAGGTGTTCGTCGTCATCGAGGAGAACGTGCGCGGCGAGGACGTCTTCGTCGTGCAGTCGACCAGCTTCCCGGCCAACGACAATCTGATGGAGCTGTTGATCTGTATCGACGCCCTGACCCGGGCGTCGGCGCGGCGGATCACCGCGGTGATGCCCTATTTCGGCTACGCCAGGCAGGATCGGAAGACCGGCGGCCGCACCCCGATCTCGGCCAAGCTGGTGGCCAACCTGATCACCCGCGCCGGCGCCGACCGGGTGCTGACGATGGACATGCACTCCGGCCAGATCCAGGGCTTCTTCGACATCCCGACCGATAACCTGATGCCGACGCCGCTGTTGGTCGCCGACATCCGCCAGCGCGAGCGCAAGACCGCCGAGCTGGTAATCGTCTCGCCCGACGTGGGCGGGGTGTCGCGCGCCCGGACGCTCGCGGAGCGGCTGAACGCCGACCTCGCCATCGTCGACAAGCGCCGCTCGGGGCCTGGCGTCTCGGAGGTGATGAACATCATCGGCGAAGTGAAGGACCGGCGCTGCGTGCTGTTCGACGACATCGTCGATTCCGCCGGCACCCTGTGCAACGCTGCCGAGGCGCTGGTGAAGGCCGGCGCAGCCAGCGTCTCGGCCTACGTCACTCACGGCGTGCTATCCGGCGCGGCGGTCGACCGCGTGACCGGTTCGGTGCTGACCGAGCTCGTCACCACCGACTCGATCGAGGCGACCGAGAGCGTCGCCGCCTGCGACAAGATCCGGCAGGTCACCTGCGCCAACCTGATCGGCGAGGCGATCCGGCGGATCGCCAACGAAGAATCGGTCTCCAAGCTGTTTGACTGACGCTCCCGGTCTGCGTGCTAAGAAGGGCGGGGGGCGAGTCGACTGCCGGAGAGTTTCTCGCGCATGAAGTTGTACAGCGCCGCCAGGCTGCTTCTCGCCATCGCCGCCGTGGGCCTTTTCGCGACGGCCGCCGCCTCACCCGCTTTCGCCAGACCCAAGCCGCCCGTCATCATGGCGCCGCCGCCCCCGCCGCCGATGCCGGACGTTGGGCTCGGTTCTCGGCTGGTCGACGACGCCGCCGCCTTTGAGACCTACGCCGCCCAGGCCGGGGCGATCTCGCCCGCCTTCACCGATCCGCAGAGCGTCGCCGACGCCCTGCGCATCGGCGTCGCCTTTGAGCCGGGGCAGCTGCGTCGTGGCGCGGTGGCCTACGGGGCCGCGGCCGCGCTGGACGATTCCACCTTCGTCGCCGACGTGCGCGCCGCTGGCGACACGCCCGAGAAGCGCTACGCCATCGTCAGTCGCATCTTCGCCGACCCGAAGAACGTGCTCGCCTTCGCCGACGCCCGCGGCGCGGCCGCGCTGGCCAAGGCCGCG
>DATNIH010000014.1:0-7253 GCA_035604515.1 Caulobacteraceae bacterium | reverse complement strand
CGGGTCAGCGCGATCTTCACCGGCATCGCCAACGTCCGCGAGGCCAGCGCCGCCAGCGCCAGATCCTCGTAGCAGGAGCCCTTGCCGCCGAAGCCGCCGCCGACATACAGCGACATCAGGTGCACATTGCTGCGGTGGATCTGCAGCGTCTCGGCCACCAGGTGCTGCGGACCCTTGATCATCTGCACCGAGGTGTTGATCTGCACCTTGCCGTCCTCCCACCAGGCGGTGGTGGCGCAGGGCTCCATCTGGCAGTGGTTCTGGATCGGGGTGGAGTAGACCTCGTCGAGCTGGATCGGCGCTTCGGCGTAGGCGAGGTCGAAGTCGCCGACCATGCTGTCCTGGTCGTGCTGGGTCGGCGCCGCCTCGGCCGGATCGAACGCGTATTGCGCTTCCAGGTCCTGATCATAGTTGACCTGCACCAGCGCCGCGGCCGCGGTGGCGTTCTCCAGCGTGTCGGCGACCACCAGCGCCACCGGCTGGCCGAAGTAGCGGACCTTCGGGTTGACCAGCACCGGGTCGGCGACCGCCTGGCCCTGGACGTAGGACTTGGCGCCCGCCTCGCCCTGGCCGGGCGGCTGGTCGAACACATGCCAGACCAGCTTGACGCCGGGCGCCGCTCTGGCCGCCGCGTCGTCCACCGCCGTGATCATGCCGCAACCGATCGCGGCGGCGACCAGCACGCCGTAGGCCGGCGGCGAAGGCGTCTTCACCTCATAGGCGTAAGGCGCCGTGCCGGAGACCTTCAGCGGCCCCTCGTAACGGTCGACCGCGCGGCCGATGATGCCGGAGCGGTTCTGGTTGATCGGATTGGGCAGAGCGTAGTCGGTGATGCTGCTCATCGCACGGGTGTTCCTTCCAGCGCCGCGACCATGACCCGCCGCGCCAGGGTGATCTTGAAGGCGTTGCGGCCGAGGGCGCGGGCTTCTTCCAGCTCGGCCTGCGCGGCGTCGGCCGGCGAGGCGCCGGCGGCCAGCGCCGCCTCGGCTTTGGTCGCCCGCCACGGTTTCAGCGCCACCGCGCCCAGCGCCAATCGCTCGCCCGCCAAGGCCAGGCTGAACAGGCCGCCGGCGTAGGAGGCGCGGTCGCGCACCTTGCGGTACTCCTGCCGGCCCTGAGGCGGGGGCGGCAGCACGACGGAAGTGACCAGCTCGCCGGGCGCGAGATTGTGCTCGACGTGCGGCGTCTCGCCGGGCAGGCGGCAAACGTCGTCGATGGCGAGGGTGCGGGTCGACCCGGCCGGCGTCACGGTCTCGACCTTGGCCTCCAGCGCCGAGAGCGCAACGGCCATGTCAGAGGGATGGGTGGCGACGCAGTGCTCGCTCGCGCCGAGGATGGCGTTGGCGCGGACATCGCCGCCCAGCGCGCTGCAGCCGGCGCCGGGGTCGCGTTTGTTGCAGGGCTTGGCGGCGTCGTAGAAATAGGCGCAGCGGGTGCGCTGCATCAGGTTGCCGCCGATGGTGGCCTTGTTGCGCAGCTGCGCCGAGGCGCCGGCGATCAGCGCGTGGGTCAGCACCGGGTAGAGCGTGCGCACGCGCCGGTCGGACGCGGCATCGCTGTTGCTGACCACCGCGCCGATGCGCAGGCCGCCGTCCGACGTCGGGTCGATCTGGGTGAGCGGCAGGCGGCCGACGTCGATCAGGTGGCTCGGCCGCTCGATCTCCAGCTTCATCAGGTCCAAGAGGTTGGTGCCGCCGGCGAGGAACCTGGCGCCCGGCGTCTCCGCCGCCGCCTTGGCCGCGGCTGCCGCGCTTTCGGCCCGCTCGTAGGTGAACGGTCTCATGCGGCGGCCCCGGCGACATCTCGGATGGCTTCGAGTATCTGCGGATAGGCGGAGCAGCGGCAGATGTTGCCACTCATCCGTTCACGGATTTCCTCGTCAGTGAGCACGATGATCGCGGCGGCGAGGTCCTCCGTCACCTGACTGGGCTCGCCGCGCCGGACCTCCGCCAGCATCCCCAGCGCCGAGCAGATCTGGCCGGGCGTGCAGTAGCCGCACTGGAACGCATCGCGCTCGAGGAACGCCGCCTGCAGCGGATGCAGGTTGCCCGGCAGCCCGACCCCCTCGATGGTGGTGACGCTTTCGCCCTCGTGCATCACCGCCAGCGACAGGCACGCATTGATCCGCACACCCCCAACCAGCACCGTGCACGCGCCGCACTGCCCGTGATCACACCCCTTCTTAGTCCCCGGCAGGCCAAGATGCTCGCGCAGCAGGTCGAGCAAGGTGGTGCGCACATCCACCGCCACCTGCCGTAGCGCCCCGTTGACGGTGATCTCGAACGCCACAATAGGCGCTTGGCGCCGCGGCAAATCCATTATTCAAATCCCAAAAGGTACGTCTGAAATGGCCTTCTTCTTACGACCGACCGGCCGCGCGGCAAAGGCGCTCCAGCCCTGACGGTGCACGAGGCCCTGCCGTGGCGCCAGTGAGCGTCATGCCGTAATACTGCACTCCGAAGACGCCTCCAGGTCGCACTGCGCCGGTAGGTGGGCTTCGACGCGGAGACAGGTCCCGGGAGAGGATTGGCGATGGACTATCTTGAATGCAAGAACGCCAGTGACGTCACCAGCTATTGCAACCAGTTCTGGACGAACCTTCAGGCGACGAACAATGAAAAGGCGATCGCCGACGCCACCTCCATGTTCAACTCCATCAAGGGCGCCGCCAGCATGTACAACGGTGCGCTTGGACGGAAGCAGGCCGGCAGGATCATTGCCTCAGTGAGCGATCAGGGCGAGGTGGTCGGATTGATGCGACTGAAGGACGAGGGCGCCCGCATGCACCTGATGAACGTTGTGGGCGTTCCCGGCGCCGGGGGCGGACAGGCGCTGATCGACCTGGCCAAGGCCATCGCGATGAGTGTCTCCAAACCGCTTGAGCTCGAGGCCGCCGACGCTGAACTGCTCGACTACTATGGGAAGCGGAACTTCGTCGTCACAGCGGGCTCGACCATGCGCTGGGCCGTCGAGAACAAGCTGGGCTGAAGTCGGCTCAGGCAGTAGCCCCCGCCCGCTCCAGCGCCGCTCGCACCAGCGGCAGGCGATCGTTGCCGAAATACATGTCGGTTGCGTTGACGAAGATGGTCGGGGAGCCGAAGCCGCCGCGGGCCATCACCTCGTCGGTGTTGGCGCGCAGCTGAGCCTTGATATCATCGCCCGCCTGGGCGGCAAGCAGGGCGTCGGCGTCCAGGCCGACGCGGGCGCAGACCTCGCGCAGCACGGCGTCCTGCGAGATGTCCTGGTCGGCGCCCCAGTAGGCTTCGAACACGGCGGTCGCGAATGGGACCAGTTTGCCCTGCGGTTCCAGCACCAGGCACATCCGCATGGCCTTGACGCTGTTCACCGGGAAGACGCTGGGCGGCATCTTGATCTTCAGGCCGGCGACCCGGGCCCAGTCCTGCAGGTCCTTGCCGGAGTAGCGCGCCTTGGCCGGCACCGGGTGGGCGCGGCCCTCGTAGACGCTGGGGTTGATGGTGTTGAAGATGCCGCCGACCAGGATCGGCCGCCACGTGATCGCCGCGCCGAACTCCGCCGCCAACGGCTGGAAGTTGTGGAACGCCAGATAGGTCCACGGGCTGGAGCAGTCGAAGAAGAACTCGATCATGAGGGGCTCCGTTGCGGCCCTTCTACCTACACCGCGCCCTTATGAATCCCCAGACCCCGCTCATCCCGGCGCAAGCCGGGACCTAGGCAGGGAGACGTTGAAGGGGAACCACGAAAAACACGAAAAGCACGAACGTGAACCTGACTCAGGCGGGTCGCGTGGCTGAAGTTGACGGCCAGCTTGGTGTTTTTCGTGTTTTTCGTGGTTCAATTCTTTCCCACCGATTTCCTGCCTGGGTCCCGGCGTTCGCCGGGATGAGCGGGTAAGTGAGTCACCTCAAGCAACCACGCCTCGGGCCCGCGAGACGGTCCCAAAGCTTATCGTCATCAGGCCCGGCTGCACGATGTGGAAATCGCGGCCGCGACGGCGATAGTCGTTGGCCATCTCCCGCCGCAACTCGGCCGCCGCGTCGGCCGCCGCAACGCCGCGCGCCGTCAGCGCGGCCAGCACATGTTCGAAGGCCGCCTCGTCGGCGGGCCCGGCAAGGCCGTCATCGCAGATCGCCCCGAACAGGCGTTCCTTCTCCGGCGTATCCAGCGGCGGAAATGACAGGCGCACGGCGTCGCTGACCCGCGCCTGCACGTCGCGCAACCCGGCCTGGCGCATCAGCACCGGGGTCTTCATACCGATATTCCGGTCCATGTCGGTCTCGTGGCGAACGTGGGCGTTCATCGCCTGCCAGAGCGCCAACGGCGTCTTTTCCTGCTCGTCGGTCTCGTGCACGTGCAGCAAGGCGTTGATGGCGTTGTGGCTGGCGTCACAGGTGATCACCAGGCCGCCGTCCCGCGTGACCCGGATCATCTCGGCGAGCGCCTCGGCTGGCCGCGGCAGGTGCATCAGCAGCGCGTGGGCGATGGTGACGTCGAACTGGCCGTCCGGCAGACCGGTCGTGCTGGCATCGGCTTGGAGAAGCTGGGCGGCGTACGGCAGGTCGGCGAACAAGGCCCGTCCCCGCGCCAGCAACGGCTCCGACCGGTCGAGGCCGACGTACTCGCTGCCCGGCGCCAGCATCGGCAGCAGGAACAGGCCCATCCAGCCGTAGCCGCAGCCGAAATCTGCCAGACGCGTCGGACGCTGGTCGATCCGCCAGACGTCACGGACCAGGAACCGCCAGTAGTCCTGGTTGTGGTACATCGGCCGCGTGGCGGCGAGCAGCTCGAACTTGTCGTCCCAGGTCTCGCTCAGGGCATGGGCCTCAGTTCCAGATCGCCGGATGCTTGTCCTTCCACGGCGCTTCCTTCTCCAGCTGCGCGGCGAGGCGGAACAGGGTGGCTTCGTCGGCGTAGCGCGCGCCGAACATCATGCCCATCGGCAGGCCCTGCGACGACCACGCCAGCGGCAGGGAGATCGAGGGCGCGCCGGTCATGTTGGCGACGCCAGGATAGGAGAAGAACTCGCCGTTGCGCCGGCCGATATCGCGCGGCGCGTTCAGCACCGGCGAAAGGTAGCCGATCGGCGGCGGCGGCGCGGCCAGCGTCGGCGTTAGGAACACATCGTAGGTTTCGAAGATCTGCAGCGCCGCGCGGCCCAGCATGCGCAGCGTCTGGGCGTCGGCCATGGCGTCCATGCCGGTGGCGCGCTGGCCGCCCTTCCAGCTGGCCCAGGTCAGCGGCTCGAAGTCGTCGCCTTCCGGCTCGCGCCCGATCTCCTCGATCATCCGGCGCATGCCGGCGGCGAAGTTGGCCCCGGAGAACGCGCCCTGCGAGCCCCAGAGCGCGCGCTGGTCGACGCCGAGCCCCTGCGGGACCACCTCGTGGCCCAGCCGCCGCAGCAGCTCCGCCGTCGCCTCCAGCGCCGCCTGCACCTCGGGATGGCACGGCCGGCCGTTGGCGGTCTCGGACGAGTAGGCGATCTTCAGCTTGCCGGGCGAGCGAAGGGTCTCCTCGGCGTAGGGGCGATCCTTGGCCGGCGCCGCGTAGGGCGAGCCGGGCTCCGGCTGGCCGGTGACATCGAGCATCACCGCGCTGTCGCGCACCGTGCGGGTGATCACGTGCTCGACCACGAAGCCCTGGGCGAAGTCGTAGCCGTCCGGCAGATGCGGGCTGCGGTCGCGGGTGGGTTTCAGACCCACGAGACCGCAACACGAGGCCGGGATGCGGATCGAGCCGCGCCCGTCGCCGCCGTGCGCCATCGGTACGATGCCGGAAGCCACCGCCGCCGCCGCGCCGCCGGACGAGCCGCCGACGATGTGCTCGAGGTTCCACGGGTTGCGGCAGGGGCCGTAGAGCTGGCCCTCGGTGGTGCCGGCGATGCCGAACTCGGAGAGATTGGTCTTGCCGATCGCCGCGACGCCGCTGGCGCGATAGCGCCGCATCAGGCCGTCGTCCTCGGCGTCGACCACGCCGCGGCAATAGCGGCTGCCGCTGGTGCGCGGCCAGCCGGCGACCTGGATCAACAGGTCCTTGACCAGGAACGGCACGCCGCGGAACGGCCCCTCGGGAAGCGCATCCGCCTTGGCGCGCGCCTCGTCGAACGCCTGATAGACCACGGCGTTGATCGCCGGGTTGTGTTGCTCGACGCGCGCGACCGCCGCCTCGATCAGTTCCGACGGCTTCACCTCGCCGCTGCGCACCAGCTCGGCAAGGCCGACGCCGTCGTAGTTGGAATAGTCATCCATCCTGCGGCTCCTTCCACTGGGCGCACAAGAACCACATCCGCTCTCCCCCGCGAAGGCGGGGCCCAGGCTTTTTCTGAAATCAGCGGCGCCCTTCGATAAAACGCCTGAGTCCCCGCCTTCGCGGGGAGAGCGGAGAGACCCATGCACGCCGAAACGCTTCACGCCCACCTGATCGGCCGCCAGGGTTCGCGGCGTTCGCTCAACACCCCCGCGCTGGTGCTCGACGTCGAGGCGCTGGATCGCAACATCGCGGCGATGGCGGATTTCGCCGCCGCCAACGGCCTGAAGCTGCGGCCGCACGCCAAGACCCACAAGAGCGTCGACATCGCCCGCCGCCAGATCGCCGCCGGCGCGCTGGGCGTCTGCTGCGCCAAGCTGGGCGAAGCGGAGGCGCTGGCGGACGGCGGGATCGCGGGCATGCTGATCACCTCGCCGATCGTCGGCGAGCCGGCGGTGGCGCGGCTGGCAGCCCTGGCGGCAAGGTCGCCGACGCTGATGCATTCCTGCGATCACCCGGACGCCGTCGGCGCCATCGGCGCAGCCGCCAAGGCGGCCGGGGCGACCATCACCCTGTTGGTCGATCTGGATCCGGGCCTGCGCCGAACTGGGGTCGCGACCGCTGCGGACGCCGTCGCCCTCGCCCGCCAGATCGCGGATCACGAGGCGCTCAAGTTCGGCGGGCTGCAGTTCTACTGCGGCGCCGAGCAGCACATCGAGGCCTACGCCGACCGTCGCGAGGCGATCATCGCCAGGACCGCGAAGCTGACCGAGACCATCGCGGCGCTGAAGGCTGCCGGGCTCGCGCCGCCGATCGTCACCGGCGGCGGCACCGGGAGCCACGCCATCGACGCCGAGCTCGGCGTGTTCACCGAGCTGCAGGTCGGCTCGTACATCTTCATGGACCGCCAGTACGCCGACTGCGCGCTGCGCGAGGCAGCGCCAACACCGTTCGAGACCGCGCTGATGATCGATGCGCGGGTGATCAGCGCCAACCACCCGATGATGGTGACCATCGACGCTGGCCTGAAG
>DATNIH010000013.1:0-8138 GCA_035604515.1 Caulobacteraceae bacterium | reverse complement strand
GATGACCGTTCATCCCGCGCGGCCTGCCAAGTTCCGCGGACGCTGGCTGGGCCGGGCGGCACCGCGGGCGGTGGAAATGCCGGCGTGCCGCCGGCGCTCGGCTCGGGCTATAAGCCGCTCAGCCGAGGTGTGAGGGAGCTCTGTGGGCCTTGAAAGTCGTTATACTGGCCGGCGGCTATGGCAGCCGGCTCGCCGAGGAGACGAGCCAGCGCCCGAAGCCGATGATCGAGATCGGCGGGCGGCCGATCCTTTGGCACATCATGAAGCTCTACGGCCGCCACGGGCTGACCGACTTCGTCGTCTGCCTTGGGTACAAGGGCTTCATGATCAAGGAATATTTCGCCAACATGCAGCTGCACGACAGCGATGTGACCGTCGACCTGGCGAAGGCGGAGATCACCTATCACGGCTCGGTCCGTGAGCCCTGGCGCGTCACGCTGGTCGACACCGGCGAAGCCACCCTGACCGGCGGGCGGCTGAAGCGGGCCGCCCCCTGGCTCGACGAAGGCGAACCGTTCTGCATGACCTATGGCGACGGCGTGGCCGACATCGACGTCTCGGCGCTCATCGCCTTCCACAAGCGCCACGGGCGGGCAGCCACCATCACCGCGGTGGCGCCCCCCGGGCGCTACGGCGCGCTCGATCTGGCCAGCGACGCACGCGTGCTGCGCTTCACCGAGAAGCCGCCCGGCGACCACTCGCTGATCAGCGGCGGCTTCTTCGTGCTTGAGCCCAGCGTGATTGACCGCATCGGCGGCGACGCGACGCCGTTCGAGTCCGAACCGCTGGAGAGCCTGGCGCGCGACGGCGAGCTCATGGCCTTCCGCCACGAGGGCTTCTGGGCGGCGATGGACACCCTGCGCGACAAGAACCACCTGGAATCGCTTTGGGAGTCCGGCCAGGCGCCCTGGGCGGTCTGGGAGCGCCCGGCGTGAGGGGGGCCGACGCGGGCTTCTGGCGCGGCCGGCGCGTGCTGCTCACCGGGCACACCGGGTTCAAGGGAAGCTGGCTGGCGCTGCGGCTGGCCGAGCTCGGCGCGACCGTGACCGGCCTTGCCCTCGACCCGCCGACGGACCCGTCGCTCCATGCACTGGCCGGCGTCGGCGGCGTGCTGGACGACCGGCGCGGCGACGTCAGGGACGACGGCGCCATCGCCGCGGCGATCGCCGCCGCGCGGCCGGAGGTGGTCTTCCACCTCGCCGCGCAGGCGCTGGTCAGGATAGGGCTGGAGCAGCCGATCGAGACGCTCGAGGTCAACGTGATGGGGGCCGCGCGCCTGCTCGAGGCGCTCAAAGGCGGCGAGGCGCGCGCGATCGTCGTCGTGACCAGCGACAAGGTCTATCGCAACGACGGCGCGGGCCGGCCGTTCGCCGAGGACGCGGCGCTGGGCGGCGGCGACCCCTATGCCGGGTCGAAGTCGGCGGCGGAGATGGTGGCGCGCCTCTATCGCGAGAGCTTCGGCCTGCCAGTGGTCACGGCGCGGGCCGGCAACGTGGTGGGCGGCGGCGACTTCGCGCCCGAGCGGCTGTTGCCCGACGCCTGGCGTGCGCACCAGGCGGGCGAGCCGCTGGCGCTTCGGCAACCGAAATCCACCCGGCCCTGGAGCCATGCGCTCGACATCGCCGAGGGCTACCTGCTCTACGCCGAAGCGGTGGCGCAAGACCGCGCGGGCCTGCCCGCGGCGCTGAACTTCGGCCCGGCCCCCGGCGCGCCGGTGCTGACGGCGCTCGAGACGGCCGAGGTGTTTGCGAGCGGTCTCGGACGGCCGCTGCAGTGGCGCCAGCACCCGGCGCCGTTCGCCGAGAAGCCGGCGCTGGCGCTCGACTCCTCCGCCGCCCGCCGGCTGCTCGGCTGGACCGAGCGCTATCCCGGCGCCGAAGGCGTCCGCGCCGCCGCCCAGTGGTACGCCGCCCTCGCCGCCGGCGAGGACGTTGCGATCCTCTCCCGCGCCGAAGCGGGCCCCTCCCTCTGGGAGGGGGTCAAATGAACTGCCGGTCTTGCGGCGCGGTGCTGGGCGAACCCGTGCTGGACCTTGGGCTGATGCCGATCTCGAATGCGTTTCGGCGCATCGACGACCCGGCGGCAGACGCGCGCTACCCGCTCAGACTCTACGTCTGCCCCAAGTGTTTCCTGGCCCAGGTCGAGGACGTCGTTCCGCGCGAGGCGCTGTTCCACGGCGACTACGCATACCTCTCGTCCGCGTCGTCGAGCTGGCGCGAGCACGTGGAGGCTTACGCCGCGAAGATGCTGACCGCGGGCTGGGTCGGGCCCGGCGGGACCATGGTGGAAGTGGGCTCGAACGATGGGGCGCTCAGCGCGGCGTTCGCGCGGGCGGGCGTCCGCGCCATCGGCGTCGACCCCGCCGCCAACGCCGCCGAGATCGCCGCCACAAAGGGCGTCGAGACCGTGGTCGGCTTCTTCGGCGCGGCGCTGGCCGAGCGGTTGAGCCGCGACTGCGTGTCGGCCGACATAATGGCCGCCAACAACGTGCTCGCCCACGTGCCCGACCTGAACGACTTCGTCTCAGGCTTCGCCCGGCTCCTGGCGCCGGCGGGCGTGGCGACCTTCGAGTTCCCGCTGGTCTCTGCGCTGATCGCCGAGGGGCAGTACGACACCATCTACCACGAGCACTATTCCTACCTGTCGCTGACCGCGCTTCGCCCCCTCTTCGCCCGCCACGGGCTTGCGATGACCGACGTCGAGCGGCTGACCACCCACGGCGGCAGCGTGCGGCTCTACGTCCGCCACGCCGGCGCCGGCCCCATCGCGCCGGCGGTCGGCGCGCTGGAGGCCGAAGAGCGCGCGGCGGGCCTCGCCGACCTCGCAGGCTACCGCACGCTGGCGGCCAAGGCGCGGGCCCAGCGCCAGGCGCTGCGCGCCTTCCTCGCCGGCCTCAAGCGCCAGGGCCGTTCCATCGCCGGCTTTACGGCCCCGGCCAAGGCCACGACGCTGCTCAACTACTGCGGGATCGGGACCGAGACGCTCGATTATGTCGTCGACAGCGCGCCCACCAAGCAGGGACGGCGCATCCCCGGCGTCGGCGTGCCGATCTTCGCGCCCGAGCATATGCGCGCACGCCGGCCGGACGTCGTGCTCATCCTGGCCTGGAACATCGCAGCCGAGATCGTCTGCCAGCTCGAGCCCCTGGTCGCCAAGGGGACGCGGCTCGCGCTGCCGGCGCCCAACCCCGGGTTCCTCGCGTGAAGATCGAGCCGCTGGCCATCGACGGCGCCTTTTGCCTGGTCCCCGAGCGGCGGGGCGACGAGCGCGGGCATCTCGCCCGCCTGTTCTGCCGCGACGACTTCCGCGCGGCGGGACTGAAGGACTGCACGGCGCAGATCTCCGAGGTGGTGAACGCCCGCGCCCACACCCTGCGCGGCCTGCACTTCCAGCGCAGCCCGCACGAGGAGACCAAGCTGATCTCGGTCATGCGCGGCGCGGTGTTCGACGTCCTGGTCGACATCCGCCCGCGCTCGCCGACCTACGGCCGCTCCGTGGGCCTGACCATGGCCTACGACGACGACGCCCTCCTCTATGCGCCGGCGGGGCTGGCGCACGGCTACCTGACGCTGACCGACGACTGCGCGATGCTCTACTGCATCGACACGCCATACGCTCCCGACCATGCCGCGGGCCTCGCCTGGGACGATCCGGCGCTCGCCATCGCCTGGCCCTACGCGCCGGCGGTGATCAGCGACCGCGATCGCGCCTGGCCGCCGCTTGCGGAGCTCACCCGATGATCGTGGCGCCCGAGCGCATCCCGGTCGCCGGCCCCTGGATCACCGAACGCGAGCCCGAGCTTGCGGCGGAGGCCGCGCGCACCGCCTGGTACGGGAACCACTACGCCTTCAACGGGCGCTTCGAGCGCATGCTGGCCGACTACATCGGCGTCGGCCACGCCGTCAGCCTGCCGCACGCGACCGCGGCCCTGCACCTGGCGCTGGCGGCGCTGGGGGTCGGGCCGGGCGACGAGGTGATCGCGCCCGACGTGACCTGGATCGCCTCGGTCGCGCCGGTGGTCTACGTGGGCGCAACTCCGGTGCTGGTCGACATCCTGCCAGACACCTGGTGCATCGATCCCGACGCCGTGCTGGCCGCTATCGGGCCGAGGACCAAGGCGATCGTCGGCGTCGACCTCTATGGCTCGACCTGCGACTGGGAGCGGCTGGAAGAGATCGCCGCCCGCCACGGCCTCGGCCTGATCGAGGATGCGGCCGAGGCGCTGGGCTCGGTGCATCACGGCAAGCGCGCCGGCGCGTTCGGGCACGCATCGGCCTTCAGCTTCCATGGCTCCAAGACAGTGGCGACCGGCGAGGGGGGCATGCTGGCGACGAACGATCGGGCCCTCTACGACCGGGTGCTGCGTCTGCGCGACCACGGCCGCGCGCCGGGCGACCGCTTCTTTCAGAACGACGAGATCGCCTTCAAGTACCGCATGAGCGCGGTGACCGCCGCGCTCGGCGTCGCCCAGATGGAGCGGATCGACGCGCTGATCGCGCGCAAGCGGGCGATCTTCGGCTGGTATGCGGACCGTCTCGGCGGCATGAACGGCCTTGCCATGAACGTCGAGCCGCCGGGAACGGAGAACAGCTACTGGATGGTCAGCGTCGCGCCGGACGCCTCGTTCGGCCTCGACAAGTTCGCGCTGATGCAGGCCTTCGGCGAGCGCAACATCGACACGCGGCCGTTCTTCTCGCAGCTCTCCACGCTCGGAGCCTTCGCCGATCGTCCGGCCTCCAAGCGCTTCCTCTCACCGAACGACAAGGGCGCGCGCGTGGCGACGTACGGGATCAACCTGCCCAGTGGCTACAACATCGACGAAGCCAAGGCCGACCTGGTGAGCCGGGCCTTGAAAGAGATCCTGGGGGCGAGCTGATCCGCGCCGTGCAAGCGGCGCGGTCCGAAACAGGGCGCGCCCGCTGGCGCGGGCATGGCAAGGTAGTCGTATGACGCATCCGGATGATCGGGCCGCGTTCGAGGCAGAGAAGGAACAAAGCGCGCTTGCTCTGGGGGCGGACGAAGCGGTGTTCGACTCCGCGCTCGACGCCTTCGTCGCGGCCGACGCGCACCGCTACACCTATCTCTGGAGCTGGATGGGCGTGCCGATCATCCAGGTGCCGGCCGACATCGTCGCCACCCAGGAGGTGATCTGGGCGGCAAAGCCCGACGTCATCATCGAGACCGGCGTCGCCCGCGGCGGCTCGCTGATCTTCTCGGCCGCCATGCTCACCCTGCTTGGACGCGGCAAGGTGATCGGGGTCGACATCGACATCCGCGCCCACAACCGCGACACGATCGAGACCCATCCGATGGCCTCGAAGATCACGCTGATCGAGGGCTCGTCGATCGCGGCGGAGACGCTGGCGGCGGTGCGGGCAGCCATCCCCGCCGGCGCCGCGGTCATGGTCTGTCTGGACTCGGACCATTCGCGCGACCACGTGCTCGAGGAGCTGCGCGCCTATAGCGAACTGGTGACGCCCGGCCAGTACCTGATCGTCTCCGACACCGTGCTCGGCCGCATGACGCCCGTGCAGACGCCGACAGCGCGCTCGCACGTCTGGCTGCCCGGCAACGAGCCGCTCGCCGCCGTTGAAGCCTACCTCGCCGAGACCGACCGCTTCCAGGCCGACCCGGTGGTGAACGGCAAACTGATCTTCTCCAGCTCCCCCGGCGGCTACCTGAAGCGCGTGAGGTAGCGCAGATCCTCCCCCGACCGGGGAGGATCTGGAGCGCTCCTTACGGCCGCAGGCCGATCAGGCGGCGGGCGGTTCGGCGGACGATGTGCCGGGTCTTGTAGACGCGGCGGTCGGCGTAGAGCCAGAGCAGCACCGCCCAGGCCATGCGGCCCGGCCCGGGCGGCACGCGCTCGTCGACGAAAGTCTGGGCGATGTCGAGAAACCGCCGGCGAAGGGCCACGAGCGAGTCGAGGTCGGCCTCGGTCCGCGGCGGCCGGGGCTGGCCGGGGTCCGCGCGCCTGGGCCTGAGCGCCGCCTCGAAAGTGGTCGCGTCGGTTCCGACGACGGCGCCGTCCATGAAGAAGGGCAGCAGGAGCAGGAAGTCCGACGCCCACCCGTTATCGCCGTAGGATGCCCAGATCCGGTCCAGGATCGGAACGAGCGCCGCGCGGCGGAAGAGGCCGTAGAAGCACTGCGGGCTGCAGCGGAACATCTGTCGCCGAATATCGCCCAGTCCGCCGTCGCCTCGGAGCGTCGGAAACCGCGTCGTGCTCAGCACCTCGCCACGATAGGATCCGAGCACGCGCGGGACGGCCAGCGTTTTCGACGCATCGGCTTCCAGCAGGTCGTGCAGCACCTCGAGGTAGTTGGCGTCGGACCGGTCGTCGGCGGCGCGCCAGAGGAAATACGGGCTCGTGGCGGCATGCAGCACGTCGGCGAAGTTCTTCATCGCGCCCTTGTTCACCGGCTGGCGCACGTAGCGAAATCGCGGGTCAGTGGCGCAGAACGTCTGGGCGACCTCGCCGGTCGCGTCCTCGGATGCATTGTCGAAGATCAGCACCTCGAAGTCGGTGAAGGTCTGATCGCGCAGCACCGTAAGGCAGCTTTCCAGTCGCGCGGCTTCGTTGAAGACCGGAACGCCGACCGTGATCGCCGCCATGCGCCCCGCCTACCGTAGAGCGCTGCCGCCGCGCGCGGCCGCGCGCACGTCGCCGTCGCCATGCGCCGCCTCGGCATAGCGCAGGACCCGCGCCGGGTTGCCGGCGACGACGGCGAAGTCGGGCACGTCGTGGATGACCACGGCGCCCGCCCCGATGGTCGCCCATTTGCCGATCGTCAGTCGCGGGACGATCGCCGCGCCGACGCCCACGAACACGCCGTCGCCGATCTTGACCTCGCCGGCAATGCGCACCCCAGGCGCGCAGAAGACGCTGTGCCCCAGCGTCGTCTCATGGCTGACGATGCCGCCGGCGTTGATCGCGCAGTTGACGCCCAGGCTGACGCCGGCCTGCAGGATGACACCCTCCTGGATGTAGGCGCCCTCGCCGATCGCGACGCCGGCGTTCACGCTCGGATGGACGAAGCTGACCAGCCGCCCGCCGCGCCGATAGATCTCGGCCGAGGTCTCGTAGCGCGAGGCCGTCGAGCCGGTGATGGTATTTGCGAACACACAGCCGTCGGCGATCAGCCCGTCGAGCCTCTCGAACCCGCCGAAGACGGGCAGGCCGAGGAAGCGGGGCGGCATGTTGGCGTGGTTGTTGTCGAGGAAGCCGATGAAGTCGTCCGCGCTCCCGGCGGCGCGGATCGCCTCGATCATCCGCCCCGTCTCCGGATTCTTCGCGCCGAGGATGACGATGTTCACCGATGACCCCACGCTTGCGTGGCCTTCGCGTGCGAACGCGTCAGCCCGACCTTGCCCGGCGCCACTATAGCCCCCGAACGGCGTTCTCGACCCTGCGCCAACGCGGCGGCGCGGGATCGAGCGCGGGACTAAACACGCACCACGGCAGCGGCGCATAGACGATCGAGTCCGGTTGCGCGCCCAGCCATGCCGCCCACCAGGAGAAGGATGAGTTGGCGATCACGAAGTGCCGGCACTGGCTGAGCAGATAGAACTCGTCGCGGGGATCCTCCGTGTTCGGCCGCACGACCACCAGGTCGGGGACGGCACGGAATAGGGAGCGAGCCACGTTGGGCTCGTCAGTGAAGCAGAGCACGGGCGCCGGGCCGGCCTCGCCGCGGATCGCGGCAATGGCATCGTGGTAGTAGTCCGCCGTCGCGAGCCCGTGGTGACCATAGTCGGAGCGGCGCAGGTGCACGCCGATCGCGGCCCTGGCGCGGAGCGCCGCGGCCTTGCCCGCAAGATCCGGCGCCGGCGTCAACTGGAACGCCGCCGCGATGGCCTGTTCCTGTCCGAAGAAGAATCGCTCGTGTTGCCAGTAGCCCTGCAGAGCCACCCGGGGCTGCTGGCGAAACAGCGCCGCCAGGGTCTCTTCGCTAGCGCCGGTCTCGCCATAGCCCGGCGCCCCGGCCGCAGCCTCGGGTCCAACCACGCGCGCGTCGACAAACGGAAACCGATCGAGGAGATAGCGGCGACCGTAGGCGTCTCGGCTCCCGCGCCTGGCCAGCAACCTCACATCGGCCCCGAACCGCCGCTCGATGGCGATGCCGAAGGCAGCCTGG
>DATNIH010000012.1:0-10174 GCA_035604515.1 Caulobacteraceae bacterium | reverse complement strand
GATGTCCTGGTCGTCGATCAGGATGCGCCCGCCCTGCACGTCGTAGAGCCGCTGCAGCAGCTTCACGAACGTCGACTTCCCAGACCCCGTCGGTCCCACCAGCGCCACCCGCTCCCCAGGACGGATCGTCAGCGAGAAGTCCTGGTAGATCGGCCGGTCGGCGGACTTGTAGCGGAAGCTGACGCCCTGAAGCCTGACCTCGCCAAGGCCAGGCAGGAATGGCGCGGCGGCCGGCGCGTCGACCACGTCGGGCGCCATCCGCGCATAGCGGGCCACGTCCTCGACGTCGGCGAGGCCCCGCTGCAGCATGCGGATGTTGTCGCCCATGTTGCGCAAATAGCCGCTCATGATCAGGAAGGTGGTGATGACGAAGGCGACGTCGCCGGGCGTGGCCTTGCCCTGCAGCGCGCTCGCCACCACCAGCGCCGTCAGGCCCGCCTGCAGGGCGGCCAACAGCAGATTCTGGCACAGCCACACGGTCATGTAGCGGTTCCAGGTGATCAGCGTCGTCTTGCGCCAGTCGCGGGTGACGAGGCCGATCCGCGCCTCCTCGCGCGCCTCGGCGCCGAAGCCCTTCACCGTCGGGTTGGACGAGATCGCGTCCGACAGCGCCCCGCCGATGCGCGAATCCATCGCCACCGAGCGGCGATTGGCCGACTGCACGTAGAAGGTGGAGAAGGCGATGGTCGCGCCGATGTAGACCACCACCATCGCCAGCGAGAAGGCGCCGATCAGCGGCAGGCGCAGCATCAGCGACACCGACAGCGCCAGCAGCACGATCAGCGCCGGGCCTACCCACATGATCACTGAGTCCGAGGCCACGTCGTAGCCCCACATCGCCCGCGACAGCCGCCGCACGGTGGCGCCGGCGAAGGTGTCGCCGTGCCAGTCGGCCGAGAAGCTCTGCACGCGGCGGAACCCCTCGTTGGTCATCTCCTCCATGTTGCGCGCGGCCATCGGGTTCCAGAACAGGCGGAAGCCGATGTTGCGGATCAGCGACGCGCCCAGGTAGACGCCGACCAGCACCGCCCAGGCCGGCCAGATCACGTCGGGCTTGATCGGGCCGGCCGCGGCGATGTTGATCAGGTTCTGGGTGGCGCGCGGCGTCCAGGTCTCGAAGCCGATGGCGGCGAGCGACGTGGTGATCGTCGCCGCGACCATCCAGCGCCTGCGCCCCCAGAAGCCGGCGATGAACCGCAGCACCTGCCCGTTGCTGAGCACCCGCTCGCGGTGCGCCTCGTCGTCCTCGTACTGCTCCATCGAGGGCGTGGCCGGCGCGGCGCCGGTTGCGTCTTCGATCGTGCGGGGACGGACGGCTGCCTCGTCTTCGTTGTGGGTGACGGTCATCGCGAAGCCTGCGGTATTCTGCGGCCAAAGCCTCTCATCGCCGGGCGCAAAATGCCGGCGGGAGCGATCGGGAGGTGGTCGGGGCGTGACAAGGGAGAAGTCCTTCGGTCGGAGGGCGGGCGCCGACCGGGAAGCGACTTCCTAGGTCAGAGCCGGTCGGAGGAGCGGGCGGCGGCGCCGGGCGCCTTGGGCTTCCGCGGGAGGGCGATCAGACGAACAAAACGCATGTCGGCGACCCTCCTTCCTGAACTTGAGCTGTGACCGAGGATGCTTTGGTAGGCGCGGTGTCGGCTTGTCGTCAAGATCGGCGAGAACGCGGTTCGGTGGGGTTGCATTTGGGCCGCACCCGGTGGCCTAGGCTGACGCCATGACCACGGTCCTCCCCGACGCCGCGCCGGCCAACTGGGTCGACCGCCACGCGCCGCCAGCGTTGCGGCCGTGGCTGAAGCTCGGCCGCTTCGATCGCCCTACAGGGATCTGGCTGCTGATGCTGCCGGGCTGGCAGGGGATCGCGCTGGCGGACGCAATCGGCCACCGCCCACCCGACCCGGTCCTGCTGCTGCTGTTCTTGCTCGGCGCGACGCTGATGCGCTCCGCCGGCTGCGCCTACAACGACATCATCGACCGCGACATCGACGCCAAGGTCGCCCGCACGGCCGCGCGCCCGGTCGCCTCGGGACAGATCAGCGTCAGGGCCGCGTGGGCGTTCGTGGTCGGCTGCTCGCTGGCGAGCTTGGTCATCCTGCTCAGCCTCAACATCTTCGCCGTCGTGCTCGGCGTCATCTCACTGGCGCTGGTGGCCGCCTACCCGTTCATGAAGCGCATCACCTGGTGGCCGCAGGCCTGGCTTGGCCTGACGTTCAACTGGGGCGTTCTCTTGGGCTACGCCGCCACGTTCGCTGCTCCCGCCGTATTAGCCATGCCGTGGGCCCAGGCGGGGTGGATAGTGGACGTCGATATCCGTCCGCCGCTGCTTGCATATGCGGGCGCCGTGTTCTGGACCCTCGGCTACGACACGATCTACGCCGTGCAGGACCTGGAGGATGACGCTCTCGCTGGCGTGAAATCGTCCGCACGCCGCCTCGGTGCAAGCGCGCCCAAGGCGGTGTTCGGCTTCTACGTCGTCTCGATCGCGCTCGTCGCTGTCGCCGGGTGGGTCGGCAGGTTGGGTCCGCTGTTCTGGCCTCTCGCCGCGCTCTACGCGCTCACCCTCCTGCGCCAGCCCCTGCGGCTGAAACTCGACGACCCGACGGGCGCGCTGGCGCTGTTCAAGACCAACACGTTCGCCGGATTCATCCTCTTCCTGGCGATCGCCGCGGGCTCTTGGCGAGGGCCAACTTAACCGCGGAGATCGCAGAGAACGCGAAGCAGACCCGGCCGGGCTCTGAACGCTCCGCGTTCTCCGCGATCTCCGCGGTTCAACTTCTATTACTATTGACGCCGCGTGACGCTTCCAGCCCGCCCTCGCCGGGGCTAAACGCTTGCCAAAGCTCAGTCATCGGCAAGGGGCCGCGAAAACCATGAAGCTCGATTCCTCCGTCACCGCCATCGTCACCGGCGGCGCCTCCGGCCTTGGCGCGGCCACCGTGCGCCGGCTCGCCGAGAAGGGCGTCAAGATCGGCGTCTTCGATCTCGAGCGGCAGCAGGAGAAAGCCGAGGCGCTGTTCAAGGAGATCGGCGGCGGCGTGTTCTGCGCCTGCAACGTGACCTCCGAGGAGGAGGTCGACGCGGCCTTCGCCAAGGCCCGCGCGGCCAACGGCCAGGAGCGGATCCTGGTCAACTGCGCCGGCACCGGCAACGCCGCGCGCACCGCCAGCCGCGACCGCCAGACCGGCGAGATCAAGAGCTTCCCGACCGAGCAGTTCAACCTGATCATCCAGATCAACCTGGTCGGCACCTTCCGCTGCATCGCCAAGAGCGCCGCGGGGATGATGAGCCTGCCGCCGCAGGAAGACGGCGACCGCGGCGCGATCGTCAACACCGCCTCGGTCGCGGCCGAGGACGGCCAGATCGGCCAGGCGGCCTACACCGCCTCCAAGGCCGGCGTCGTCGGCCTGACCCTGGTGGTGGCGCGCGACCTTTCGCCGGAAGGCATCCGCTGCAACACCATCCTGCCCGGCATCTTCGACACCCCGCTGCTGGCCGGCGCGCCGCAGCAGGTGCGCGACGCGCTGGGCGCCCAGGTGCCCTATCCCAAGCGCCTCGGCAGGCCGGAGGAGTACGCCTCGCTGGCGATGGAGATGATCCAGAACGGCTACTTCAACGGCGAGGACGTCCGCCTCGACGGCGCGATCCGGATGGCGCCGCGGTAGGGTTCCGCACTTCCCCGCGCAAGCGGGGATCAAGGATTGGCCACGGAAAACACGGAAAACACGGAAGGGGCCACCGACATCGAAGCCGGCCCGTGGCCCTGATTTCCGTGCTTTCCGTGTTTTCCGTGGTTCAATCTTTTGCCTTGGACCTTGGCCGCTTGCGCGGGGAAGATTGCAGGTAAGGTGGACCCATGGCCGCGCCGCTGAATGTGCTCTTCATCACCGCCGACCAGTGGCGGGGGGACTGTCTCTCAGCGCTCGGCCACCTGATGGTGAAGACACCGAACCTCGACGCGCTGGCCGCCCAGGGCGTGCTGTTCCAGCGCCACTACGCCAACGCCGCGCCGTGCGGACCCAGTCGGGCTTCGCTGCACACCGGCATGTACCTGCAGAACCACCGCTCGGGCACCAACGGCACGCCGCTCGACGCGCGCCACACCAACTGGGCGCTGGAGGCGGCCGCGCTTGGCTACGACCCGGTGCTGTTCGGCTACACCGACACCAGCCGCGACCCGCGCGGCGAGCCGGACGACAGTCCTTGGCTGCGCACCTACGAGGGGCCGCTGCCGGGCATCCGGCCGATCGTGCACCTCGACGGCAACCCGACGCCCTGGACCGACTGGCTGCGCGCCAAGGGCTTCGAACCGCCGGCGAACGCCGCCGACGCCTACGGCTGGCGCAAGCCTGGGCCGGAGTGGGAGGACGGCGCCCCGGCGCCGCGCCCGCTGGCGTTCCCGGCCGAGGTCGACGACGTCGCCTTCCTCACCGGCCAGCTGATCGACTATCTGAAGGGCGCGAAGGGGCCGTTCGTCGCCCACCTGTCGCTGCTGCGCCCGCACCCGCCGTTCGTCGCGCCCGAGCCCTACAACGCCCTCTATGACCCGGCGCAGGTCCCGCCGTTCCGCCGCGACGCGACCGCCGAGGCCGAGGGGCTGCAGCATCCGTGGCTGGCCTGGCGGCTCTCGCACCGCCAGCACCGCGCCACCGAGCAGGAAGCGCGGCTGCGGCGGCTGAAGGCGGTCTACTTCGGCCTGATGACCCGGGTGGACGCCGAGATCGGCCGGCTGATGGCGTTCCTGGACGCGAGCGGGCTGGCCGAGCGCACCCTTGTCATCTTCACCTCCGATCACGGCGAAGAGCTCGGCGACCACTGGCTGATCGGCAAGGGCGGCTATTTCGACGGCTCCTATCACATCCCTCTGATCGTCCGGGACCCGAGGCCGGGGGGCGCGCGCGGCGACCGCGTGGACGCTTTCACCGAGAACGTCGACATCATGCCGACGCTGCTGGAAGCCATCGGCGCGCGGGTCCCGGCGCAATGCGATGGCCGCAGCCTCGCGCCCTTCCTGTCGGGCGAAACACCGCCGGCCTGGCGTGACGAGGCGCACTGGGAGTTCGATTTCCGCAACCCGCTGGACGACAGCGTCGAGCGCACGCTGAGCCTCACCCTGCACCAGTGCGCGCTGAACGTGGTGCGCGGGGAGCGCTACAAGTACGTCCACTTCACCGCGCTGCCGCCGCTGTTCTTCGACCTGACGGCCGACCCCGGCGAGACGCGCAACCTCGCCGCCGATCCCGCCTATGCGCCGCTGGTGCTGGCGTACGCGCAGAAGCTGCTGTCGTGGCGCATGAACCACGACGAGCAGACCCTGACCCATCTGAGCCTCACCGGGGATGGCCCGGTCGCGCGGTCGTCGCCGCGATACTGACCCGCGCTTCGCCATTTGCGGCCGCGCATGTTACGCATCGCGCCGTCGCCCTCGCGGCGACGGGGGGAAATCACAATGCGCAAGACGCTCGTCTGCCTGGCCAGCGTGCTGCTGGTCGCGGCCTGCTCCAAGGCGCCAGTCGCCCAGAATACGAACGCTGTCCCTGCGCCTCAGGCCGCCCTCGCGTCGCCGCCGGCGCCACCGCCAGCCGCTGCGGCCGCCGACACAGGCCCGGCGGTCTCGGGCACCTATACCGGCAACGGTAAGCAGGCCACGCTCACCCAGGTGACCGCGCACAAGGACGATCCATTCGACGGCAAGCCGATCGTCGCGCTGGTGTTCACCGCCAAGGATCAGGGCGGCGATGACAAGGCCGCCTTCGACGCCGTGTTCAACAAGTTCGGCGACGCCATCGTGGCGAAGATCGAGCCGGACGGCACGGTGATCGGCGTCGACGTGGTACACTCGGGCCTGCAGAGTCCGAGCGGGTCGATCTCGATTTCCGGCGTGCTTACGGTGAAGGATTTCAGCAGCGCGAACGGCCAACTCTCCGGGCGGCTCACCTCGAATGGCCCGACCGATGTGTTCGACCAGAAGGTCGACGTCGACCTCACCTTCCACACCAAGGCGCCGTAGCGCCCCAGGTTCAGGAATGCGCGGGCGCCTCGCCTGGGCGCACGATCTTCGGGCCCAGGTTCTGCATCACCTCGTGGGCGTCGAAGGCGCGCGGGTCGTTGCCGGGCTTGGCGCCGTGGCCCATCACCACCTCGGCAGAGGCGCTGTAGCGGTTGATGGTGTCGAGGTCGCCGTAGGGGCCCCAAGGATCGCCCCAGTAACCGAAGCCGCCACCGTAGAACCAACCGCGGCGACCGCGGAAGCGCCAGGTCGGACTCCAATAGCCCCAGGGGCCGTAGGGCTCGACGAAGCTCTCGCCGGTGTTCTGGGTGTGGCGGTCGACCATCTCGAACCAGTCGAAGCCCTTTGAGGACGTCAGTTCAGCGGCGCGGTAGAGCAGATAGGACTCGACCTGCTCGCGCGGCGTCGTGTCGTTGCCGCTGAAGGTGACGCGGAAGTGGGTGTCGTCCAACATCTGGTCGCTGTAGCCGCCGGAAACGACCGTGCCGCGCGCCAGGGGCTGGTAAGGGGTCGCCGTCTCGCAGGCCGCTAGGCCAAGCACGAGGAGCGCGGCGACAACGATGGCGGGTGCTTTCATCGACGTCCAAATCCTAACTCGCCGGCCGCGTCGCGACCGCACTGCCGTCCGCTCGGCAGCGAATCTACAGCGAAGCACCCGTCAGCGAAACTGGCTTCGTCGGATCAGTGCAGCGTGCCGATCTCGCGGCCGACGTTGAGCTTGGCCGGAGCGACCAGGCCGACGGCCGAACAGGTCACCGAGTGGATCACCGCATCGATCTCGCGCCGCCAGAAGTCGAGGAACCGGTAGACGCGGGGGAAGTCCGGCGGCAGGTCCAGCGTCTGCCACATGAACCGCTGCAGCAGCGCCGGATGGTCCGGCATGTAGAAGATCACCTCGGTGGTGGTCAGCCTCTGGCCGCGCAGTTGGCGCGACAGTTCGCCCTCAGCCATGTTGCCCTCCGAATCGCCCACGGCGACGTTAGAAGACGAATCAATGCCGTCACAATCCGGAAAGTTCCATTAATTCTGAGACTTAGCAGCCGGCCTATCCGACTGCTGACAAACGCCCGGATAAGCGTCAGACGCCCTTCTGAACCACCATCCAGATGATCTTTCCCAGGGCGCCGAACAGCAGCACGCCGGTCGCCAGCGCCTGGATGCCGAAGCCGGGCCCGCGCGCCTCGGCCGCCTTGGAGTAGCCGGTGAGGTAGAGGATGCGGCCGATGATCCACACCAGCCCAATCCCCGCCGCGACCAGGTCGCTGCCCCAGGCGATCGCGAACAGCCACAGCGACACCAGGAACAGCGGCAGCCATTCCAGGGTGTTCATCTGGACGCGATAGGCCCGCTCGAAATCGGGATTGCCGGTCACCGCTGGCGCCGGGACGTTGTACTTGGTGCGCCCCTGGCCGACCCGCAGCCCCATGTAGAAGTAGACCAACAAGGCCACGAGGGTGACGATCGCCACCAGCGGATGGATCTGCATCGAAGTTTCCTCTTCTCCGCGGGCGCGATCGGTGACGCACCCGTCATCTTCGCCGAGCCTGCCACGGCTCAGCTGTGATGGCGATAGCTTTCCTGATCGCGGCTGCCGAGGGAAGGCAGAGGAGTCAGTCCGCGCCGGCCTCGATCGCGTGAATGTCCTCGTCGGAGAGGCCGAAGTGGTGGCCGATCTCGTGCACCAACACGTGCGTCACCAGTTCGCCCAGGCTGACGTCGCCGCGCTCGGCCCACTCGTCGAGGATCGGGCGGCGATAGAGGAACACCCGCGCCGGCGCGGGGGATGGATCCAGCACCGATTGGCGGCCAAGATCGACCCCCTGGTAGAGGCCGGTCAGCTCGAACGGGTCCTCCAGACCGAGATCGTCCAGCACCTCGTCCGAGGCGAAGTCGTCGACGCGGAAGACAATCTCGCCGGCCTGCCGGCGGAACGTCGCCGGCAACTCGGCGAACGCCGCGTCGGCCAAGGCCGCGATGTCCTCCAGCGTCGGCGCGGGCATGTCCTTCCAGACGCTCATTCGTCGGGAATCAGGATGTGCGGCGCTTCGGGGGCCGGCATCTCGAACAGGCCGGCGTCGAGCGGCTGTTGCGGCTTGAACGGCCGCAGCGGTTGCTGGGCCAGCGCCCGCAGCTGGTTTGCGTCCAGCGCGGCGGCCTCGGCGCGGCGGCGCATGGCCCTGGCCTGGTCCTCCAGCATCTCCGCCTCGGTCTCGCCGAGCTTCCAGTAGCTGATCATCAGTCGGAACACGGTGGGGCCGCGCGCGGCCGCGGTCTTCGGCCAGCGACGTCCGCCCTTGAACGCAGGCTCGACCGGGGCCGGCGTCGCGGCGCGCTCGATTCGCGGGGCGAGGGCGCAGTATCGATCTTCGGCCGCGACGATGACGCCATGGCCCGGCCGGGCGTCATCGAGTCGCCCGAGGTAGGCGTCCAGCGCGGCCTCGCGGCTGGCGAAGCCCGGACCGGTCGGCTCGGTGACGAACCGCACCGGCGCGCCGGCGAGGGTCTGCGCTTCGCGCTCTCGCGCCGCCCGACCCTTCGGCCGCGCCAGCGCCGCCTCCGCGTTTGCCGCCACGGGGTAGAGGATGGCGCTCATGCGGCTATGATGCGCCATGCAGGCGCTGGACGGAACGCCTATGCTCGCGGGGGCTGATTCGAGCGAGACGGGATGGATCCTCAGGCGCTGCTCCTCGCCGCCGCGGCTGGAGCGGCGGCCCTGGCCGTTGGCGCGGCGTTATGGGCGCTTGTTTCCGGCCGCGCATCCGACGCCGGCGTGCTCCGCCAGGGCGAGCAGCTCACCGAGGCCGACCGCGCCCTGCACGCCGCCCAAGCGGCCGCCGAGGCGTTCGACACCGCGATCCTGTCGCTCGGCGATGGCGCGGCGCAGCTGGTGGCGGGCGAGGAGAGCCTGGCCGTCTGCGCCGAGCGGTTGGGCGCGGCGGGCGGCGACGCCGGCGCGGTGCTGGCCGCCCTGCGACGCACCGATTCCAGTCACGCGCCGCTGATCGACGCCCTGGTCCAGAGCGGCGCGCCCTGTGCGTTCGAGGTGCGCTCGACGTCGGGCGGCGTCGGCGTGGAAGGGCGCGCGATCGGGGCGTTGGCGTTCCTGCGCCTGTCGCCGCTCGCCGCGGACGCCCGGCTGCCCTCCGCCGCCCGACTGGCCGCGTTCATCGACACCCGCGCCGCCCCCGCCTGGATCGCCGCGCCCGACGGGGCGCCGGCTTTCGCCAACCGCGCCTGGCTGGAAGCCGCCGGGGTCGACAGCCTGCGCGCCGCCCGGGACAAGTCGCTGACCTTCGACCGCGCCGCCGACGAGCTGGCGCGGGAGGCGGCCAAGCTGTCGGAACGCCGCGAGGCGGTGCGTTGGGCGGCGGCGGGCGGGCGCCGGCGGGCGTTCCGGCTCACCGCCGAGCCGCTGGAGGGCGGCGGTGTCGGCGTCTGGTCGGAGGACATCACCGAGGCCGAGGAAGCCGCCGAGAGCCTGCGCCGTCAGACCGAGGCGCAGGACCAGACCCTCAACCAGATCCGCGAAGGCGTCGCCATCTTCAGCCGCGACCGCCGCTTGCAGTTCAACAACGCCGCGTTCGCCGTGCTCTGGGGCCTTGAGCCCGCCTGGCTGGCGGAGCGGCCGAGCCACGGCGAGTTGCTCGACCGCCTGCGCCAGCGCCGCCGCCTGCCCGAGAGCGCCGACTACGCCCGCTGGAAGGCCGCCGAGCTCGCCGCCTACGAAGCGCTGGCGCCGGCGGAGGATCTGTGGCGGCTCCCCGATGCGCGCACGCTGCGGGTCGTGCGCCAGCCGCACCCCGGCGGCGGCCTGTTGCTGCTGTTCTCCGACCTCACCGACGAACTGAAGCTGAAGGCGGAGTTCAACGCCCTGATCCAGGTGCAGCAGGCGACGCTCGACAAGCTGACCGACGCGGTGGCGGTGTTCTCCTCCGACGGACGGCTGAAGCTGCACAACGAGGCGTTCGAGCGGTTCTGGAACATCACCGCCGCCGATCTGGCGGCCGCGGCCGACTTCGAGGGTGTCGAGGACCTGTGCCTGCGGCGCCTGCACGACCGCCAGTTCTGGCGCGACCTGAAGGCGCGGGTCACCGATCCCGAGCCCAAGGCGCGCGCGCCGATCTCCGAGGAGCTGGTCACCGCCGACGCCCGCATCGTCGCCTTCCAGTC
>DATNIH010000011.1:0-30040 GCA_035604515.1 Caulobacteraceae bacterium | reverse complement strand
CCCCGCCGGCGCCGGCTCGTCGCCGGCGATGCGCACATTCTCGTCGGACCCTTCCCCCGCCGCGGCGGGGGTCGGCGGCGTCAGCGTGTGGGCGCCCTCGAGATTGTTCGTCGGCTTGGTGAAGTCGAAGTCGCGGAAGGTCGCCTTGTTCTCCGCGCCGGTCGCAACGGTCTCGGTCCAGCGCCAGACCCGGTCCTCGAGCACCGTCTGCTTCGCGGCCAGGTACTTCAGTTCCTCGTATGAGCTATCGGCGTGAGAAGACCGGTCGTCGCACAGGACCATGATATGTCGACCGTCGTGATGATCGAAGAAGTAGTAGATGCCTTCCTGTTCCATCAGGCGCGAAACGAAGGCGAAATCGCTCTCACGGTACTGGACGCAATACTCCCTGGTTGGGTAGGTTTTCTGTAGCTTGGTGAAGTCGACATCCTGGCAGCCGCGCTTCTCGAACACGTCTTGGATAATCTGCACCGCAGTCTTCTGCTGAAAGATGATCGAGTCGAGATTGCGCGTCAGCGCATAGAGCCACGGCCGCAAGATGAGACGGTAGCGATAGCCGGCCTCGACCTCCTCCTGAAACTCCGCCTCGAAGATCAGACCGCTGAACGTGCGCTGCGGCGTCCCCTCCTGGGCGACGGTGATCAGCGCCCCTTCGCCGAGATGGCTCAGGAAGTCGACCTCCGCCTCCTCGGCGATCACGTCGACTTCGATGACGAAAGGTTCGCTGAGCCGCTCGACCGACTCGAACCGCTCGAGATGGGCGGCCTGCGGGATGGGCAGCGAGATGACGGCCTCACGCGCCAACATGCGGGCTTCCTCGTCCGGGGTCTGGCCAGGGTCTGGATTGTCCCCGATCAGCGCCACCTTACACGAGCCTTACTCGCCCTCGCAAAGGGGCTGAAGCAGAGCCGGCTTGCGGAACGACCGCGCCTGTCGCATGCCTTGACCCTGCGCGCCTGGAAATGCGGCTAGCCGCGAGCGCCAATCGGGGGTGTTGCGATGGACGTCGAGGAACTGCTCGCGCCGGTGTCCGAGGAAGCGCCGACCGGCGAAGACCTCGCCTATGACCCCGAGCGGGGGACGATCGAGCAGGCGTTCGACAGCTCGGTCTCGATCGACACCACCGGCGAGGCGAGCGGCACAGCGGAAATCGACTGGCGGCCGATCATCAGCATGATCGAGCAGCAGAGCGCGCGGACCAAGGACGTCTGGCTGGCGGTCTATCTCTGCCGCGCCGGCGCCAGGTCGGGACAGCTTCCGCTGGTCGAGACCGGCGCGCAGTACCTGGCCGGCTTGCTGGAGCGCTACTGGGAGACGGTCCATCCGCAATTGGAAGAGTATGGATTCCAGGGCCGCAAGGGGCCGTGCGAGTCGCTCGGACGGCGCGGCGAGTTCCTCGGCCCGCTCGAGCGAACGCCGCTGCTCGAGCACCCCAGGCTTGGCCGTTTCTCGGGCGCGGACTTCGAGCGCTTCCGCGCCAGCGCCGAGGCCGCCGAGGGCTATGGCGTGTTCCGCGCGGCCCTGGCCGACACGCCGGAGGCAACGCTGACCGAGATCGTTGGCCGGCTGGATGCGATCACCAGCGCGGTCAAGCGAGCCGACGCGGTGCTTACGGCTAACGCCGGCGAGGACACCGGCGCCAACTTCCAGCCCACCTACGACCTCCTCGCGCAGATGAAGAAGGCGGTGCAGTCGTTCACCAGCGCGCCGCCGGCGGAGGAGGCCGAGGCCGCGGAGACCGGCGCTGAGGCGAGCAGCAGTGCGCCTGCGGGCGGCCCGCGCATCGCCGGCCGCGTCGAGAGTCGCGAGGACGTGGTCAAGGCGATGGACGCGATCGCCGACTACTATCGCCGGCGCGAGCCGACCAGTCCGGTGCCGGCGGCGCTGCAGCGTGTGCGGGAATGGGTCAATCTCGACTTCCTCTCCCTGCTCGAGGACATCGCCCCCAACTCCCTCGACGAGGCCAAGCGGGTGCTGGTGACACAGCGCAAGCCACCCGACGGTTCGAGTTGGTGAGGGCTAGGCTAGAACACCGTTATATGCTTCAAGGTCCGCACGGGGCGGGCGAGAGCAACCGCCGTTCGACCGTGGGAGTAGGACGATGGTCTCAGCCAAGGGCGGCCAGAAGTTCATCAAGGAAAACCGCGCGCCGCGCGTGCACATCGAATACGAGGTAGAGACCTACGGCTCGCGCCAGAAGGTCGAACTTCCATTCGTGATGGGTGTAATGTCGGATCTCTCCGGCAAGTCGCTGGTCGAGAAGAAGACCCTCGACAAGCGAGACTTCGTTGAGTTCGACATGGACAACTTCGAACAGAAGATGGAAGCGATCGCGCCGCGCGCGGCTTTCATCGTCGACAATACCCTGACCGGCGAAGGCAAGATGGGCGTCGACCTCACCTTCAAGTCGCTCGATGACTTTGGACCCGGCGCGATCGCCAAGAACGTGCCGGCGCTGGCCAAGCTGCTCGAAGCCCGCGAGCAGCTCAATGACCTGATGGTCTACATGGACGGCAAGGACGGGGCCCAGGGGCTGCTCGACAAGGTTCTCAAAGACCCGGAAATGCTGAAAGCGCTCGCGGCGGCCAAGCCCGCCGAAGGCGAGGGAGCCTCCGAAGAGGCCAAGTAAGTACGCTCGCCGAAATGTGAGGAAGTGTGATGGCTCAGGAAGTTCAACAGGAAGCAGCCGTCGCCGAAGCCGAGGCGCTCGTCGTCGACGACTTCGCGGCGCTTCTACGCAAGGAGTTCAAGCCGAACACGGAGGTCCGTGAACAGCGGATCGAGCAGGCGGTGCAGACGCTGGCGCAACAGGCGCTGGCCGACGCCCAGATCATCGGCGACGACGTCTTCACCACGGTCGACGCAATGAAGTCGGCGATCGACCGCAAGCTCACCGAACAGATCAACCTGATCATCCACCACGCCGATTTCCAGAAGCTGGAGTCGGCGTGGCGGGGTCTTTGGTACGTGGTCGGCAACACCTCGACCGGCAAGGACCTGAAGATCCGCGTCCTGAACATCTCCAAGGACGAGACCCGGCGCATGCTGCGCCAGTTCCGCGACGCGGCCTGGGACCAGAGCCCGCTGTTCAAGAAGGTGTACGAGGCCGAGTTCGGCCAGCTCGGCGGCCAGCCGTTCGGCGCCTTCATCTGCGACTACGCGTTCAACCACACCGCCCCCGACATCGAGATCATGAAGGGGCTGTCGAAGATCGGCGCCGCGGCGCACTGCCCGTTCCTGGCGGCGGCGGACTCGCAGCTGATCGGCATGGAGACCTGGCAGGAACTGTCGAACCCGCGCGATCTGGCCAAGCAGTTCGACGCGACCGAGTACATGGCGTGGCGGGCGTTCCGCGACACCAACGACAGCCGCTACATGGCGCTCACCCTGCCCCGCTTCCTTGGACGCAACCTCTACGGCGCCAATTCCGAGCCGGTGGAGGAGTTCGGTTTCGAAGAAGACAACGGTGGCGGCAGCCACGGCAACTATCTGTGGCTCAACGCCGCCTATGCGCTGGGCGTGCGGATCACCGAGGCGTTCAAGACCTACGGCTGGTGCACCCGCATCCGCGGCGTGGAATCGGGCGGCACGGTCGAAGACCTGCCGACGGCGATGTTCCCGACCGACGACGGCTCGCTCGACGCCAAGTGCCCGACCGAGATCGCCATCTCCGACCGCCGCGAAGCCGAGCTCTCAAAGGCCGGGCTGATGGCGCTGATCCATCGCAAGAACACCAACCAGGCGACCTTTATCGGCGCTCAGACGCTGCACGCGCCCAAGGCCTACGAAGATCCGGCGGCCACGGCGAGCGCGAACCTCTCGGCGCGCCTGCCCTATATCTTCGCCAGCTGCCGCTTCGCCCACTATCTGAAGTGCATGGTGCGCGACTGGATCGGCAGCACCCGCGAGGCGCCGCAGCTTGCCGCCGACCTGCAGTCGTGGGTGATGCAATATGTTGACCCGCAGCCCGACTTCTCCAGCGAGGAAATCAAAGCTCGCAAACCTTTGAAGGCGGCGTCGATTCAAGTGATCCCGGATGAAGAAAATCCCGGATACTATCGGGGCGTGTTCCGGTTTATCCCACACTACCAGTTGGAAGGCATGGACGTGTCGCTGAGCATGGTTTCGCGACTGCCCAAGCCCGCCGCCTAGTCCGCGTTTCAGTTCTTGCTGTAACCCTCCCGCTAGAACGCTGAGCCAAAGGAGTTCACCGTGGCCGTCGACATGTTCCTGAAGCTTACTCCAACAATCAAAGGCGAGTCGAAGGACTCCAAGCACAAGGATGAGATCGACATTCTCTCCTGGAGCTGGGGCGCTTCGAACGCCGGCACGACGCGCATGGGCGGCGGCGGCGGCGCAGGCAAGGTCAACGCGCAGGATCTTTCGGTCACCAAGTACGTCGATCTCGCCACCACGCCGATGCACCTTGCCTGCCACACCGGCAAGCACTTCGACGAGGCCGTCTTGTACGCGCGCAAGGCTGGCGAGAAGCCGCTGGAATACCTGACCATCACCATGAAGGAGGTGCTGGTTTCCAGCTTCTCCATCGGCGGCAGCGGGGGTGAGGAGCGCCCGACCGAGAACGTCACGCTGAACTTCGCCTCGGTCAAGGTTGAGTACAAGGAGCAGGCTGATACCGGCGGCGCCGGAGTGTCGGGCTTGTATGCGTATAACTACGCCCACAATGAGGATCAGTTCTAGCATCGCCGGCCGGGCGCTTGTGCTAGAAAGTCGGTCATGGCCGATGCGGACGCAATGCTGCGCGCGGGCGACTTCGAAGGCGCCCGCGCGTCGCTTGTCGAGGCGGTGCGCCGCAGCCCGTCAGATCAGCAGGCGCGCATGTTCCTGTTCCAGCTGCTGTGCGTCGGGGGCGAGTGGGACAAGGCGCTGATCCAGTTGCGCGGCTTGGCGCAGCTATCCCCTGAGGCGCAGATGCTGGCGGCCGCGTATCACCAGGCCATCGAGGCTGAGAAGTTCCGCGGCCAGGTGTTCGCCGGGACAGCGCAGCCTGCCCTGCTGGTCAGCTCCTCGAGTTGGGCCGGCGATCTCACCGCCGCGCTGGCGGCGCTCTGCCAGGGCCGCACGCAGGACGCCGAGGCCCTGCGCGACCGGGCGTTCGACGCGGCGCCGGACACACCGGGCGATCTCGATGGGACTCCGTTCGACTGGATCGCCGACGGCGACGCTCGCTTTGGTCCGGCGATTGAGGCGATCATCGCCGGCCAGTGGGGCTTGGTGCCGTTCGAGGCGATCGAGAAGATCGAATCTGAGGGCCCAAGAGACCTGCGCGACATCGTCTGGTTGCCGGTCCAGCTTGCGTTCAAGACCGGCCAGTCGGTCGCCGCCCTGCTCCCGGCCCGCTATCCGGGCAGCGAGGCGAACGGGGATGCGTCGCTGCGCTTGGCGCGCGGCACCGACTGGGTCGACCAACCGTGGGGTCAGGCTGGGGTCGGCCAGCACGAATGGAGTCTGAGCGACGGCGCCGACGTAGGCATCCTGTCGCTGCGCCGCCTCAAGTTCAACTGATGGCCGCCAGCCGCCTAAACCCCACCCTGTTCGACAAGCTGGTCGCCGATCTGGAGATCGAGGGACTGCGCGAGGCCGACGACCCGCGGCGAATGGCCGACCTCGGCGGCTCGCTCATGCGCTTCTACACGGTGCCAAGGATCGAGCGCTTTAACGAGGCGGCGCTGCGCACGACGGTGCGGCGGGAGCTTGGTTGGCTGCTCAACACCACCAACCTCGCTGCGGTCGAGGACCTGACACCCTACCCCGAGGTCCGCACCTCGGTGCTCAACTACGGTGTGCCTGACTTGGCCGGCAAGACCCTGACCAAGCGCGTGATCCAGGGCCGCGCCCGGGAGATCCGCGACGCCATCCGCGCCTTCGAGCCGCGCATGGATCCCAAGCGGCTGGAGGTGGAGGCGCTGTCGAGCTTCGAGAAGGAAAATGCGATCACCTACGTGATCCGGGGCGACATCACGGCCGCCGTGCAGGCCATGCCGGTGGAGTTCAAGACCGACATCGAGGTTGACACGGCGTCGGTCACGGTCCGGGAGTAGGGCCTGTGGATCCGAGGTTGCTGCGCGCTTACAACGACGAGCTGATCTATCTGCGCGAGACGGCGCGGGAGTTCGGCGAAGAGTACGAGAGCGTCGCCGGGCGGCTGGGCCTGGCCACCCCCACCGAGGTCGATCCCTACGTCGAACGCCTGCTCGAGGGCGTCGCCTTCCTGGCAGCGCGGGTGAACTTGAAGCTCCAGGACCAGTTCCCGGAGTTCACCCAGCACCTGCTGCAGGCGATCCAGCCGCACTATCTGGCGCCCACGCCATCGATGTGCGTGGTCGGCTTCGAGCCGCAGGCCAACGACCCGTCGCTGGTGACCGGCTTCAGCCTGCCGCGCGGAACCGAGCTGACGTCCGTCGCCAAGGACCAGGGCGGCGCGATCGTAACCTTCAAGACCGGCCACGACGTCACGCTGTGGCCGCTGCAGATCGTCGAGGCGGAATACCTGGCGACCCGCGCGGCCGTGGCCCCGTTCGCCGCGGCGGCCGGCGTCCGGGCCGAGGCCGGGCTGCGGCTGCGTTTCGCCGGCGCGGGCGGCGCGCCGCTGGCCAAGATCGCGCCGGCCGAGCTGCCGATCTACCTCGCCGGGTCCGAGGCGACTCCGGGCGAGCTCTACCGTCAGATCGTCGGCGAGAGCCTCGCGGTGATCGCCCGTTCAGCCACCTCCGGCGCCGGGCAGCAGGGCTGGTTCAGGCTGCCGCTACCCGAACAGCACGGCTTCGAGGACGAGTGCGCCCTGCTGCCCCACGAGCAACGCTCGTTCCGCGGCTACCGGCTGCTCAGCGAGTATTTCGCCTGCCCGGAGCGCTTCCAGTTCATCCGGCTGAAGGACCTCGCGCAGGCGTTCGCCGGCAGCCAGGACGCGTGCGACGTGGTGCTGCTGTTCAGCCGCAACGCTGCGGGGCTGGCCAAGGCGATCACCCCGCAGAACTTCCGCCTGTTCGCCACCCCGGCGATCAACCTGTTCGAAAAGCAGCTCGGCCGGGTGCAGATCAGGCCCTACGAGCACGAGTTCCAGGTGATGCCGGACCGGACGCGGCCGTTGGACTTCGAGGTCTACCGGGTGCTGGAGGTTACGGCTTACGGGACCCAGAACGGCGACCCGCGGCCGGTGGCGCCGCTCTACGCGTTCGGCGCGCTGCTCTACGACTGGCGCGAGGCGGTGTTCTACGCCACGCGGCTGAAGCGGCGCCGACTCTCGACCAAGGAGCAGCGGCTGCGGCGGCGCACCGACTACCTCGGCACCGAGACCTGGCTCAGCCTCACCGCGCCCGGCGACGCCTCCAGCGTCGATCGCATTACCGAGCTGGCGGTGCGTGCGCTGGTCACCAATCGCGAGCTGCCCGAGCTGCTGCGCTTTGGCGGCGCGACCGACTTCAACGTCTCCGGCGGGCCGATCCGGGCGGTCACCGTGCTGCGCTCGCCGACCCGCCCGCAGCCGCCGATGGGGCTGGCCGACGGCGCCTGGCGGGTGATCAGCCACCTGACGCCAAACTACGCCAGCCTGGCGCCCACCGACCACGACGACCCGTCGATCCTGCGCGACCACCTCGCGCTCTACGGACGGATCGAGGACGCGATGACGCGCCGGCAGGTCGACGGGCTGCTGACGGTGAAGTCCGAGCCGGTGACGCGGCGCGTGCCGGGCCACGACCGCCTGGCCTTCGCCCGCGGCCTGCGCATCCGCCTGAAACTGGACGACGTCTCCTACGAGAACGCCCGCATGTTCCTGTTTTCAGCGGTGCTGGAGCGCTTCCTGGCCGAGTTCGCCACCATCAACTCCTTCACCGAGTGCGTTTTCGAGTCCGTCCAGGAGGGGACGTTCGTGCAATGGCCACCAAGAGTGGGGCAGCGCCGCAACATCTGAGCTTCCTCGCCGAGGTGGCGAAGGCGGCCAAGCGCTACGGGATATTCCCCGTGCTGCGCTCCGCGGAGGCGCGTGCGCCGGACCTCCCGCGCATCGGCGGCTCGCGGCTGCCATCGCAGAACATCGTCGACCTGAACCAGGTGCCGCACGTCGCCTTTCCGGACTCGACGCTGGAGTCGATCGAGATCAAGGGCGCCCGCGCGGCGGTGAACGGCTACTGGCTGGGGCTGACCGGACCCATGGGTCCCCTGCCCCTGCATCTCAGCGAATTCGCCATGAACGAGCGGCGCTACGGGCACAAGCGCCCGTTCGGCCAGTTCCTCGACATCCTGGCCGGCCGCATGCTGCAGTTCTTCTACCGCGCCTGGGCCGACAGCCAGCCCGTCGCCCATGCCGACCGCCCGGGCGACGACCGCTTCGCCTCGTATCTCGCCGCGCTATCGGGCGCCGGCGAGAACGTACCGGCGGACCCTGCCTTTCCGGCGCGGGCGCGGCTGCACTACGCCAGCCTGTTCGCCTCGCACCGCAGCGCCGCCGGCATCCAGGACGCCCTGACCCACCTGCTGGGCACGCCGGTGCGCCTGAAGGAATTCCTGCCTCGGTGGCGCAATATCGAGCCGGGCGACCGCAGCCGCCTCGGCGGGCCGGGCGGCTTCAACGGCCTGGGCCGCGACGTGGTCGCCGGCGCCACCGTGCGCGCCTACACCGACGCCTATCGGGTGGTGGTGCGCGCCCGCACCTTCGCCGAATATGAAAGCTTTCTGCCCACGGGCGCCCAGTTCAAGATCGCCGCTGAGGCGCTGGACGCCTTCACCCCCTCGCACTTGGAGTGGGAGCTGGAAGTGGAACTGGACGAGCGTGAGGCCAGGCCGGCGCGGCTTGACGGGCGCACCAGGATGGGATGGACAAGTTGGATGGCGCCGACGGGCGCCGGCGGCGTCCGGGCTGAGGCGCGTTTGGGCCGAAGCGCGCGGCGCATCGCCTGAAGACGCGGGAGGCTTTGAGCCATGAGCGAGATCAGCCGGTCAGCCCTGTTCGGGCGCCTGAACCCCACCGCCCTTAAGGCCATCGAGACCGCGACCGGGTTCTGCAAGATGCGCGGCAACCCCTATGTCGAGCTGGCGCATTGGCTGCACATCCTGCTGCAGGACCCGCGCAACGACGTCGGCGCGATCCGCACGCGATTTGCGATCGACGACGCGACGCTGGCGCGCGACACCGTGGCCTCGCTCGACGCCCTGCCCCGCGGCGCAACCGCGATCTCCGACTTCTCGCCGCAGATCGAGGAGGCGATCGAGAAGGGCTGGCTCTACGCCTCGCTGATGTACGCCGCCGGTCGGGTGCGCACCGGCCATCTGATCCTCGGCATGCTGAAGACCCCGCAGCTGAAGAACGCCTTGTTCTCGATCTCGACCGAGTGGCGCAAGGTGTCGGCGGACAAGCTGGGTGACGAATTCGCCCAGATTTGCGCCGGATCGTCCGAGGTCGGATCGGAGAGCGCCGGTGTGGCGCCTTCCGCCGACGGACAGCCGGGAGGGGCGGACGGCGCTGGCGGGGCCGGCTCCGGCGAGGCGCTGGCCAAGTTCTCGGTCGACCTCACCGAGCGGGCCCGCAAGGGCGAGATCGACCAGATCGTCGGGCGCGACGCCGAGATCCGCCAGGTGATCGACATCCTGCTGCGCCGCCGCCAGAACAACCCGATCCTCACCGGCGAGGCCGGCGTCGGCAAGACCGCGGTGGTGGAGGGCTTTGCGCGCCGCATCGTCGACGGCGACGTGCCGCCGGTGTTGAAGGACGTGACCCTGCGCGCGCTCGACATTGGCCTGCTGCAGGCCGGCGCCAGCGTCAAAGGCGAGTTCGAGAAGCGACTGCGCCAGGTGATCGACGAGGTCGAGTCCTCGCCGAAGCCGATCATCCTGTTCATCGACGAGGCGCACACCTTGATCGGCGCCGGCGGCTCCGCAGGCACGGGTGACGCCGCCAACCTGCTGAAGCCGGCCCTGGCCCGCGGCCGGCTGCGCACCATCGCCGCCACCACTTGGGCCGAGTATCGCCAGTACTTCGAGAAGGACCCGGCGCTGACCCGGCGGTTCCAGACCGTCAACGTCGGCGAGCCCGAGACCGACAAGGCGATCTCGATGATCCGCTCGGTCGCGCCAATGATGGAGAAGCACCACAACGTGGTGGTGCTGGACGAGGCGATCGAGGCCTCGGTCAAGCTCTCGCAGCGCTACGTGCCCGCCCGCCAGCTACCGGACAAGGCGGTCTCGCTACTTGACACCGCCAGCGCCCGCGTCGCCGTCTCGCAGCACTCCACGCCGGCGCCGGTCGAAGACCGCAAGCGCAGGGTCGAACTGCTGGGCGTCGAGCTCGACATCGCCATGCGCGAACGCGAGGGCCACTACAATGCCGGCGACCGGATCGCGAAGATCGAGGAGCAGATCGCCGAAGCGAACACCGCGTTCGAGGAAGTCAGCGCCAAGTGGGAGAAGGAGAAAGTCGCCCTCGAAGGCGTGCGCGCCGCCCGCGACGCCCTGACGGCCGCCAGGGAAGCGGCGGTGAAGGCCGCGGAAGGCGCCGGCGAGACGCCGCCGCACGTCGATGACCCGGCCCACGTCGCGGCGCTGACGGCGGCGCTGGAGACCATGCGCGAGGCCCAGGGCGATCAGCCGATGGTGTTCGGCGTGGTCGACGCCGACGCGGTGGCCTCGGTGGTCGGCGACTGGACCGGCATTCCGATCGGCCGGATGGTCAAGGACGAGATCGCCTCAGTGCTGACCATCGCCGATCAGCTGAAGAAGCGCGTGGTCGGCCAGGACCATGCGATGGAGGCGATCGGCAAGCGCATCCAGACCAGCCGCGCCAAGCTCGACAATCCCAACAAACCGGTGGGCGTGTTCATGCTCTGCGGACCCTCCGGCGTCGGCAAGACCGAGACCGCCCTGGTGCTCTCGGAGCTGCTGTTCTCCGGCGACGATTCGATGATCGTCATCAACATGAGCGAGTTCCAGGAAGCGCACACCGTCTCGACCCTGAAGGGCGCGCCGGCCGGCTATGTCGGGTACGGACAAGGCGGGGTGCTGACCGAGGCGGTGCGGCGCAGGCCCTATTCGGTCGTGCTGCTGGACGAGGTCGAGAAGGCTCACCCCGACGTCCACGAGATGTTCTTCCAGGTGTTCGACAAGGGCTACATGGACGACGCCGAGGGGCGCTACATCGACTTCAAGAACACCCTGATCCTGCTCACTTCCAACGTCGGCACCGACCTGATCACCAGCCTGTCCGAAGACCCGGAGATGGCCCCCGACGCCGAGAGCCTGGCGCAGACCCTGCGCCCGGAACTGCTGAAAGTGTTCCCGCCGGCGCTGCTCGGCCGCCTGATCGTGCTGCCCTACTATCCGCTCAGCCCCGACATGCTGAAGGGGATCGTCCGGCTGCAGATGGATCGGGTGAAGCGGCGCATCGCCGACAACCACGCCATCGTCTTCGACTACGGCGACGACGTGGTCGACCTGGTGGTCTCGCGCTGCAACGAGGTGGCGTCGGGCGGACGGATGATCGACGCGATCCTCACCAACACCATGCTGCCGGAACTCTCGATCGCGTTGCTGGAGCGGCAGATGGCCGGCGAGGCGGTGGCGACCATCAGCGTGAAGGTGAAGGACTCGGTGTTCGACTACACCTTCGCCGGACCTGTCGAGCCGCCGGCCGCCGCGCCGGCCCCAGCGGCGACGGTCGAGCCGGCCACCGCCTGAACCCAGCCCGCATGGCGACGCCCTATGACGAGATCGCCTACCCGACCACGGCGTTCCGCCAGACCCATCCCAACCGGCTAGGGACGCACGCGGCGCTGTTCGGCCTGCCGTTCGCGCCGGCGGCGGCGTGCCGGGTGCTGGACATCGGCTGCGGCGACGGCGCCAACATCATCCCGATGGCCGTCGCCCATCCGGGCAGCCAGTTCGTCGGCTTCGATCTTTCCGAACGGGCGATCGCGCGTGGGCAGGGCGTCATCGAGGCGCTGAAGCTGCCCAATGTGCGCCTGGAAGCCCTCGACATCGCCGCGGCCGACTTCGGCGCCGGCGGCTTCGACTATGTGATCGCCCACGGGCTCTATTCCTGGATTCCGCAGGCGGTGCGCGATGCGATGATGGCCGGGATCCGCCATCACCTGGCGGTGGGTGGCGTCGCTTTTGTCAGCCACAACGCCCTACCCGGCGGTCATGCCCACAGGATGATCCGCGAGATGCTGCTGTTCCACCTGCGCGGCGTCGAAGGCCCGACCGCCCGGGTGCAGGCGGCGATCCTGCACCTGCGGCGCATGCCGGAGCGTTTTGGCGCAGATACGCCATTCGCGCGGCTGGCGAAGAGCCTTTGCCTGGAACTGCTCGAGCGCCCGCCGCCGGTGCTGGCGCACGACGAACTGGGCGAGGTGTTCGAGCCTGTGCACCTGCACGAGTTCCTGGAGCACGCCGGCCGGCACGGCCTGCAGTTCCTCACCGAGGCCGGACCCACCCGCTGCGGCGAAGGCTTTCGCCCGCCTTACGCCCTCGACGATGCGGACTTCGATGTCCTGGCCCATGCCCAGGAGCTCGATTTCGACGTTCTGCGCAACTACCGGCAGAACCTGCTGGTGCATGCCGACGTGGCGCTGGATCGGCGGCCTGAACCGTCGCGTCTGCTGGGCCTGCGCGCGGCGACACCGGCCCAGAAGGCGGACGAGCCTGGCGTCTACGACGTGGGCACGCTGCGGTTCCAGCTGGACGACGCGGCGCTGCAGGGGGTGGTCGAGCGCCTGAGCCTGGCCTGGCCCGCCGCGCTGCCGATCAACGAACTGGTCGACGACGAGGCGCGGCTGGGCGCGCTGCTGCGCATGTACTGGTCCGGCGCCATCGAGCTGCACAGCGCCGCAGAGCCGTTTTCGATCGAGGTTGGCGAACGGCCCTGCGCCAGCCCCCTGGCGCGCCTGCAGGCTTCGCGCGGCGAACAGCGCGTGACCACCCTGCGCCACGCCGTCGTTGAGATCGGAGACGCGACCGGGCTAAGCTTCATCGCCAGCCTGGATGGTCGCCGCACCGTGGACCAGATCGCCGTCGACATCGCCAGCGAGTTGGGCGGCTCGCCCGAGCAGATCAAACCCCAGCTCGTCGCCAAGCTGAACGAGCTCGCGCGGCTGGGTCTGCTGTTCTGACGGATCGACGCGAACTAACCGCCCAGCAGCGCCTTCGCTTCGCGCCACCAGCGCTGCGTCAGCTCGCCGGCCGGTTCGGCGCGGGCCAGGCGAGCGGACTGGCCAGCCCAGGCCTGCATGCGGTCGAGATCGCCGGCGGCGGCCGCCACCTCGCGCATCGCCTGGCTGAGGCCGCGCTGCACCGGATAGGGCGCCGGCGCCGGCGCGTCGGCCGCGGTTGCGGCGCGGGCATAAGCCGTCGCGAGGCTGCGGCCAGCGCGGCCGGAGAAGGCGCGGCTGACCATGGTGTCCTCCGGCTGCGCGGTCGCCAGCGCCTCCGCCCAGACCGGGCTGGTGTTCGCTTCCGGGCAGCGCAGGAAGCCCGTGCCGATCTGCACCGCGCTGGCGCCCAGCGTCAGCGCCGCGGCGATGCCCCGCGCATCGCCGATGCCGCCGCTGGCCACCACCGGTACCTGCACCGCGTCGGCGATCGCCGGGACCAGGGCGAACAGCCCGACGAGGTCGCTCTGGGCGCGGGCCGCGTCGAACGCGCCGCGATGGCCGCCGGCCTCCATGCCCTGGGCGACGATCACGTCCGCCCCGGCCGCCTCGGCCGTCTTCGCCTCGGCGACGGTGGTGGCGTTGGCGAACCAGGTGACGCCGCGGTCCTTCAGCCGCTCGACCACCGCCGGCGGATAGACCCCCATGATCGAGGAGACGATCGGCGCCCCAGCCTCGATCAGCGCCTCGCACTGCGCGTCGAAGTCGCGCAGCCGCACCTCACCTGCCTCCGCCGCGACCTCAGGCCCCCAGTGGCCGAGGAAGGCGCGCACCTCGGCCTCGTGGGCCGGATCGCGCGCCGGCGGCGGATCGGGGATCCACAGGTTGATCTGGAACCCGCCGTTGCTGGCCGCGCGCAGCTCGGCGGCCCACGCCAGGATCGCCGCCGGCGACATCGTCAGCGCGCCGCAGCCGCCCATGCCGCCGGCGTTGGCGATGGCCGCCGCGAGCGCCGGCGGACAGGCGCCGGCCATCGGCGCCATCAGGATCGGCAGGCGCAGACCGAACCGGTCGCAGACGCTGCTGGCGCGTTCGAGGGGCGACATGCGGGGTGAATACCGCCGAACCGGCCTGGCCTGCGAGTAGAATTGCGGCCGTCTGTGGCGGCAAGCGGAACCGCTGCGAGCCCCAGGGGTTCGGCAGGGAGGTTTCAAGGAGACGCCGTCATGGCCCAAGCCGACCCGACCGATCCCCGGGAGCATACCCGGGTGATGGAGAAGCGCTTCAAGGAGACCGTCAGCGCCCTGCGCGATGACATCAAGGTGCTCAGCGATCCGCGCACCAAAGCGCTGTTCGAGACCGCGGCCGAGGTGATCGGCGGGCTGGAAAAGGCCTTCCACGACTACGATAAGCGGGACGAACTGGCCTGGGGCTGAACGATTGCCGATCCGCGCGCTCGCCACCGACTACGATGGCACTCTGGCGAGCCACGGGGTGGTCGACGCGCCTACGCTGGCGGCGCTCGAGCGGCTCAAGGCCAGCGGGCGCAAGCTGCTGTTGGTGACCGGACGTGAACTGTCGGACCTGCGCTCGGTGTTTCCGGCGATCGATCTGTTCGACGCCATCGTCGCCGAGAATGGCGCCTTGCTCTACCTGCCTGCGCGCGGCGAGCAGGTGCTGGCGGCGCCCGCGCCGGCGGCGCTGGTCGACGAGCTGCGGCGGCGCGGGGTCGAGCCGCTGGCGGTCGGCCGCTCGATCGTCGCCACGCTGAGCTCGAACGCGGCGGTGGTGGCGACGGCGCTCGAGGCGTTGGCGCTGCCGTGGCGGATGATCTTCAACAAGGACTCAGTGATGGTTCTGCCCGAAGGGGTGGACAAGGCGAGCGGGCTCTTAGCCGCGCTGAGCGCCCTGGGCCTCGCGGCGACCGAGGTGGTCGGCGTCGGCGATGCGGAGAACGATCAGCCGTTTCTCGCCGCCTGCGGTCTCTCCGCCGCCGTCGCCAACGCGCTGCCGTCGCTGAAGGCGCGGGTCGACCTGACGGCGGAGGGCGACGAGGGCGCGGGCGTCGCCTGGCTGATCGCACGGCTCCTGGATGGCGACCTGGACGCGATGGCCGGCGCGCGGGCGCTCAGCGCGACAACAGAAAACGCTGGATCGTCCTGACCGTCGCCGCCCACGCCGGCGTCCCCGGCGAGATCAGCTCGACGTGGCCGGTGTCGGGCACGGTCAACGCCACGATGGAGGCGCCCCTCAGCTTCATCTTGGCGGCGTAGGCGTCGGCCATTGCCGGTGGGGCGATGGGGTCCTGATCGCCGCTGATCAGCTGCTCGAGATCACGCCCGGCGCCCAGCTCGGCCGGAGACGTGTCGGCATAGACGTCCGAGCGGATCGCGTTCGGCGGCCCTACCAGCCTTTCGACCGTGCCCGCACCGCAGTTGCCGCCGGCGCGGACGGCCTCGAGGTCCGGCAACCCGCCGGAGCTGACCACGGCTGCGATCGGCAGCGGCCGCGACGTCTTCAACGGGCTGCCGGCGCCGATGCGACCGCGCGCCGCCAGCCACAGCGCCAGGTGCCCGCCGGCCGAGTGGCCGAACGCGACAACGTGCCCAACCCGCAGAGGGTAGCCCGGGGCTATGGCTGCGAGCTTGTCCGCGCCCGCGCCGACGTCCTCGAAGGTCCCCGGAAAGCCGCCGCCCGGCCGGTCGACGCCGCGGTACTCGATGTTCCAGACTGCGACGCCGCGCCGGCGCAGGTCTTCGGCGGCGTAGTTCATGATGCTGAGCTTGGCGACATTGGAGCGCCAACAGCCGCCGTGCACCATCAGCACCACCGGGAACGGTCCTTTGCCCGCGGGCAGCCAGAGGTCGGCCACCTGCTCGGGCGCGGATCCGTAAGCGAACTCCCGGGTGGGCGCCGGCATCGGCCGAGCGAGCAGATCCGGCCAGTCCATCAGTGGCGCAGCCGAGGCGGCGGCGCGGCTGGTCGCCAGCGCGGCGATCATCATCAGCATGGCGACGAGACGGCGTGTCAGCTTGGCGGCTCCAACGACGTGCGGGCAGCTCAGCATGAGCAGAGCGCCAAACCTTGCAACAACTGAACCCCTTGGCGAGCGACGCGGCGGCGACGATAACCCCTCGGTCCCTGGAGATACGTCGTGAGCCTCGAGCTGGACCAGATCGCCTATGCGCCGACCACCGGGGTGCGGCGCATGCACGAGGCGCCGCTGGTGGTCGCGACCGACTCCAGCCTGCAGGGCTATGGCTGTCTGGTCGACGATCCCGCGTCGTTCCAGGTCGAGATCGTGCGCTGGCCGGCGCAGGGCTGGCGTCCGGTGGACGAGAACTCCGGAGACCAGGGCGGCGTCACCGAAGGTCTGTTCGAGTTCGCCTGGCTGGGCGAGACGCTGTTCGCCCGCAACCACGCGGTGGGCGACAGCTATCTGTTCGGGTGGAGCACCTGGCCAGAGCTCGCGACGAGTTCGGGTCCGGCCAAGCCGCGCGAGCGGGCGCTGATCTGGCGCGCCAATTACCACCCCGACGGCGGCCAGCTGATCTGGCCGGCGCGCGGCCAGAGCTTCGTCGTCCCGCTGGCCTTGCCCGGCGACGACGTGACGCCGCAGAGCTTTTCCAGCTTCTGGTGCGACGGTTCGCACGGCCTCTACATCGCGCCCGACGTCTGGCACGGCGCCTTTGTCCCTCACGACGACGAAGCGACGTTCCACGACCGCCAGGGCCGGGTGCATGCGCGGGTCTCGGTGGATTTCCCCAAGGAGTTCGGCTGCCACCTCGCCGTGCCCCTGCGTCGGCCCGAGGCGATCACCGGCGTCTGACAAAAGCCGCGCGTAGGGTAGACTCCGGCGAGTCCGGCTATAGATGGCGTCAGTGACCCACGCCCAACACCACCACGACAACGACCATCACCACGACCACGGTGGCCATCACCACCATGGCCACGGGCACGCGCCGGCCGACTTCGGCCGCGCCTTCGCGGTCGGCATCGCGCTGAACAGCGCCTATGTGGTCGCCGAGGCCGGCTACGGCGTTTTCGCCAACTCCCTGGCGCTGCTGGCCGACGCCGGCCACAACGCCGGCGACGTGGTGAGCCTGGGCCTGGCTTGGCTCGCGGCCTGGCTGTCCAAGCGCGCGCCCTCCAGCCGCTACACCTACGGCCTGCGCTCGTCGTCGATCCTGGCGGCGCTCGCCAACGCCGTGCTGCTGGCGCTGGTCACCGGCGCGATCGCCTGGGAGGCGGTGCTGCGGCTGATGCAGCCGCAGCCGGCCGCCGGCGTGACCATGATGGCCGTGGCCGCGGTCGGCATCGCGATCAACGGCGTCACTGCGCTGATGTTCGCGGCGGGGCGCAAGCAGGACCTGAACGTGCGCAGCGCCTTCCAGCACATGGCCTCGGACGCGCTGGTGGCGCTGGGCGTGGTCGGGACCGGCGCGGCCATCCTCTACACCCACTGGCTCTGGCTCGATCCGGCGATCAGTCTCGTCATCAGCGCGGTGATCGTCTGGGGCACCTGGTCGCTGCTGCGCGAGGCGATGGCGCTGGCGCTGGCCGGCGTGCCGCCGGGCGTCGATCAGGGCGGCGTCGCCGCCTATCTCGCCGCCCTGCCCGGCGTCACCGAGGTGCACGACCTGCACATCTGGGGCATGAGCACCACCGAGACCGCGCTCACCGCCCACCTGGTCCGCCCCGGCGCGGCGCTGGACGACGCCCTGCTCACCGAGGCCTGCACCGAGCTCAAGCGGCGCTTCTCGATCCACCACGCGACCTTGCAGGTCGAGTGCGGCGAGGCGCCGTGCGAGCTCGCCGACCACGCCGCCGCGTGAGCGAGGACCCAACAGGCGTGGCTGCCCCGTTCCGCACCCGGATGCCGCGCGGACAGGGACACTTGCGCCGCCCCGAGATCCTGGCCGCCGCGAAAGAGATGTTCCTCACCGACGGCTACGAGGCCTTCACCACCCGCAAGCTCGCCGCCCGCGTCGGACTCTCGCAGACCGGGCTCTACGTCTACTTCAAGAGCAAGGAAGAGCTGTTCGACACCCTCTGCCGCCAGAGTTTCGTGGCGCTGGGCGACGACTTCCGCCACGCGGTGGCCAACGCCGGCGAGGGTATGTCGCGGCTGCGGGCGCTGGGCCTGGCCTACATCCAGTTCGGCCTAGCCCACCCGGACGAGTACCGGCTGACCTTTCTGGAAGGTCCGGGGCTGAACAAGATGGACCCGGCCGGCTTGGACCCCGACCGGCCGTCCGGCGCCGGCCACAACGTGTTCCTGATCATCCGCGCGGAGCTGGAGCGGCTAGCCGAGGCAGGAGAGCTGCGGCAGGTAGACCTGACCGTCGCCACCCATACGGTCTGGTTCGGCCTGCACGGCCTGGTTTCGATCTTCATCGCCCGCCCCCGCTACCTCAGGGCCGAGCGCGACGCCCTGGTCGAGGATCTGCTCGACAGCCTCGAGAACGGCTTGCGTCCCCATCAGATCTGATCTAACTGTTCGATGAACACTAATCATGGAACAGTTGGAACAGGCCCATGGCTGCGAGCGATGACATGCGGGCGGTGGTGGTCGACGAGGCCGCGTCCGGACGGCTGACGATCGGTCGGGTTCCCCGGCCCACGCCAGCGGCGGGCGAAGTGCTGGTCCAGGTCGCGGCGGTGTCGCTGAATCGCGGCGAGGTGCGGACCGCAATGACGGCCGCCACCGGCTGGCGTCCGGGCTGGGACTACGCCGGCACGGTCGCGCAGGCCGCCGCCGACGGCAGCAGCCCGCCGGCCGGGACCCGCGTCGTCGGTATGTCGCCGACCGGCGCCTGGTGCGAATACATCGCCGCCGCGCCGCCCTTCATCGCGCCCTTGCCGGACGCCGTTTCTTTCGAGGCGGCCGCCACCCTCCCGGTCGCCGGCGGCACCGCGCTGCACGCCCTGCGCCGCGGACCGCGCAAGCCCGGCCGCCAGGTGCTGATCACCGGCGCCTCGGGCGGCGTGGGCGTTTACGCGATCCAGCTGGCGTCGGGCGCGGGCGACGAGGTCACCGCCGCGATACGCTCGCCGGCCAACGAGGCGCTGGTGCGCGGCCTGGGCGCCCAGCACGTCACCATCGGCGAGACTCTGGCCGCCGACATCGGCCCGTTTGACCTGATCCTGGATTCGGTCGGCGGCCGCACGCTGGGAACGGCGCTGGGCCTGCTAGCGCCCGGCGCGACCTGCGTGAACCTGGGCGGCTCGGAAGGCGCCGTCGCCGAGTTCGACATCTCCAAGTTCCGCGGCGCCGGCGGGACTACGTTGTACGGCCTGGCCATGTTCTACGAAGTGCAGCACGAACCCCCGTCCGTCACCCTGACCGAGCTCGCCCGCCTGGTCGCCGAGGGCAAGCTGAGGCCGGTGATCGAACGCCGCGGGACCATCGACGACATCGCCGAAATCGCCCAGGCCCTGATCTCCCGGCGGTTCAGCGGCAAGGCGGTGCTGACGTTCTAGGGTCGCTCCTGTGCCGCGGGAGCAGATCTGAACTCCCCTCCCCCGCACGGGGAAGGCGAGCAGCTTCCTCACCGCTCGCCAGACTTCTTGTCGCAGGCGTCACCCGACCAGCCCGCCTCGCAAACGCACTGGCCGTGTGCGACCTTGCCGTGCGTGCAAGACAGTGGTGGCGCAGTCTGACAGGCGCTGCCCTTCCAGCCGGGCTGGCAGACGCACCAGCCGTGCGTGTCTTTGCCATGCGCGCCGCAATCGAGCGGCTTCTCGGGCCTGTCGCACTGTCCGCCAGACCAGCCCGGATCGCAGAAGCAGCGGCCGAAATCGGTGTGGCCGTGCCCGCCGCAGGGCGCCGTGTTCCACCCGCTCTGTGGACCGACTCCGCCAACCATTCGCTGAGCCAGCGCCGCAGGGCCTTGAAGCAGCACCAGAGCCGCAAGCGCGGCTGCGAGGCGCTTTGAATGCAGCACTCTAAACAAGACCCCTCCGCCCAGCATCAACCCCTCCCCGGCATCGACAACCGGCAGTTTCGCCCGTCAGCAGACCAAGTCAAACCCGAACGCCGCTGTCAAAGCCCCCCCTCTCCACGCATCTCTGCGATGTACGCGGTTCAACCTCTTCAGCGCCTGGGCGGTTCAATGATACCGACTGGCGGATGCAGGGGAGAAGAGCGGCATGGACGTTGGTGGGTATGTTTCGCGCGGGTACGAGGGGGTTCGGGACGCGTTCGCGGCGGCCCAGGCCGCGGATGAGGGTGGCGGCCAGCTGTGCGTCTATCGGCATGGCCACAAGGTCGTCGACCTCTGGGCCGGGCGGGACAAGATCAATGACCGGCCCTACGGCCAGGACACGATCGCGATCATCATGTCGTGCACCAAGGGCGCGACCGCGGCGGTGGTTCACCGGCTGGCTGAGCGCGGCCTGATCGACTACGAGGCGCCGGTCGCCGACTACTGGCCGGCGTTCGCCGCCGCCGGCAAGAGCGATGCGCGTATCTGGCAGCTGATGAGCCATTCGGTCGGGCTGCCCGGCGTCGACCCGGACAGCGGGCTCACCGCCAAGGACATGCTCAGCCTGGACCTGCACCTGCCGGCGCTGGAAGCCATGGCGCCGCTGTGGGAACCGGGCGCCTCCTGCCACTACCACCCCATCACCTACGGCTCGTTGCTGGACGCGGTCGTGCGGCGCGTGTCGGGCAAAAGCGTCTCGCAGCTCCTGGCCGAAGAGATCAGCGGCCCGCTCGGCCTGGATTTCTGGATCGGCCTGCCGCTGGAACAGGACTGGCGGGTCGCTCCGCACTTCCAGACGACGCCGGGCCTGACCGGCGACCAGATCACCGCCCTGCTCACCGGCTTCGGCATTGACACCAGCACGCGCCTCGCCAGGACGGTGCTGCTGTCGCTGCAGCACACCGCCGAGCTGATCGAGGACATGAACAATCGCGACGTGCGGGCGGCGCAGGTGCCGGCCGGCAACGGCATCGCCGATGCGGCGTCGCTGGCGAAGATGTACGCAGCCATGATCGGCGAGGTCGACGGCATCCGGCTGCTGAAGCCCGAGACCGTGGATCGCGCGCGGACGCTGCGGACCGGTTCGATGGTTCCGGCCGGCGATCTCGGCAAGCTGCAGCTCGGCCTGCCCACGCGCTACGGCCTGGGATACCAACTCGCGCGCGAGGCGACGGAGATGCTGGGCGAAGGGTCCTTCGGCCACGACGGCGCCGGCGGCCGCATCGCCTTCGCCCATCCGGAGAGTGGCGTGGCTGCGGCCTACGTCGCCAACACCATGTCCTCCGGCTTCGCCGGCGCCGACCCCCGCTGGGCCTGGATGGCCGAACTGCGCAAGGCGATCGCGGCGTGAGGGACTAACCGCGGAGATCGCGGAGAGTCGCGGAGGGCGCCGGCGAAGGACAACTCGACGCCGGGCGCCCTCAGTTTTCTCCGCCGCAGGGTATCACGTGAACCGCGAACGACGCCGTGAGGTACAGTTAATTAACGACGCCGCGGTTAGGACTCCGATCGCGGCCGGTTGGACTAAGTGCGCCCACCATCGACACACGAAGATCAGCGCCGGGGAGGCAAGAGCTGCGTGGTCGACCAATCTGTTCGAAACCTCGCCCACCTCGAAGATACAGCGTCGACTTCGCGGGTCCTCAACCTGCGAGCCGTGCAGAAAACGAAGGGCATGCTGCCGGAGTACACGGCCGCCCCAATGTTTCAACATCCGGCGCTCAATACCTCCATCATCGTCAAGCACCGCCTCAGGCGAGGTGAAACCGATCAGTTCGCCACACCGCGTCGCTCGGCGACGAAAATCATGGTCCCGATCGAGTCGGGCGATCTGAGCCTCGGCGCGCGCTATGTTTTCGTAGGCCAGCGTCAGTTCAAGGAAGCACTGTCGCAATCCTTTGGGATCTCGATTGACGACGCGAGCCGTGATCTACGCACCCTTACAGTGCTGGATCAGACGCCAACGCTTGATCCATTCCTGCTTCGCGAACAACTCCGCCGCTTCGATCTTGAGCCGGCGCGTTGCTATTTCGAATTGTCGGAAGCCGACAGCGCCCGAATGTTCGCATTCGCCCAGCACGAAATCGAGGCGCTTATCAGGATGAGCACAGATGACCTCGCAGCTGCCAATGAACACGCAGCCAGACTAACGCGCAAGATACTGGCCAACTCCGCTGACGCCGACCTCGAACCACTCCGTCAGACCATGCAATTGGACCGACCGCAGTTCCTCGAAGGCGTCTTTTGCTGGAAGGCGTTCCTCTACTACAAATGGCAGCTCGGTGACATCCTGCCGCGTATCGCGCCGGTCCTGCAAGAGATCGCCAACGTCAAGCCGGTCGGCCCTCTGTCCGAGGAGGACCGAGCCTATCTCATCGCCGCACGTGAAACGCTGCGCAAAGCGCTGGTCGCGTCCTGCCGGGCCGTGAAGGTGACGCTGGGGTTCTACGACAGCGCCTATCAGGGGCTGACCCAACAGAGCGACCCAGCCGCGTTCCGGGACTTTCTCCTCAAAGCGCCTGCCCTCTTCAACGAACTCGGCGAGCGGCTCGGCGGGATTGAGCACATCGTAAGTTTCTGGCGCTTTCGGTTCCCCACCAACAGGCGGCCCGTGGTGACGCCGGCAGAGTTGGCCAGCGTGTTCATGGATTTCGAAGGCAGCCTCGGCGCCGCGCATGTCGATGCGCCAAGTGTCCTGGCGAAACCCCAGATTATCGAAGCCGCACGCAGCTGAGCCGATGAAGGTGCCGGCGCGGCGGCGCTCGCGCCGACAAGCGTCCGCTTCCGGACGTGATGCGAACGGGGATTTTCGCCCCGTGAACTGAAGTTCAATTCCTGGGTCTGCCTAAGGCGGAAGCAGGCTGGATGTCAGCGCTCGGGGACGGCGTGAGGCCGGGCAGGCCATCGATGGAGACCGCGTTGGCTTCGTACCGGCGCGCCGCCCACTCCTCATCCGGTCTGGCGACGACCCAGCGCCGGAGTTGGTCGCGCTCGCCCTTGTAGTCGAAAAAGGGGACGCCCCAACCGCAACTGTCGGCCACACGGTGGATTCGTACCGTGATGACGCCACGCGCGCGCTCGAACGCAGGAAAGAGTTTCATCTTCTGGGCGAATTCCGGCTCGTCAAATGAGCAGGTCTCGCCACGCCCATAGACCCGCACGATGTTCGCCGGCCCTTCGAAGGCGCAGAACATCAACGTGACTCGACCATTTTCGCGCAGATGGGCGTGGGTCTCGATCCCAGAGCCGCCGAGGTCCACATAGGCGACCGTCTTGGGATCAATGATCGCCAAGCTGTCGTAGCCCTTTGGCGAGACGTTGACGGACCCCTCAGCCGACAGGGGCGCGGTTGCTACGAAGAACAGCTTCTGGCGGCGGATGAAGCCGATCAGCGTCTCGTCCAACTCGTCGTAGACGGTGCTCATCTCACACACATCTCCGACTTCGTGCACACCGCCACGGCTCCGACCGATCTCCTCGAAGCGGCGGATCGAGGAGACGCAGCACGCTTTATGCGCATCCACACGCTCCGATCATGCCGAGTCGGACAGCAGGTGGCAATGACGGCCCCATCACCCAAGCCGGTCATTGCGAGAGTCCGCTTATCGGCCGGTTGACCGTCCGACTCCCGTGCCCCGAACGCCCTACTCTCCCCCCACCAGATCCCGCCGGTTCTTCTCCAGCTCTTCCGCGTAGCGTCGGGTGGCGTAGGCTTCGGAGACCAGACCCAGCACGCAGCGGGCGTCGTCCAGCACCACCAGTTCGTCGCTGCCGGTGCGGTCGAACACGCCCATGATCTCCTTGATGGTCATCTCCGGCGTCAGCCAGTCGCCGGTCAGGATCACGTTCTCGCCGACGAAACCTTCCCCGTCCTCGTCGGCGTAGACCGCCGAGGTCGGCACGATGCCGGCGTAGGCGCCGGCGTCATCGATCGCCACCACGCGGCGGGTCGAGCCCAGCGGGAAGCGGCGACGGAACTCGGCCAGCTCGGCGGCGGCGGCGATGGTCGGCGGGTCAGTGCGCATCATGCGGCCGGCGGTCAGGGTGCGCAGCCAGCCGACGTCGTGGGCGCTGCGGATGGTCTCGCCGCGCAGGTGCAGCCGCCAGGTCGAGAACGAGTAGCCGAAGGTCTCGCGCACGATCAGGCTGGCGACGATCGAGGCGGTCAGGGTGGCGGCGGTGAGGCCGAAGTCGCCGGTGGTCTCCAGCACCAGGAACGACATGGTGAAGGGTCCGCCGACGATCGCCACCGCCATCGCCCCCATGCCGACCAGCGAGGCCGCCAGCGGATCGATGTTGACGTTGGTGAACTGGTCCAGCGACACCGCATAGAGCCGCCCCACCAGCGAGCCGAGGTAAAGCGAGGCGAAGAACAGGCCGCCGCGGAAGCCGAAGCCGAGCGAGATCACCGACGCCAGCGCCTTGGTGGCGATCAGGAACACCAGCGCCATGATCCCCAGTTGGGCGGTGAGGTCGAGGTGCATGGCGCCGTGGCCGGCGGAGAGCGTTTGCGGCGCGAAGAGCGCCAGGCCCGCCAGCAACACCCCGCCGGCCAGCGGCCGGATCGGGCGCACCGCCGGCGGCAGCCGTCCGGTCATCATCTCGGTCCAGCCGACCATCCGCATCACCGCGATGCCGAAGAAGGCGCAGACCAGGCCAAGACCGGCGAACAGCAGGTAGTGCGACAGCAGCAGGTCCTGCGTCGCGCCGATGCGCACCACCATCGGCTCGAAGTTCGTGAGCCGGGTCATCAGCGTCGCGGCCAGCGTCGCGGCCACCACCGGGGCGATGTTGGCGATGGTGTAGGAGCCGATGATGATCTCGAAGGCGTAGAAGGCCCCGGTCAGCGGCGCGCCGAACGCCGCGGCGATGGCCGCGCCGGCGCCGGCGCCGACGAAGGTGCGCAGGTCGCTGCGGCGCAGGTTGAACGCGCGGCCGGTGAGCGAGGCCAGCGCCCCGCCCATCTGGGCGTAGGCCGCCTCCAGCCCCACCGAGGCGCCGAAGCCGTTGGAGACGACGGTCTGCAAGGCGACGAATAGGCTGTCGCGCAGCGACATCTGCCCGCCGCGCAGGGCGTTGGCCTCGACCGGGTCGACCGGCGTCGCGCGCCGGGTGCGGCCCCACAGCCACCCCGCCGCCACCAGCACCGCGCCGCCGAGCGGCAGCGTGACCAGCCGCCAGGGATCGATTTTGGTTAGAGCGCTGAGCCGCTCTTCGAAGTCGATGTTGTAGAACAGCTCCTGCAGGCCGTGGGCGGCCATGCCGATGGCGATGGTGGCGAGCCCCGCGGCGGCGCCGACCAGCGCGGCGATCACCACCAGCCACAGCTCGCTGGCCCGGATCTCCCCGCGCAGGAACACCAGCGCTTCCAGCGCCAGCCGCGGCAGCCGGCGCGAACGGCGCCGCCGCAGCCCCGCCGTTGTCGCCTGGTCGGCGATGATCGCCTCTTCGTCGATAACAGCGGCCCTCCGGCGCGACTCCGGCGGCCAGTCTAGATCAACCCAGCGCCTCGTCACCCCGGCCAAGCGCCCTCTGGGCGCGCAGAGCCGGCCGCCGGACGCTCCCGGTCTCAGCCCTTCAGTAACTTGATCTCGACCCGCCGATTCTTCTGCCGGCCGACAGGGTCATCGGTCCCGTCGGGATGAGTGTTTGGCGCGACCGGCCGATCGCCGCCGAAGCCCTCGACCGTCGCAGCGTTGGCGACGCCATGGGAGACCAGCCAAGCCTGGACCGTCCGCGCACGCCGCACCGAGAGATCTTGATTGTACGCCCGTCCGCCCTTGGAGTCGGTGTGGCCGCTGATGCTGACAGCGTAGCTCGGGTAGCCTTGGATCACGACCACCACTCGTTGCAGCACCGGCACGGCCTCCGGCCGGAGGCTCGCCTTGTCGAAGTCAAACAAGACGTCTCCGGGCAGGCTGATATCGACCTCAGTGTCGGTGGCCCGAGCACCCAGGTTGTTCAGCGCAGCGCTCAGCGCCTGGCTTGTGCCGGACACTGCCAGGCCAAGCCCCTGAATCTGAGTCACCTTGCCCTGGAACTGAAGCACCTTGCCGGTGGCGCCAGGCGGGATCGGATCATCAACACCGTAGGTTTTCGCCTCGGCGACGGCGGCCACGCCTGCGCCCGCTGTAGCGAAGATCCAGCCCAGGATGCGCCGTCTTGCCGGGTGGCGAGCCGCCATCTCACCCCCCTAGGATATGGGCGTGTCTTCGAAAGGTGGGAACTTGGGAATGTAGATCGTCACTTTCGTTGAGCTCGCCGGCGGGGCCGGGAACTTGGACCAGTTGTCGCGCTCTTGACCCGGTTGCACGTCCCCGCTGTAGACGTCGAGCAGCCTGTTTCCCTCGGTGTCAGTCAGGACACCGTATTTCTTATTCTCGGCCGGGTCCGTGTAGTAGAGATCTGCCCAACTCCAGCCGGTATAACTGACCGCTTTCGGCGCCGCACCAGCGACCAGGCCAGCGCCTTGCTGGCTACCGGCCGTGTCGACGAGCCGCCAGCGGATCAGCAACGCCCCGCCGCTGACCCGCTTCACCTCCAGTAGGTCGGCGCGCAGGCTGGGATCGTCACTGTACTGAGCGCTGGCGATCGCCGTCGTCGCCGCCATCGGGGCGGCCGCGGGAGCGGCGCCGGTGGCGGTTGCAGGGGCGGCAGCTGGCGCCGTTGCCGCCGGCGCCGCGGAGGATTGCGCGGCCGTCGTCGAATTCGGCGCCGGAGAACACGAAGCGAGACCCGCCGCGAGGCCGACGATCACGAATAACGACCCGCGAGCGACCAAAGCATGATGCGCCATAGGATCTTCCTCCCCTGCGCCCGGGGTGACCTTGGACCCGCGCACTTGGGCGATCAAGGCTGTCGCTCATGTCAGGTCCAGGAACGGGATGTGGCTGAGCCAGTCTGGCGCGCGAATTCTTCGATCATCTGGCCGAGGGCTCGACACCACTTGCCAACCCTGCCGGCGCGCGACCTAGAACACCACCACCGATCTTATGCTCTCGCCGCGGTGCATCAGGTCGAACGCATCGTTGATGCGCTCCAGCGGCAGGATGTGGGTGATCAGGGGGTCGATCTCGATCTTGCGGTCCATGTACCAGTCGACGATGCGCGGCACGTCGGTGCGGCCGCGCGCGCCGCCGAACGCCGTGCCCTTCCAGACCCGGCCGGTGACCAGCTGGAACGGCCGGGTCGAGATCTCCTGGCCGGCGCCGGCGACGCCGATGATGATGCTCTCGCCCCAGCCGCGGTGGGCGCATTCCAGCGCCTGGCGCATGGTGGCGACGTTGCCGATGCACTCGAACGAGAAGTCGGCGCCACCGCCGGTGAGGTCGACGATCGCCTGCACTACCTTGTCGCGGCCCACGTCGTCGGGGTTGATGAAGTCGGTCATGCCGAAGCGGCGCGCCATGTCGATGCGGCCCGGGTTGAGGTCGACGCCGATGATCTTGTCGGCGCCGGCCATGCGCGCGCCCTGGATCACGTTGAGACCGATGCCGCCCAGGCCAAACACCGCGACGTTGGCGCCCGGCCACACCTTGGCGGTCCAGATCACCGCGCCGACGCCGGTGGTCACCCCGCAGCCGATGTAGCAGATCTTGTCGAACGGGGCGTCGTCACGCACCTTGGCCAGCGCGATCTCGGGCAGCACCGTGTGGTTGGCGAAGGTCGAGCAGCCCATGTAGTGGACGATCTTCTCGCCGCCGATCGAGAACCGGCTGCTCCCGTCCGGCATCAGACCCTGGCCCTGGGTGGCGCGGATCGCGGTGCACAGGTTGGTCCGCCTGGAAAGGCACGACTTACATTGCCGGCACTCCGGCGTGTAGAGCGGGATCACGTGGTCGCCGACCTTCACGCTGGTGACGCCCGCCCCCACCTCCAGCACCACCCCGGCGCCTTCGTGGCCGAGGATCGAGGGGAAGATCCCCTCCGGATCGCCGCCGGACAGGGTAAACTCGTCGGTGTGGCAGATCCCGGTCGCCTTGATCTCCACCAGCACTTCGCCGGTGCGCGGCCCTTCCAGGTCGACCGTCTCGATGGTCAGCGGAGCCCCGGCTTTCCAGGCGACGGCGGCGCGGGTTTGCATGGCGATATCTCCCTCCGACTTTGCCCTTCCCATAGCGGTGCGCTAATGGCCGCGCCATGGCTTGCGAACAGCTCACATCGCTGACGGCCGGCATGGCGATCCCCTTCGGCGGGGACCGGGTGACGCGCGTCTCCGAGGCGCTCGCGGCGGCGTTCAAGCCGGGCGACCGACTGATCGTCGTGCAGGAGACTGGCGAACTGCTGCACGTGCCGGCGGCGGTGCATGAGCTGGCGACGGCGGCGGTCGATCAGGCCGTCGAGGCCTTCGAGGCGATGCGCGGCGTTTCGCAGAAACAGGTCAGCGCCTTCTTCGAACAGTTCGCCGCCCGCCTGGCGTCGGAGCAATGCTGGGCGCTTATCGCCGCCGCCAACGCCGAGGATGCGGAGAGCGCGAGGAAGCGAGGCCGTTCGACGACGCGCCTGGTGGCCACCGCCAAGATGCGGGCCGAGATGATCGAGGGGCTGCGCCGCTGGCGCGACGCGCCGCCAACCGATGAGAAGGTGGTCGAACGGGTCGACCACGAAGGCTGGTCGCTGGAACAGACCACGGCGCCGCTCGGCGTGGTCGCATTCGTGTTCGAAGGCCGACCGAACGTCTTCGCAGACGCCGCCGGTGTTATTCGGGGCGGCAATACGGTCGTGTTCCGCATCGGCTCGGACGCGCTCGGCACAGCCCGCGCGATCTCGGAGCACGCGCTCAAGCCCGCATTGTACGCGGCTGGGCTGCCGGCCTGCGCTGCGGTCCTGCTTGAGTGCGCGGAACGCTCCGCCGGCTGGGCGATGTTCTCCGACGGACGCGTGGCGCTCGCCGTCGCCCGGGGTTCAGGCCCCGCGGTCGCCCAGCTGGGAGCGGTTGCGCGACAGGCCGGCGTACCCGTGTCGCTGCACGGAACGGGTGGGGCGTGGTTGATCGCCCTGGACGAGGCGGACGACGAGCGGTTTCACTCGGCGGTGCTGAACTCGCTGGATCGCAAAGCCTGCAACACGCTGAACGTCTGCTGTCTGGTCGGCGGCCGACAGCTGCTCCCCGCGTTTCTGGACGCGCTCCGGGAAGCGGGCGAACGAGGTGGGCACGGATGCAAGCTGCACGTGGTGAGTGGCTACGAATGGCTGCCATCGGAGTGGACCAGCGCCAGGACTAGCGTTCGGCGGGCTGACGGAGACCATGACGAGCCGCTGGTTGAGAGGCTCAGCGAAGATGCGCTCAGGACCGAGTGGGAATGGGAACAAACGCCCGAGGTCTCCCTGGTCATCGTCCGCGAGATCGAGGAAGCGGTCGCGCTCTTCAACCGGCACAGCCCCCAGTTCATCCTATCAGTGATCGCCAACGACGATGCCACCCACGACTACATCTGGGCCAACGCCAATGCCGGCTTCGTCGGCGACGGGATGACCCGCTGGGTCGATGGACAGTATGCGCTGAACCGGCCGGAGCTCGGGCTCTCCAACTGGGAGCACGGGCGGCTGCTGGCGCGCGGCGGGGTGCTGAGCGGTGACAGCGTCTACACCATCCGTACCCGGATGCGGCAGAAGGATATCGGCCTGCATCGATAGTCCGCCCACGATCCTTCGCGCGCCCTGGCGAGACCCGGCCGAGGCGCTCGGCGCCTTCGCCGATGAGCCGTACGCGGTCTGCCTGCTCTCCGATGGCGCCGGCGAGCGCGGGCGCTGGTCCTATCTGGCGCGGCGCCCCGCCGAAGTTCTGACCATCACTGCTCGCGACGGACGCGACCCATTCGCCGCCCTGACGCGCCTGATCGGGCCACCTAGGCCAATCGATCCCGCCGGCCCGCCGTTCCAGGGCGGCGTGATCGGACTGGCGAGCTACGAACTTGGCGATCGCATCGAGCGGCTCGGGCTTGGCCGCATGGA
>DATNIH010000010.1:0-37336 GCA_035604515.1 Caulobacteraceae bacterium | reverse complement strand
GTAGCAGTTCGGCAATACTCTTGCATTGTTGTCGATGTATTTGGTTCTTGTCTTAGTTTGGGACGTATCGTCGCAGTTCGGCTCAATGCACCGAGTCGGACCCAACCATGAGGGGTAAGGCTATGAAGAATTCCATCCTGCGCTTCTTTGCGGATGAGTCGGGCGCGACCGCCATCGAGTACGGTCTGATCGTCGCCCTGATCGCCGTCGTCATCATCGGCGCGGTCACCACGTTGGGGACCAACCTCAACACCACGCTGAGCGCGGCCGGCAGCGCGATCGCCTACTAAGGCGCGCTCTGCTCCATCTGTACTAGCATACGTCTTGAGGCCGGTGACATCGTCACCGGCCTCATGTCGTCGTAGGGGTGGCGGCGCCGCGAAAGCCGTGGAGGGCGTTTCAATCCCCTCGGACCTGGATTTCCAGGTGGGCGCCGTGTGACCAAGCCCACGAGCCTGGTCAGGGACAGCTCCCGATGAGGTGAATTAAGGTCCCCGGGATTGGTTGCCTCCGACGAGAGCTGCAGCAGACCCGCCGCTTGCCAAGGTAGGAGGTCGCGGGGCTGGGCTCAAGCGGCGCGAGGCAATCGGCGGAAATCGTCAATCGGCGACCAGGCGCTCGATCCGCGCCGCGGCGGCGTCGAGCGCGGCGATGGCGGCGAGGTCGGCGCGTCCGCGCTCGACCTGGGCCTCCGCCAGCCTGGACTTCAGCGTCTCGAGCTCGCCGCGCAGCTCGGCGATATCGTCGGCCATCACCAGAGCGCCCATCAGCATCAGCCGGGTCTCGCCCAGCGGTCCGACGTCGCTCGCCACCTGGCGGACCTGCGCGTCGACCGAGGCGGCGAGCTCGGCCAGGCGCCGCTCCTGGCCATCCTCGCAGCCGACCACATAGTCGCGCCCGTTCACCTCGATGGTCACCTGAGCCATTCAGGCCTCCCGTGCTTCGACCAAAGTCCGGGCGGCCTCGGGCGCCTGCCCCAGCGCGGCGCGGATCTCGGCGATCGCCTTGGCGAGCGCCTGCGAGGCCGCCTCGCCGGCTTCCTCGAGTTCGCGCTCCCGCGCGCGGGCGTCGTCGAGCGCCGTCGCGAGCCTGGCGCGATCCTCGTCGGACGCGGTCCCGGCGCCTGCGCTGGCCGCGGCGACGCGCAGGGCGATGCGCTGCTCGAGCAGCGCAACCGCGCGCTCCAGTCGCCGCGCCGCCAGCTCCAGGGCGCTGTCACCGGCAGACGCCTCGGTCATCGGGGCGTCTCCGTGATTGAAATGGTCGCTTCGCAAATCACCGCGCTTCTATAGAACGCGTCGCGACGATCCTTAAAGCGGCTTGCTTGACCGGACTTGCGCCGCTGTGCGAGGCGAGCCCCGCATCCAGCCTCGACAGGAATCATGGCCGTCCAACCCCTGACCATGGCGAACGCCATTCGCGCCCTCTCCATGGACGCGGTCCACCGGGCCAAGTCCGGCCACCAGGGCATGCCGCTGGGCATGGCCGACGTCGCCACCGTGCTCTGGACCCGGTTCCTCAAGTTCGACGCCGCCGAGCCGCATTGGCCCGACCGCGACCGCTTTGTGCTCTCGGCCGGCCACGGCTCGATGCTGCTTTACGCCCTGCTCCATCTGACCGGCTTCGAGGCCATGACGATGGATGAGATCAAGAACTTCCGGCAGTGGGGCTCGCTGACGCCCGGCCACCCCGAATACGGCCACACCCCCGGCGTCGAGACCACGACCGGGCCGCTGGGCCAGGGCCTCGCCACCGCGGTCGGCATGGCGATGGCCGAGCGCAGCCTGGCCGCACGTTACAGCGACAAGCTGGTCGATCACCACACCTGGGTCATCGCCGGCGACGGTTGTCTGATGGAGGGCGTCAGCCACGAAGCCGCGCACCTGGCCGGCCGGCTGAAGCTGGCGAAGCTGACGGTGCTGTTCGACGACAACGACACCACCATCGACGGCCGCGCCACCCTGGCCGAGACCGGCGACCAGATGCTGCGGTTCAAGGCCGCCGGCTGGGCGACGAAGAAGATCGACGGCCACGACTACCGCCAGATCGCCGGCGCGATGCGCTGGGCCAAGCGCCAGGACCGGCCCACGTTCATCGACTGCAAGACCCTGATCAACAAGGGCGCCGGCCCGATGGAGGGCGACGAGCACGGCCACGGCTACGCCCTGTTCGACAAGGAGATCGCCGCCGCGCGGGTGGCGATGAACTGGCCCTCGCCGCCGTTCGAGATCCCCGCCGATGTCGCCAAGGCGTGGCGCAAGGCCGGCCAGCGCGGCCGCGGCCTGCGCAAGCGCTGGGAAGGCCGGCTGAAGCACGACGAGCACCGCGCGGTCTTCGAACGGGCGATCGCCGGCGCGCTCCCGGTCACCGCCTTCGCCGCGCTGGACGAGCACATCGCCAAGTGCGCGGCCGAGAAGCCCGCGGCCGCCACCCGGATCCACTCCGGCGCGGCGCTGGAGGCGCTGATCCCGGCGATCCCGGAGATGATCGGCGGCTCGGCGGACCTCACCGGCTCCAACAACACCATTGTCAGGGGCATGACCGCCTTCGACGCCCCCGACTACGCCCGGCGCTACGTCCACTACGGCGTGCGCGAGCACGGCATGGCCGCGGCGATGAACGGCATGAGCCTGCACGGCGGGCTGATCCCCTACTCGGGCACCTTCCTGACCTTCTCCGACTACAGCCGCGCGGCGATCCGGCTGGGCGCGCTGATGGGCACGCGGGTGATCCATGTGATGACCCACGACTCGATCGGCCTGGGCGAGGACGGGCCGACCCACCAGCCGGTCGAACACCTGGCGGCGCTGCGGGCCATGCCGAACCTGCTGGTGTTCCGTCCCGCCGACGCGGTCGAGACCGCCGAGTGCTGGAAGGCGGCGCTGATGGAGACGAAATCGCCGTCGCTGATGGCCCTCTCGCGCCAGAAGACGGCCGCCGTGCGCACCACCGGCGGCGACCTCAGCCTGAAGGGCGCCTACGAGCTGGCGCCCGTCGAAGGCGGCCCCGCCAAGGCCACCATCTTCGCCTCAGGGACAGAGGTCGCGGTCGCGTTGGCGGCGCGCGCGCTGCTGAAGGCCGACGGCATCGCCGCGCGGGTGGTCTCGACCCCCTGCTGGGAGCTGTTCGATCGTCAGGACGACGCTTACCGCGCGGCTGTGATCGGGACCGCGCCGGTGCGCATCGCCGTCGAGGCGGCAGTGCGGATGGGCTGGGAGCGATTCATCGGCGAGGACGGGCTCTTCGTCGGCATGACGGGCTTCGGCGCCTCGGCCCCCTCCGAGCGGCTGTACAAGGAATTCGGCATCACCGCCGAGGCCGTGGCCGCGGCGGTGAAGTCGAAGCTTGGCTAGGCGACGCTAGATCAGCGCGGCCGGCTCGATGGCCAGTTCCTTCAGGAACGCGGCCGCGTAGTCGATGCGGCCGGTGCGGGTCTGCGGCGTGCCCTGGGTCAGCTGGAACACCGACTCGGCGATGTATTCGATCGGCTGCACCCGGTCGCGGGTCGCGTCGGTGACCAGGTTGTGCACCAGGGTTCCGGGCGTTTCGACCAGGCCCGGCGAGACCACGTTGACGCAGACGCCGTCGGCCGCGACCTCGGCGGCCAGGCCCGTGGTGAAGCGCTCCAGCGCCGCCTTGCACATGCCGTAGACCGTGCCGCCGCGTCCCGACCTCGCGGCGTCATAAGGCGGCTTGGGGTGGATGCCGGCGCCGGAGGAGATGTTCACGATCCAGCCGGTGTGGCGCTCCTTCATCGACGGCAGCACCAGCTGCGAGAGGTGGAACGGCGCGTAGACCTGCACCTCCATCATCAGCTTGAAGCGCTTTTCGGGGAAGTCGGCGACCGGGATGAAGTAGGTGATGGCCGCGTTGTTCACCAGGATATCGACCGGGCCGTAGGTGGCCACCGTGGTCTCGACCAGCCGCTCGCGGTCTTCGCGCAGCGCCAGGTCGGCCTTGACGAAGCGCGCCTCGCCCCCGGCCCTGGTGATGCGGTCAATGGTCTGGGTGAGCGTGCCCGAAAGCTTGCTCTCGCCTTCCTCGGCCGTGCGCGCCGAGGCCACGACCCTGGCGCCCTCCTGCGCCAGGCGCGCCGCGATCGCCTCCCCGATGCCCCGGCTGGCGCCGGTGACGATGGCGACCTTGCCTGCCAATGCGCCGTGTGGATTGACTTTAGCTTCGGCCATAATGCCGATCCTCCCGTTGAAATATGCGGGCGAACCGATGCGCCAAAAGGCCAGGGAGGCGCAAGAGTTTAGGCAGGGGCGCCTGCCGCGATCGCCTCCTCGACGTCGCGCAGCCGGTCCTTGCCGAAGTAAAGCTCGTCGCCGACCAGGAAGCTCGGGCTGCCGAAGACGCCCTGCGCCACCGCGCCCTCGGTGTTCTCGATCAGCTTGGCCTTCACGGCGGGGTCGCCCGTCAGCTCGATCAGCTGGTCGGTGGGCAGGCCCGCCTCGTCCAGTGCAGCCTTGATCACCGCCGGGTCGTCCATCTTCAGGCCCTTGACCCACATCGCCCGGAACACCGCCTCGACGTAGGCCTCGAACACCCCCGCCTGCTGCGCCGCCACCGCGCCGCGCATGATCTGCAGGGTGTTGACCGGGAAGTGCGGGTTCATCGCGAACTCCGTGACGCCGTGGCGCTTCACGAAGCGCTGGGTCTCCTTGCGCTCGTAGGCCAGCTTCGAGGGGATGCCCGCGAAAGCCTGCGCCGGCGACTGGTTGCCGGTCGCCTTGAAGATGCCGCCGAGCAGGGCCGGCACATAGGTGAACTTGGCCCCGGTCCGTTGCTCGATCTCCGGGATCACCTTGTGCGCCAGGTAGGCGTTGGGGCTGCCGAAGTCGAAGTAGAAGATCACGTCGGTCATCGTCACGTCCTCACCAGCGCTCGCCATAGGGGCGCAGATCGAGTTCATGAGTCCAGGCGTCGCGGTGCTGGGTGTGCAGCATCCAATAGGCCTCGCCGACCGACGCCGGGTTCATCAGCTGGTCGGGCTGGATGTTCTCCACCGCGTCGTCGCCGCCCCGAGCCCGGATCCGTTCCCGCACGAACGCGGTGTCGACCCCGGCGTCGATGATCAGGTGGGCCACGTGGATGCCCTTCGGCCCCAGTTCGCGCGCCATCGACTGGGCGACGGCGCGCAGGCCGAACTTGGCGCTGGCGAAGGCCGCGTAGCCGACCCCGCCGCGCAACGACGCCGTCGCGCCGGTGAAGAAGATCGAGCCGGTCCCGCGCGGCAGCATCCTGCGCGCCGCTTCCCGGCCGGTGAGGAAGCCGCCGTGGCAGGCCAGCTCCCACACCTTGCGGAACACCCGCTCGGTCGTTTCCAGCAGCGGGAAGTTGACGTTGGCGCCGGGGTTGAAGATGCAAACTTCCAGCGGCGCGGCCGCGTCGGCCTCCTCGATGAAGGCGGTGATGTCTTCCTCGACCCGGGCGTCGAGCCCCCTTGCCTGGCAGCGCCCGCCGGCGGCCTCGATCTTGGCCTTCAGGGTCTCGAGCTTATCGGCTGTGCGGCGACCGGCGTAGATCAGATAACCCTCGGCGGCGAACCGTTCGGCGATGGCCGAGCCGATGAAGTCGCCGGCGCCGATGATCGCGACACTCGCGTTGCGAGGCGTCATAGTGGTGGTCCTCCACGTCTGTCCGGCCCTGGTGAGTTTACATTAGCTATCCACTGGAGAAGCGCAATGTCGCGCGAGCGATTGCGGGAAATGATCGATCGGGCCCGGCGCGTGGCGGTGTTCACCGGCGCGGGCATCTCCACCGAGTCAGGCATCCCTGACTTCCGCAGTCCGGGCGGGGTCTGGAGCAAGATCAGCCCGATCTACTTCCAGGAGTTCGTCACCAACGAGGCGAAGCGCCGCGAGGCCTGGGAGCGCGCCTTTTCCGGCCGCGCCGGCTGGACCGGCAAGGAACCTAACGCCGGCCACTACGCCGTCGCTCGGCTGGTCGCGTCCGGCAAGGCGCACGCGGTGATCACCCAGAACGTCGACAACCTGCACCAGCACGCCGGCGTGCCGGCCGATCAGGTGATCGAGCTGCACGGCAACGCCAGCTATGCGACCTGCCTCGAATGCGGCCTGCGCCACGAGCTTGCCGACCTAATGGTGCTTTACAAGGCCACCGGCGACCTGCCCGCCTGCCGCGCGTGCGACGGCATCGTCAAGACCGCGACCATCTCGTTCGGCCAGCCGATGCCGCTGGGGCCGATGGAGCGAGCCGAGGCCGAGGCGCTGGCCTGCGATCTGTTCCTGGTGCTGGGTTCATCGCTGGTGGTCTATCCCGCCAACGGCTTCCCGCCGCTGGCGAAGGACAACGGCGCGCGCCTGGTGATCGTCAACCGCGAGCCCACCGACCAGGACGAGCTGGCCGACCTGGTGCTGCACGACGAGATCGGCCCGGTGATGTCGAGCGTGGTGCCGGCGAACTAGGTCGGCGGCACGGGCGATTGAGTCCGGACGCGGAAGTTGCGCGCGAACCTGCAGTTTTTCTGCGCCCAATGTTTCACGTGAAACCGCTATGCGCCGTTGATATCGGTCCCCCGCCCCATCGGCACGGTGGCCCCGCCTCAGCTTTTCTAACAATCGACAATGTCAAAGACCCGGCGCCGAGGGCGTCGCAGGGTTGAGCAGCCCACGTGGATGAATCGCCGTCAAGGCGGGCGTCTCTCGCCGCCGCTACATATGCATCCCCGCCATGCCGCCCGCCGGCGCAGCGTCCCTGACCACGAAATCCCCGACCACCGCCCCGGCGCGCTGGAACTGCAGGGTGATCTTCACGTGCGCGCCGGCCTTCAGCGGGCTCTTGAGGCCGATCAGCATCAGGTGATCGCCGCTGGGGCTGAGTTTCAGGCTGGCCGAGGCGCCGATGGGCGCGCCGCCGGTCATCGGCCGCATACGCATGATCCCACCGGCCGTCGACATCTGGTGCAACTGGGCGCCCGTCGCAGCGCGAGTGCTGGCGCCGATCAGCCGGTCGGAGCTGATGCCGTGGTTGACGATGGTGGCGTAGCCCGCGGCGGTCGGCGCGCCGGGCGGCGGCGTACGGATCCAGGCGTCCTTGACTTCGATCGTCCCGGCGCCGGCGGCGCCAGCGGTGAGAAGGGCGACAGCGGACAACGCGGCGAGCAAGGCGAGACGCATGGGATACTCCGAACTGCGAGGGGTCCGGCGTCTCGCGCAGCGCGCCTGAATCGTCAACCCTCGGCGGCAGCGCCGCTATTCGTCACCCCGGCCGGACACCCGCGAAGGCGGGTGGGAGAGCCGGGGCCGGATGCGCCGTCGCAGAGCTGGATCTCGTCTGAGAAACCGGTGTGTCCGGCCCCGGATCGGACTTGCAAGCCGTCCAGGGTGACGATCCGGTCAGGCGCCCAGTCCCCAGCCTTGTCGTGCGCCTTCGATCATCGCGAGCTTGTCGTCGAACGTCCCCCAGTCGTCGCGCTCGGCGATCGTCGCCCAGATCGCCTCGATCTCGTCGTAGAGCAGTTCCTGCGGCTCCAGCGCCGTGAAATAGGGCGAGGCGAGCCGCTCAGGACGCTCCATTTCGTAGGCCGCGAGCCCGGCGCGGAACGTCGTGAACGCCTCGCCCCCGTAGAGCTCGGCGCGGGGGCCGGCCAGCGCGCGGCGCTCGGACGCCAGGCCGCCGAACCAGTCGAAGAAGAACGGCTCCCACCGCAGCGCCTCGCCGCCCTCAGCCAGGGCCTTGAAGGCGGCGTTGACAAGATCGATGTCCTCGTCGGCGCCGCGGGAGGCGAGGCCCAGCCGCCGCAGCATGCTGGCGGACAGCGCCGCGCGGTAGGCGGCGGAGAAGCCGTTGATCGCCGCCACCAGCGGGTCGGCGTCGGTCACCAGGGTCAGCGACCCGGCGAGCTGACGCAGGTTCCAGAACACTGCCTCCGGCTGGCGGCCGAACGCGTAGAGCCCGGTCTCGTCGAAATAGGCGGCGGTGAAGTTGGGATCGTTGCGCGGCAGGAAGCGGTAGGGACCGTAGTCGAAGCTCTCGCCGGTGAGGTTCATGTTGTCGGTGTTGAGCACGCCGTGAACGAAGCCGGCGGCCATCCAGCGGCCCACCAGCTCGGCCGAGCGCGCCAGCACGGCCTGGAACAGCGCCAGGGGCTTGTCCGGCGCGTTGCCGAGGCCCGGGTAGTAGGTCGCCACCGAGTAGTCGACCAGCTCGCCGATCAGGTCGGCGCGGTCGAAGAAGGCGTGGCGCTGGAACGTGCCGAAGCGGATGTGGCTGTGCGACAGCCGGGTCAGCACCGCCGATCGGGTCGGGCTGGGCTCGTCGTTGCGCTGCAGGTTCTCGCCCGTCTCGATCAGCGAGAAGCTGCGCGAGGTCGGCACGCCCAGCGCCTCCAGCATCGCCGTCGCCAGCACTTCGCGCACGCCGCCCTTCAGCGTCAGCCGACCGTCGCCGAAGCGCGAGTAGGGCGTCTGGCCCGAACCCTTGGTGCCGAGATCGAGCAGACGGCCGGTCCCGGCCTCACGCAGCTGGGCGAACAGGAAGCCGCGGCCATCGCCGATCTCGGGGTTGTAAGAGCGGAACTGGTGGCCGTGGTAGCGCAGCGCCAGCGGCTCTCTCAGGTTGCCCGGCAGCGGCTCGAAGCGGCCGAAGTGGGCGATCCATTCGGCGTCGGTCAGGGTCTGGAGGCCGACCGTGGCCGCTGCGCGGTCGTTGCGAAGGCGCAGGATCGTCGCCGGGAACTCGGCCGCCTTCACCGGGTCGGCGAACTCCGGCCCCAGCGTCGGGAACTGCGGATCGGGCTGATAGGCCGGCGACAAGGGCATCGCGGCCACATGCGACGTCGAGGCCGGCGCCGCAAGCCTCCGCTTCGCCGCCGCGCCGTGTTAACCCCGCCGCATGCGCCGCCTGACGCTGGACTACCTGAAGACCGAATCCGGCTCCGGCCTCGTCCTGGCGGCGGCGGCGCTGGCGGCGGTCGGCGTCGCCAACTCCCGGCTGGGCGGCGACTACTTCGCCCTGCTCGCCGCGCCGGTCCCGGTCCGCATCGGCGACCTCGACCAGACGCTGAGCCTGGCCGGCTGGGTGCGGGTGCTGCTGATGCCGGTGTTCTTCTTTGTGCTCGGCATGGAGCTGAAGTTCGAGCTGCTGCGGGGCGAGCTTTCCAATCTGCGCCGCCTCGCGCTTCCCGCCGCGGCGGTGGTCGGGGGCCTGGCGCTGCCGGCGGCGATCTACGTGGCGCTGAACCGGGACGACCCGTCTGGTTGGGCGATCGGCTGCGCCACCGACGGCGCGGCGGCGCTGACCGCCTTCAGCCTCGCCGGCCCGCGCCTGGCCCATTCGCTGCGGGTGCTGCTGATGAGCGTGGCGATCGTCGGCAACCTTGCCGCCACGGTGCTGACCGCGATTCTGGACGACAGCGCCCTCGACGACGGCATGCTGGTCGGGGCGGCGAGCGTGCTCGTCCTGCTGACCCTGCTGGCGCGCTGGCGCAAGGCGCCGTTCCTGTTCTACGCCGCCGGCTTCACCCTGGTCTGGGGCTTCGTGCTGAAGTCCGGCCTGGACACCGCCCTGGCGGGCCTCGCCAGCGCCCTGACCGTGCCGGTGGGCGCCCGGCGGCCGGGGCAGGACAGCATGCTGCGCTACGTGATGGAGAGCTTGCACGGCTATGTCGCCTTCGCGGTGCGGCCGGTGTTCGTGTTCACCGTGGTCGGCGTCGCCTTCCGCGACGTGCGGCTGGGCGAACTCGGCCAGGCGGCGCCGCTGGGCGTGATGCTGGCGCTGATGGTCGCAAAGCCGCTCGGCGTCTTCACCGCCTGCGCGGCGGCCATCGGCCTGAAGCTGGCGCGGCGGCCCACCGGCGCCAAATGGCTGGAGCTGCTCGGCGTCGCCCTGCTCTGCGGCGCCGGCGGCACGGTCAGCTACTACATCGCCGGCATCGGCGGCGCGGCGACGCCGGCCGTCCGCACGGCGATCCTGATCGCGTCGGTGGTGACCGCGCTGGCCGGCGGCTGGCTGCTGGCGCTCGCGCAGCGGAGCCGGGTCGAAGAGCCAACCTAGTCCCCCTCCCCCTTGCGGGGAGGGTTAGGGGCGGGGGTGCAAGCTGGATGTCAGCCGCCAACGCTCGATTGGCTGCACCGAGCTGACACCCCCATCCCCGACCCTTCCCCGCAAGGGGGAAGGGAGAGGTGCGGTAGCTACTCCGCCGCTTGCTTCGGCGTGTAGCCCAGCATGGCCTTGGTTTCGAGATACTCGTGGAAGCCATAGTCGCCCCACTCGCGCCCGTTGCCGCTCATCTTGTAGCCGCCGAAGGGCGCCGTCGGATCCATCCCGCCGCCGCCGTTGATCGAGACCTGGCCGGCGCGCAGCTGCGCGGCCACTTCGTGGATCTTCTTCTGGTCGGTGCCCGAGATGTAGGCGGCGAGGCCGTACTCGGTGTCGTTGCCGATCTTCACCGCCTCGTCGACCGACTTGTAACCCATGATCGAGACCACCGGGCCGAAGATCTCTTCCTTGGCGATGGTCATGTCGTTGGTGACGTTGGCGAACACGGTCGGCTTCACATAGAAGCCCTTCTCCAGGCCTTCCGGACGATCGGGGCCGCCGGTGACGAGGGTGGCGCCCTCGGCGATGCCGGCCTTGATCAGGCGCTGGATCTTCTCCCACTGGGTCTTGTTGACCACCGGGCCGATCGTGGCGTTGCCGTTCGGATCGCCGACGGTGATCTGCTCGGCCGCCGCCTTGGCGATGACGATGGCCTCGTCCATCTTGCCCGACGGCACCAGCATGCGGGTGGGCGCATTGCAGGACTGGCCGGAGTTGTTCATCACCGATGCGACGCCGCCGCCGACGGCGGTCTTCATGTCGGCGTCTTCGAGGATGATGTTCGGGCTCTTGCCGCCCAGCTCCTGGGCGACGCGCTTGACCGTGGCCGCCGCGTTACGCGCGACCTCGACGCCGGCGCGGGTCGAGCCGGTGAACGAGACCATGTCGATCCCCGGATGGCCGGAGATCGCGGCGCCCACTTCGGGGCCGGTGCCGTTGACCATGTTGAAGACGCCGGCCGGCACGCCCGCCGCGTCCATGATCTCGCACCAGATGTAGGCGCTGAACGGCGCCTCTTCCGACGGCTTCAGCACCATGGTGCAGCCGGTGGCGAGCGCGGGCACGACCTTGCAGGCGATCTGGTTGATCGGCCAGTTCCAGGGCGTGATCAGGCCGCAGACGCCGATCGGCTCCTTGACGATCCGGGTGCCGCCGCGATCTTCCTCGAACTTGAAGTTCTTCAGCACCTCGATGCCGGTGGAGATGTGCACCATGCCGATCGGAGCCTGGGCGCGCTGGGCCAGGCTGGCAGGGGCGCCCATTTCCTCGGTGATGGCGTTGGCGGTGTCGCCGAAGCGCTTCTGGTACTCGGCCAGCACGCGCTGCAGCAGCTCGATGCGCTCCTCGCGGCTGGTCTTGGAATAGGTCTCGAACGCCTTCCTCGCGGCGGCGACGGCCTTGTCCACGTCGGCGGCGGAGCCGGCGGAGATGTGGCCGCAGACCTCCTCGGTCGCCGGATTGATCACGTCGAGGCTCTTGGGCGTGACCGGGTCGACCCACTTACCGTCGATGTAGAATTTCATGTATTCGCGCATGCCGTGCTCCTTGGCCTCGTCCCACCCGAGCCCCACCGGTTATCCACAGGGGTCTCGCAGGCGGCGCATATTAGTGATCGCAGTTCAGACTGGAAGGGGACTCGCGACAGATTCGCGCATCACCAGTGCAGCGAAGCTTCCTCATCCCCCAACGCCTCGACGATTCGCCGCCGCGAACCGGGGCTGATGTCGTGCGGAAGCTGGTCCGGGGCGAACCAAGCCACCGCCTTGATCTCCCCCTGCTGCGACGCTGCGCAAGGCGCCCAGTGGTCGACGCGGTAGAGCAGCACGTGGTCGCCGCGGAAGATGCGGTGGTTGGCGTGGACGGTGACCAGCTGCGGGCGGCCGATGACCCTGACGCCCGCCTCCTCCTGCAGCTCGCGGATCACGGCGTGCTCGGTGGTCTCACCGCGCTCCACCCCGCCGCCGGGGAGGTACCAGCCGGGCATGTAGGTGTGCTCGACCAGCAGCACTTCGCCGGCCTGGTTCAGCACCAGGCCGCGCACGCCCAGCGTCACCCCGCGGACCAGGCGCGAGTAGACTTGGTAGAGCGGCCATACGATAGGCTGGAGGAGGCGCCGCCAGGGCATGGCGGCGGTCCTACGCCGGTTCGCCGCCGCCGCGAAGCACGAGCTTCGGCGGGTCGCGCGCCCTCGCAATCGAGCGGGACTGCGCTTGACGGCCGGCCCGCAACGGGTGATCTCCGCGACGTATCTCGAAGGAGCACTCATGGGCTGGTGGGCCATTGGACTGATCGTCGCGTTCGTCGTCGGCATCGGCGTCCTCAATCGCGTCGAGTTCGGCCATTTCGACTGACGCCGGGCGATGACTGACCGCGGCTGGGCGCTCGTCACCGGCGCCGCGCGGCGGATCGGGCGGACACTGGCGCTGACCGCGGCGCGCGCGGGCTACGACGTCGTGGTGCATCATCGCCACTCGGACGACGACGCCGCCGAGACCGTCCGCCAGGTCGAGGCGCTCGGCCGTGCGGCGGTCGCCGCCAGCAGCGATCTTGCCGGAGACGCCTTCGAGCAGCTCGTCGGCGCGGCCCCGGGGCCGCTCACCCTGCTGGTCAACTGCGCCTCCCTGTTCGAGGACGACCGCATCCAGAGCGTGACCCCGCTGAGCTGGGACGCTGCCATCGCCACCAACCTGCGCGCCCCAGTGCTGCTCAGCCAGGCCTTCGCCGCCGCCCTGCCCGCCGACCGTCCGGGCCTGATCGTCAACATCATCGACCAACGGGTGCTGCGCCCGACGCCGCAGTTCTTCAGCTATGCGGTCAGCAAGGCCGCGCTCTGGGCCGCGACCCAGATGATGGCCCAGGGCCTGGCGCCGCGCATCCGCGTCAACGCCATCGCGCCCGGCCCCACCCTGGCCTCGATCCACCAGTCGCAGGCGGCGTTCGACGCCGAGACCGGCGCGGTGATCCTTGGCCACGGCGCGACGCCGCACGAGATCGGCCAGGCGCTGGCCTACCTCATTGACGCTCCCTCGGTGACGGGCCAGATGATCGCCGTCGACGGCGGCCAGCACCTGTCGTGGAAGACGCCCGACATCATCGACCCCTGAGGAGGCGCGATACGTCCATGCCTTCGCCGCAGCCCTCGCCCGACCCAACGCCCGATGCGACTCCGGGCGCCTCGCGCATCGTCATCACCAAGGTGTTCGTGCGCGGCCTGACGGTCGAGGCGCAGATCGGGGTCTACAAGCACGAGAAGGGCCGCGCCCAGACCCTGGTGGTCGACGTCGAGCTGGATGTCGCCGTGACCAACTGGAACGCGCTCTCCGAGACGGTCAACTACGAGATCATCGCCGCCAAGGCCCGCCAGGTCGCCGCCGAGGGCCACCGCGGCCTGGTCGAGACCTTCGCCCACCACCTCGCCGACGCCTGCCTGGAAGAGCCGAAGGTCACCCGCGCCCGCATCCGGGTGGAAAAACCCTCCGCCTTGCAGCCCGACGCGGCCGCGGCAGGGGTCGAGATCACCGCGGTGCGGGGTTAGCCCCCGCTCGGGCGGCGTCAGTTCGCGGACGCCAATCCCCACGCGTTCTTCCGGACGATCCCGTCGCTGGCCTGGGCGGCGATCTGGTCGGCCTCGGCGGCCCGGATTCCGAGCCCCCTGAGCACGAGCGCGCACACCTGCTGCGACAACGAGATCGCGAAAGCCTGGTTCGGCTCCTGGACGACGCGCACCAGGGCGAGCTGCGTGACCCCGAGCACGTAGAGGACGCCGGACTCCACCGTGGCGACGTCAAACCGACCGTTCGCCAGGCCGGTCTCCAGGTCCTCGACCAGGCCGCGGTTCAGCGGCGCGGTCAGGGACGTGTGGCCGGCGTGGATATGGACGAGAACCCCGGCCTGCTCCGGCTCGTCCAGGGCGTAGCGCAGGTAGGTGCAGACCGCCCGCGCCAGGCGGCGCGCCGGATCGTCGACGTTGGCGTTCGCCTGGGCGACCGCGCTCTCGATGCTGGCCCGGATCTGCGCCGAGATCGCCCGGGCCAGCGCCTCGCGATCGGTGAAGTGGTTGTAGAAGCTGCCCTTGCCCACCTCGGCCGCCTGCACGATGTCGTCGACGGTCACCGCGTCGATCGGGTGCTGGCTGAACAGTCGACGTCCCGCGGCCATCAGCGCCGCCTTGGTCCGCGCGGCTCGGGGGTTGGCGGGCGCCGCGGTCATCATCCCAGCGACCCCGCGCTCGCCGCGAGCGCTGTGGCCCGCGGATTGAGGCTCTCTTCCCAGGCGCCGAGCAGCACGCCAGGCGCGCCGGCGCCGAACACATATCGATCCGGGCGGACCAGCACGGCTTCAGCCTGGTGCTGATCCAACCAGGCCAGCAACGCGGGGCGGAACGGCGCCAGGTCCTCGGCGTCGACGTCCAGCAGCCGCACCCCGGCCGCCGCGCCGGCGATGGATGCGCGGGCGATGAGGCAGGCCTGGTCGCCCAGCCGGTCATCCATCCGCAGACGCGCCGAATCCGCGCCGGCCGTCGGCTGTGGAAACGGCTCCCCTGCGCCGGCGCTTCCCGCCAGCACGCAGCCGCACGCGAACGGCGCTGGTTGCATCCGGGGCAGCGCCGGCGCGCCGCCGGCCTGCGCCGCCAGCATCGCGGCGTCGCGTTCGGCCGCGGCCTTGGGGTCGAGCGTGCAAACCACCCGGCCCATGCCGATCGCCAGTTCGATCGCCGACCGGACGTGCGGTTCGCGCTCGGCCTGGTAGCTGTCCAGCAGCGTGTCCGCCGCCCTGCCGCGAAGCACCGCGTCGAGCTTCCAGGCAAGGTTGGCCGTATCCCGGATCCCGGCGCACATGCCCTGCCCGGCGAACGGCGGCGTCTGATGCGCGGCGTCACCGGCGATCATCACACGGCTGGCGCGCCAGCGGTTCGCGACCAGGCCGTGGAAGCGATAGACGGCCCTGCGCTCGATCTCCACCGGTCCGCAGTCCCAGGGGCGGATCAGGTCCAGGACCACCGCATCGTCCATCATCGCCTCCGCCGTCTCGCCGGGGAGCAGCATGAACTCCCAGCGATGTCGCCCGGGCCCGCTCAGCACACAGGTGGTCGGGCGGGCGGGATCGCAGAGCTGGATGTTGACGGCGGGAAGTTGGCAGCCCGCCCCGACCTTCACGTCGACCACGAGCCAAGGTTCGTCGAACTGGTAGTCGAACAGGCCGCCGCCGATGGCGTCGCGCACCAGGCTCGAAGCGCCGTCGCAGCCGACCAGATACCGCGCGCGGACGGCCTCGGCGCCGGTCGGCGTCGTCACGTTTGCCGTCACGCCGCCGGCGTCCTGGACCACCGAGTCGAACCGCTGGCCAAGCCGAAGCTCGGCGTTCGGCAGGACCTCCAGCCGCTTGCGCAGCACCCGCTCCAGGCTCGGCTGGTGAAACATGTAGCCGCCGCCCCAGCCGGAGGGGGTCTCGCGTGGTGGCCGCAGGTTCATGAGCACACCGCCGTCGGCCGCGCGGAACTCGTAGTCCGGCAGGTCGCGGGCGCACCGCCGCATCTGTTCGGCGAGGCCCAGCTGCTGGAAGATCCGCATGATCTCGTGGTCGAAGTGCACCGCGCGCGGCAGGGGATAAGGCGCCGCGTCCTTGTCGAGAGCGATCACCCGCACGCCGCGGTCGGCGAGCAGAGCCGTGAGCGCCGACCCGACCGGCCCCAGGCCGACCACCAGGACGTCGCAGTCGAAGGCGCTCACCTCAGATCTCGTTGGCGCAGGGGTTGTCGAGCGCCCCCAGACCCTCGATCTCAACCCGGACGCGGTCGCCGTCTTTCAGGAACCGCCTCGGGTTCATCGCCGCGCCGATGCCGCCCGGCGTGCCGGTGAAGATCAGGTCGCCGGGCTCCAGCGTCATGGCCTGGCTCAGGTGCTCGATCTGATCCCAGACGTTGAAGACGAGATGGCGCGTGTTGGAATCCTGCCGTATCTCGCCGTTGACCAGGCAGCGGATCGAAAGCGCGTGCGGGTCGGCGACCTCGTCCGCCGTCGTGATCCAAGGCCCGAACGGGGCGTGCGTGTCGAACGATTTGCCGAGCACCCACTGGGTCGTGCGGTGCTGCCAGGCGCGCTCGGTGGCGTCGTTGCCGCAGCAGTAGCCGAAGACGGCGCCCGCGGCGGCCGCCTTGGCGATGTGGCGCCCGCCTTTGCCGACCACGGCGACCAGCTCGGCCTCGTAGTCCAGCGCCTGGGAGACCTTCGGCACCTGGATGGGGTCGTTTGGCCCGTTGGCGGCGGTCGGCGCCTTGGAGAACCAGATCTGGTGCTCGGGCGTCCCCATGTTGCTCTCGGCGATATGGTCGGCGTAGTTCAACCCGATCGCCATGATCTTGCCGGGCCGGCGGATCGGGGCCAGCAGCCGCACCTGATCGAGCGGCAAGGCGCCCGCGCCGGCTTCGGCGATGCGGCGCACGTCGCGCTCCGCCGTCGGCCACACCGAAATGAGCCCGATCATCTCGCCGGGCAGGCCGGGCGCGGCGTGCAGGAGCGGAACGATCCGATCTCCGGTTACGACGCCCAGCTGCGGGCCGGCGCCGGTGTCGAATGTCGCAAGCTTCATGGTTGGTCCTTCAGCCCATCGTTGGCGGCGGCGCAGGTCCCCACTGGACACCCAGCAGGTCCTGCACGGTGGCGATATTCGAACCGTCGACCGCGGTGAACAGATCGCCGTCGGTCCAGTGTTCCAGCGTGTGGCCCCAGGGATCGCGCCAGTAGTCGAACACCTGGCTGCCCAGGATGTGGCGCCCCACGCCCCATTCCGCGTGGCGGCCGGCGTCCTGCAGCCGCTGGTGGCCGCGCATCAGGTCGTCCAGATCCGCAACCTCGTAAGCCGCGTGATTGAAGCCCGGCCCTTTGCGGCCCTGCATCAGGAACAGGGTGTGGTGGTCGGTTGGCTGATCGCCGCGGTCGCAGCGCAGGAACGCGCCGAGCGCGAATTCCGGCGAGAGCCTGATCTCGTCCGAGGTGATGAAGCCGAGGCGCTCCTTGTACCACTGTTCCGAGGCGCGGAAGTTGGAGACGTTGAGCACAACGTGCCCGAGCCGGACGACGCTGGCGGCCCCGGCGGCGATGCGCTTGGTCGCCCGCAGCCGCTCGTGAGCGCCAAGACGGTTCCAGGCCTGCGCCTCGGCGACAGGCAACGGATCGGCCGCCGACTGTCCGGCGACGACGTCGACGCGGTGGCCGTCAGGATCCGCCAGCGTGACCACGCTGCCGCCGCCGGGCAGGTCCAGAACCTCGACGGCAGCGCCTTCCGCTTCCGCAAGCCGCTGCAGGTCGGCCAGGCTCTCGGCCCGGAACGTCACGCCCGCGAAGCCGGCGTCGCCGAGCTCGGTCACGTGAGCGACGGGCGATGATCCGGCGCCGCGCGCCACGAGCCGCGTCGTCGTCGCCTCGACCATCACCAAGCCGAAGTCTTCAAGAAAGCCGCGCATCTCGCCCAGGTCCGGGGCCCGGAAGCGCACGAAGGCGACGTCTTCGATCCGGATGGTGCTCACGGGCAGGCTCTTAGTTGACGATTTAGTCAGATAGTGAACGATTGCCGTGCAGAAGGCAAGGTCGGTTGACGTGTCGGCGAGATCAACATTAGATGACTTGATCGTCAAAAGGCGCGGCCGCGGCCGCGAAGGCCCATGACCAACGACGAAGGCGGCGGTGGGTGCGCCTGCGGGCGGATCGACGTGCACGCCCATTTCCTGCCGGAGGTCTACGCCCAGGCGCTGGATCGCGCCGGCCTCTCGACCCTCGACGGGGGCTTTCCGGTTCCCAAGTGGAGCGCCGCCGCAGCCATCGAAATGATGGACCGCCAGGAGATCGCCACCGCGATGGTCTCGCTCTCGTCGCCGTCAGCGCATTTCCTGCCGCCGGCGGAGCGGCCCAAGCTGGTTCGCGAGGTGAACGACGTCGGCGCCGAGCTGATGGGAGCCCATCCTGGCCGGTTCGGCTATTTCGCCACCCTGCCGATGCCCGATGTCGAGGCCTCGCTGGCCGAGATCAGGCGCGCCTTCGACCGGCTCGGCGTCGACGGCGTCGTCCTGCAGACAAACACCGACGGGATCTACCTCGGCTCGCCCGCGTTCGCCCCTATCCTCGCGGAGTTGAACCGGCGCAAGGCGACGCTGTTCCTGCATCCCACCAGCCCCGCCTGCTTCGAGGCGCTCGGCCTTGGCCGCCCGGCGCCGCTCCTGGAATTCCCCCTCGACACGACGCGCACCATCGTCGACTTGCTCTACTCGCGCGGGCTGCAGACCAATCCCGATATCAAGGTGATCGTCCCGCACGGCGGCGCGGCGTTGCCGGCGCTCATCGCGCGCATCGCCGCGTTCGCGGGCCTGCCCTTCATCGAGCCGCGACCCGCCTCGGAGGCGGAAGTGTTCGAGACGCTGGCGCGGCTCTACTACGACGTCGCGCTCTCCGCGCACCCGGTTCCGTTCGCCGCGCTTCGGCGGATCGCCCCGATCACCCAGATCCTGTTCGGCAGCGACTGGCCCTTCACGCCCGAAGCCGGCGTCGCCCGGAACCTCCACCAGCTGACTCAGGCCAACGACCTCAGCGAGAGCGAAGCGCGAGCCATCGCCCGCGACAACGCCGAGCGCGTCTTTCCCCGCCTGGCGCGGATACCCCAACCACAGAAAGAGGGGGCCGCCTGATGGTTGGCCGCTACGGACCGCACAATCCCGACGAGACCTATGTCGCCCACAAATACCCCGAGCAGCTGTTCGACACCGGCGAGGTGCGGCTGAACTACGCGACGGCCGGCGACGCCTCGAAGCCGGCCCTGCTGCTCGTGCCCGGCCAGACCGAGTCCTGGTGGGGCTACGAAGCGGCGATGGACCTGCTGCAGGACCGGTTCCAGATCTTCGCGGTCGATCTGCGCGGCCAGGGCCGATCCGGTCGCACGCCCGGACGGTATACGCTCGACAACATGGGCAATGACCTGGTGCGTCTGATCCAGGGCGTGATCGGCCGGCCCGCGATCGTCAGCGGCCTGTCGTCGGGCGGGGTGCTGTCGGCCTGGCTGTCGGCCTATGCGCCGCCGGGCCTGATCCGCGCGGCCCACTACGAGGACCCGCCGCTATTCGGCTCCGAGACCACCCCGGCCTACGGACACTCGATCCGGCAATCGATCGGGCCGATGTTTGCGATGTGGTCGAAGTACCTCGGCGACCAGTGGAGCGTGGGGAACTGGGCCGGCATGGCCGCGAACGCCGCAAGCGAGTTGCCGCCGTGGATGGCGAACTTTCGCCCGCCCGAAGAGCCGCCGCAGAACCTGAAAGAGTACGACCCGGAGTGGGGACGCGCCTTTTGGACCGGAACCGTCGCGGCGAGCTGCGACCATGCGCGGATGCTGAAGGCCGTGAAGGTTCCGGTGCTCTTCACCCACCACTTCCGCCACGTGGACGAGACGACGGGGTTCGTCATGGGCGCCATCTCGGATCTGCAGGCCGGACGGGTCCGGGCGATCATCGAGGAAGCCGGCCAGCCGTTCGACTACCGCTCGTTCCCGCAGATGGGCCACTCGATGCACGGCCAGGATCCCAAACTGTTCGCGGACACCCTGAGCGGGTGGGCTGAAACGATCCCGCAGCACTCCGGCGGCTAGGACGCCGCCGCCCAGCTAGACCAATCCCACCGCCGCCAGCGCCGCCGCCTGCCGCTGCGCCAGCGCCGTTTCGGTGAAGCCCTCCAGCGTCGCCTCGAACACCTGGCGCCAGTTCATCGCCGCGCCCAGCCGCAGGAACGCGGCGCCGAGCCCGATGGCGGCGCGCTCCATGAACACGAACTCGCGCGGGATGGTGACCGGGCCCTGCTTGTCCAGCGCCTGCTTGACCTGGAACGCCTCGCGCCGGCCGTAGGCGCCGGGGCTGACCCCGTCGGCGACGGTGCGAACGCGGTCGTCGAGCAGGGGGCCGTAGATGAAGCGGGCCCAGATGTTCAAGGTGTCGATCAGCTCGCGACTGAGCCCCTTGAAGCCCCAGACCCGGTAGGCCTCGGCCTGGGCCTCGTGGTCGTCGGCGATCAGCGCGCGGTAGAGCCGCAGCACGCCGTCGACGAAACTCGGCGGGAAAATGCGGATGCAGCCGAAATCCAGCAGGTTCAGCCGCGCCGCCTCGCCGGCGAAGGTGTAGTTGCCGAGGTGCGGGTCGCCGTGGATCACGCCGATGCGGATCAGCGGCGTCCACCAGGCCTCGAACAGCAGCCGGGCGATGCGGTTGCGGGTCTCCTGGTCGCTCTCGGTGAAGTCCAGGAGGCCGCGGCCTTCAAGCCAGGTCATGGTCAAGAGCCGGCCGGTGGACAACTCGGCCAGCGGTTCGGGGGCGGAGATGTCGTCGCGCCCGGCGAAGAAGCCGCCGTAGAGGGCCATGGACTTGGCCTCGCGCTCGTAGTCGAGTTCCTCGCGGATGCGCTCGCTGATCTCGGCGGCGATCTCGCGGGTGTCGACCGAGCCGAACAGCTGACGGCCGATCGCCATCACCGTGCGCATCTGCGACAGGTCGGTTTCCACCGCGCTCTGCATGTCCGGGTACTGCAGCTTCACCGCCAGCGATCGGCCATCCAGTGCGACGGCGCGGTGCACCTGGCCGAGCGAGGCGGCCGCGGCCGGGGTCAGGTCGAAGCTGGCGAAGCGGGCCTGCCAATCCAATCCCAGTTCTGCGGCCATTCTCCGGCGCACGAACGAGGCGGCCATCGGCGGCGCGTTCGCCTGCAGCTTGGCCAGCTCCTCGGCGAACTCCGGCGGCAGCAGGTCCGGCACCGTGGTCGCCATCTGCGCCACCTTCATCAGCGGACCCTTGAGCCGCCCCAGCGCCTCCTTCACCGCCCGGGCGTTGCGCGCGTCCTGGTCGCCGCCGCCGCGCAGCGCATTGGCCCCGATCGCCGCTGCGGCCCCCGCCGCGCCGACGCCGACACGCGCGAACCGCGCCACGCGGCCGGACAGGCGATCACGTTCGGGATCAGTGGGCATGGCGGCCATCCCCCCATCGTCGCGCATCGGTCGCTGACGCTCCCTCGCTTGCGACACTTCCCCCCGCCAGCGGGGAGAAGAGCGTCTGCTCCTCACCCCACGCCAGTGGGGGGAGTTGTCGCGGGCGAGCAAGGCGCGAGCCTTGCGAAGCGCGACGGAGGGGGGAACGCCGCCTGGGATTCAAACCAGCGCCTCGAACTCGTCGACCAGCCGCTCCAGCCGCGCGCAGCCGCCGGACCAGAAGGCCGGGTCGCGCGGGTCGAGGCCGAACGGCGCCAGCGCTTCAACGTAGGTGCGGGCGCCGCCGGCGGCCAGGAGCTGTTCGTAGAGCGGCGTGAACCCGTCGGGGTTGCGCCGCCGCGCCTCCATCAGCGCCTCTACCAGGAGGTTCCCGAAGGCGTAGGCGTAGACGTAGAACGGCGCGTGCACGAAGTGGCTGACGTACGACCAGTACACCTCGTAGCCCCGGTTGAGCCTCACCGCCGGGCCAAGGCTCTCACCCATCACCTCCAGCCAGGTCTCGCCGATCTGAGCGGCGGAGAGCTCGCCCCGGGCCCTGGCGTCGTGGAACCGGGTCTCGAAGCGGTGGAAGGCGATCTGGCGCACCACGGTGTTGAGCGCATCTTCGATCTTGCCGGCCAGCAGGTCGCGCCGCTCCAGCCCCTTGGCGTCCGCCAGAAGGCGTTCGAACACCAGGCCCTCGCCGAAGATCGACGCGGTCTCGGCCAGCGTCAGCGGCGTGTCGGCCAGCAAGGTGCCCTGCGGCGCCGCCAAGGACTGGTGGACGGCATGGCCGAGTTCGTGGGCCAGGGTCAGCACGTCGCGCCGCTCGCCCATGAAGTTGAGGAACACGTACGGATGGCGCTGCGAGGTCACCGGGTGTGAGTAGGCGCCGGACTGTTTGCCCGGGCGCGGCGCGGCGTCGATCCAGGGCTCATCGAAGAAGCGCGCCGCCGTGGTCGCGAACCGCGGCGCGAGCGCTTCGAAGCTCTCCAGCACCATCTGCCGCGCCTCAGCCCAGCCGTAGCGGCGCGGGATCGCCGAGGACAGCGGGGCGTTGCGATCCCAGTGATCGAGCCGCTTTCGACCCATTAGATTGGCCTTCAGCGCGTAGTAGCGGTGCGAGAGCCGCGGGTAGCTGGCCACCACCGCCGCCTCGAGCGCAGCCACCGCCTCGGCGTCGACCTCGTTGGCGACGTGTCGGCTGGCGGCCGGGGTCGCATAATGACGCCAGCGGTCCTCGACCTGCTTCTCGAACGCCAGGGTGTTAAAGGCCAGTGTCAGCGTCCCGCTCTTGGCTTCGAGCGCGCGGGCCAGACCCTGGGCGGCGGATTTGCGCCGGGCCGCGTCGGCGTCCGACAGGCGGTTCAGCGCCTCGGCCAGGGTCAGGCCCTCGTGGCCCGAGCGGATCGTCAGCGTCGCCAGGGTATCGTCGTAGAGCCGCACCCAGTTGGCCACCGCCGGTCCGCGGTCGAGCAGCAGGCGCTCGAGATCGTGGCTCAGCTCGTGCGGCCGCGAGAGGCGCACCCGCCGCAGCCATGGCCGCCAGCGCGCCGCCGCGGGATGAGCTTGCAGCGCCGCCTCGATCTCGGCGTCCTCCAGCGCGTTGAGTTCGAGGGTGAAGAACAGGCTGTCCGCGGCGATCTGCGAGGAACGGGTGCGGATGTCGCCCTCGAACCTGGCCCAGGCCGGATCGTCACGCGCCGTCGAGGCGGCAAGCCCGGCATAGGCGCCGACGCCCCAGAGCTGGTCGGTCGCCGTCTGATAAAGGCCGATCCCCTGGTCGATCAGGGCGCCCAGCTTTGCCGCATCGGCCCTGGCCGCGACAAAGGCGCCCTTCAGCGCCGCCAACGCGCGGTTGACCCGTGCGGCCGCTTCCAGGTCGCGCTCGATCGCCGGGTCGTCGCGGCCGGCGTAAAGGTCGTCGAGACGCCATTCGGGAAGGGCGTTCGCGGGCGGCTTAACAGGGGCGTTCATGGGCCGGCTTTAGCGCGAAAATCGCGGCGAGGCGAAGGCGGCGTTAACCCGCATCGTTAACCCCACGCTTAGGTATGCGAAACTCCGCCTTTACCCAGCGCCTGTATCAGGAAGGCACAGAACATAAGTCGGGCCCTCGATGGCGCGGCGCATTTGGTTGGGTGTTTTCGTATGAATAAAACGGTCCTCGTCGTTGACGACGATCCGACGCAACGGCGGCTGAGCCAGGCGGTGCTGGAACGCGAAGGGTTCCGCGTCGCCCATGCCGACAGCGGCCGGGCGGCGCTGGACCAGCTGGCGTCCGGCGCGGCGGCCGACGTGGTGCTGCTCGACCTCAACATGCCCGGCATGAGTGGCCAGGAGACGCTGGCGGACATGCGCCAGCGCGGCTTCACCCAGCCGGTGATCGTGGTGACGGCGACAGGCGGCATCGACACCGTGGTCTCCGCCATGCGGGCCGGCGCCTGCGACTTCATGGTCAAGCCCGCCAGCCCCGAGCGTGTGATCGTCTCGATCGGCAACGCCCTTTCGCTGGGCGCCTTCCGCGTCGAGGTCGACCGGCTGAAGAAGCACGCGGGCGGCAAGACCACCTTCGAGGATCTGATCGGCTCCGGTCCCGCCATGCAGATGGTCAAACGCCTCGGCGAGCGGGCCGCCAAGTCGTCGATCCCGGTGCTGATTACCGGCGAAAGCGGCGCGGGCAAGGAAGTGATCGCCCGGGCCGTGCACGGCTGTTCCGAGCGCGGCGGGCGCCCGTTCGTGGCGGTCAACTGCGGCGCCATCCCCGAGAACCTGGTCGAGTCGATCCTGTTCGGCCACGAGAAGGGCAGCTTCACCGGCGCGAGCGAGAAGCACCTCGGCAAGTTCCAGGAGGCCAGCGGCGGCACCCTGTTCCTCGACGAAGTCGGCGAGTTGCCGCTCGACGTGCAGGTCAAGCTGCTGCGCGCCTTGCAGGAAAGCGAGATCGATCCGGTCGGCTCGAAACGGCCGGTCAAGGTCGACGTACGCATCCTGTCGGCCACCAACCGCGACCTGTCGCAGGGCGTCGCCGAGGGACGCTTCCGCGAGGACCTGTTCTATCGCCTCAACGTCTATCCGATCGAGGCGCCGGCGCTGCGCGATCGCCGCGAGGACATCCCGGCGCTGACCGAGACGTTCATCCGTCGCTTCAACCTCGAAGAAGGCCGCCGGGTCGCCGGCGCCTCCGGTGAGACCCTGGCGCTGCTGACCGCCTTCGACTGGCCCGGCAACGTTCGCCAGCTGGAGAACGCGGTCTATCGCGCCATCATCCTGGCCGACGCGCCCTTCCTGCAGCCGCACGACTTCCCGGCCATCTCGGGCCTCGCTCTGCCTCCGTCGGCCGAGACGGCGCTGGCCGCCTCGCCGATCCCGTCCGCCGGCGCCGCGCCGACCAGCGTGGCCGATCTTGCCGCCGACCTGCAGAAGAACTCGCCGGTGCAGATCCTCGACGACCGCGGCCATCTGCGCACGCTCGAGGAGATCGAGCGCGACCTGATCCAGCTGGCGATCGAGATCTACGCCGGCCACATGAGCGAAGTCGCCCGCCGCCTCGGCATCGGCCGCTCCACCCTCTACCGCAAGGTCCGCGAACAGGGCCTCGAGGACCAGGTGCGCGAAGCTGGGTAGAGCGTAACCCCTCATCCTCCCACGATGCTACGCATCGCGGGCCCCTCCTTACTCCCTCTGGGAGAAGTAAAACAAAGCCGGCTCAGCTACTTACACTTCTCCCAGAGGGAGAAGGAGGGGCCCGCGGCGGAGCCGTGGGAGGATGAGGGGTTACGCCGTCAGGTGATTGACCGGCGGCCAGCGCCGCGTTCTCGGCCCTGATCCGTACAAAGAGGATCGCCGCGTTCAGCACGGTGAATGCCAGCGCATAGGCCCACAGGCCGAACGCCAGCGGCAGCACGGCGATCTCCGCGGCCACCACGGTATAGTTCGGGTGCGGAATAAAGCGGTATGGCCCGCGACGCACCAGCGGCGCGCCCGGCAGGATGATGATCCGCGTGGTCCAGCGCGGCCCCAGACTCATCAGTGTCCAGACGCGCAGCCCCTCGATGCCCAGGAACAGCGCGCCCAGCGCCAGGTTCAGCGGCCGGTTCCAGGCCAACCACCACAGCCCGATCAGCCAGGCCGCGTGCAGGATCACGATCAGCGGATAGTGGCCGGGCGCGACCTCGTAGGCGCCCTGCGCCTTCAGCCGCTTGGTGTTGGAGTTCGCGAGCACCAGCTCGCCCAGGCGCTGGGCGGTGACCAGGGCCAGCAGAACGACCGATAGGATCACGCCGCCATCGAGACGCACGAGGCGGTGAAGCCGGGGCCGAGCGCGGTCAGCACCAGCTGGCCGCGGGTCTGGGCGGCCAGCGCCCGCTCCAGCACGAAAATCACCGTCGGCGCCGACATGTTGCCGTGGTCGGCCAGCACTTCGCGCTCCCACGTCAGCGCGCCTTGGCCAAGGTCCAGCGACTTCTCCAGCGCCTCGATCACCTTGGCGCCGCCCGGATGGCAGACGAAGCGGTCGACGTCGGCCATGGTCAGGCCCATCCGCGCCAGCGAGGCCTCCATCGCCGGACGGAAGTTGGCCTCGGCGAAGGTGGGGATGGAGCGGTCGAAGATCACGCCGAAGCCGAGCGGGTCGACGTTCCAGCCCATGATGTCGAGGCTGTCGGGCCAGGTGTGCTCGGCCTGCCCGGTGATCTCGGCGATGCCCCCACCGCCGGCTCGCAGCACGCAGGCCGCCGCGCCGTCGCCGAACAGGGCGGTGGCGACGATGTTGGCGCTGGTCATCTCGTCGAGCCGGCAGGCCAGGGTGCACAGCTCGACCGCCACCACCAGCACCACCGATCCGGGCTGGGCCTTGGCGAGGCGTGCGGCCAGCGAAATGCCGGTGACACCGCCGGCGCAGCCAAGGCCGAACACCGGCACACGCGCCACGTCGTCGCGAAAGCCGAGCCGGCCCATGGCCCTGGCCTCGAGGCTGGGCGTGGCGATGCCGGTGGAGGAGACGGTGACGATGGTGTCGACCTCGGCGGCGGTCAGGCCTGCGCGCTCCAGCGCCTGGCCGGCGGCGTCGCAGAACAGGTCGACCGCGCCCTCGAGGTAGACCGCGGTGCGCTCGGGCCAGGTGCGGTCCTCGAAGTACCACTCCATCGGCATCACCGCCTGACGGGTCAGGATGCCGGTGTTGCGGAAGATCGGGAACAGGCGCTCGAAATCGCGGAACTTCGGCCCAAACAGCCGTTGCGCGTGCCGGCCAACCTCGGCCTGGAGAAACTCATGCGGTGGTGAAGCGCAGGCGAGCGAAAGCAGACGGGCGTATGTCGTCACCTGACGTGAACCTCGGCTTCTTGTGGACGGCGCCCTCGAGCGCCCTACCTAATCCGGTTCCCGGGAATCCCCAAGCGGCCTGCGCCGGTTCAAGCTTGGCTTTGGCTTTCCAGCGGCCTTGGACGCGATTTCCTTCAGCTTGACGCCTTGCCGGGCCGAGAGCGCCGCGCCCGGCGCGCCTTTTTCCGGGTCGCCGAAGGCGCGGCCGTAGGTGGAGACCCGCTCGGCGACCGAGCCCAGGAACTCGCCTTCCCACTGGGAAAGCTCGACGCCGGCCTTGTCCGCGGCGCGCCTGGCGCGTCGCAGGGCGTTGAGCGCCGCGCGCTTGGCCTGCGCCCGGCGATCCGGCGGGCTTCGCTTCACAGACCCCCGATCGCCGTGATGTAGAGCTCGATCAGGGCTTCTTCCTCCGAGCGCTTGGCGGCGTCGGCTTTGCGCAGGCGCACCACCTTGCGAATGATCTTGGTGTCGAAGCCCTCGCCCTTGGCCTCGGCGTAGACTTCCTTCAGGTCGCTCGCGACCGCGGCCCTGTCCTCCTCGAGCCGCTCGATCCGCTCGACCAGGCTCTTCAGCTTGCCCTGGGCGGTCGCGCCGAGGGTGTCGATGTTGGGGGAATCGTCGGCCATGGGGACTGGAACTCTTGTGGGGGTTGGCGGGGAGAAAGCGGCGCGACCCTAGCGGGGCGCCGGCGCGCTCACAACAGCCCGCGCGCCGCCAGCGCCGGCTGCAACGCCGCGGGATCGGCGAACAGGTGGACATCGAAACCGAGCGCGGCGGCCGCATCGATGTTGGACGGTGAATCGTCGACGAACAGCAGGTCCGCCGGCGGCAATCCGGCGCGCTCGGCGGCCAGCAGGAAGATGCGCGGATCGGGCTTCATCAGGCCGACCGCGCCGGACACCACGACATCCCTCAGCCGGCCGAACGCCGGACTCATCGCGAAGGTCCCTTCGCTGGTCTCGGTCGACATGTTGGTGAGGCCGACCATCGCCACGCCGCGCGCCGCCATCGCCTCGATCGCGGCCTCCGTCTCGGGGATCGGTCCAGAGAACATCTCCCACCAGCGCGCCTCCCAGGCGACGATGGCGGCCTCGTGCTCGGGGAAGGCGGCCACCAGCGGCGCGCGGTTCTGCGCGAACGACACGCCGGCGTCATGGCGCATGTGCCAGGCCATGGTGCAGACGTTGGCGAGGAACCAGTCGCGCTCGGCCGTATCGGGGAAGATCTTGGAATAGAGGGTGCGCGGATCCCAGCGCACGATGACGTTGCCGACGTCGAAGACGACCCCGCTGACGCTCACGGGGGAATGCTCAAATGGGCTCTTAGCCCTGCTTGGCCTTATAGCGCGGGTCGGTCTTGTTGATGATGTAGATGCGGCCCTTGCGACGCACGAGCTTGCAGTCGCGGTGACGCGTCTTCAACGACTTCAGGGAACTGCGAACTTTCATCGTCGGGCGCGTCTGCTTGGTCGGCGGATGGGAGCGCGCGGATATAGAGAGGGCCTCTTGCGAAGTCAATCGGCGGCGCTCGCCCTCAGAGTGCGACGAGCAGGACGGGCGCCACTGCGCCAACCGCGAAAAGCGCAAGCACGACGGCCTTGCGGCGGCTGAAGGTCAGCGCCATCCACAGGCCGAACAGGGTCGAGGTCATCAGACCGATCGCGACGGCGAGGAAGAACCACTTCAGCGCCATCACCGGCCAGGGCGGCGGCTCAGGCGCAGCCTTTGCCGGCGCCGGGTGGTGCTTGCGGCCGGGACTTTCCTCGACATCACCGCCCTTCGGCGCCGGCTTCGGCTTCGCGTGCAGCGCCTGATCCTTGTGCACGCGGCTGAGCATCTCGACGATCGCCGGCGGGGTGTAGGCGCCGTGCGCCTCGTGCAGGCTGAACAGCTGCAGCGAACCGGTGAAGGCGAAGAACAGCACGCTGGGGGCGACAAACGCGCCGAAGTAGGTGTGCAGCTGGCGCACCATCAGCATCGTCGACGGACTGATCATCCGCCCGCGCGACCGCTGTCCTGCCTTGACCAAGACCGTCTCCTTGTTGGCTAACCCCGCCCGACCCTATCCGACGCCTGCGACAGCTAGCCAGTTCACAGGCTCTTCGGTCGCGAGCTTTTTCATTGCGGCGCAGAAGCGGCGCCCATTAGCGTCGCGCCCATGCACCGACGTTCGTTCCTGGCCCTCACCGCCGCCAGCGCCGCTCTCTCGTCCGCCGCAGCGGCGGCGGACCTCCAGCCGTCAGCCATGCTGGGCGCGGCCGGCGATGACGCCTTCCTGGCCTGGCTGGACGGATTTTACGGCCGCGAGCTGGCGTCCGGCTGGTCGAGCACGGTGCTGGCCCAGGTGCTGAGCGGCCTCGCCCCCGATCCCAGGGTGCTGTCCCACAACGCCAGCCAGCCGGAGTTCGCCCTGCCGATCGGCGACTACGTGCAGCGCCAGGTGACCGCGGGCGTCGTCTCGATGGGCCGCAAGAAGCGCGACAGCGTCGCCCAGCTGGGCGCGATCCACGACACCTACGGCGTGCCCGGCGACGTGCTGACCGCGATCTGGGGCATGGAATCGGGCTTCGGGGCGAGCCAGGGCGACATGGACGTCGTCCGCTGCCTGGCGACCCTCGCGGCCGAGGATCCGCGGCGCAAGGCGTGGGCCGAGACCGAGCTGGAAGCCTGCCTGAAGATCGTCGCCACCGACGCCGCGGGGCGGGCGGCGCTGCGCGGCTCCTGGGCCGGCGCGATGGGCCAGACCCAGCTGCTGCCCTCCACCTTCCTGTCGACCGCGGTGAACGCCGGCGGCGCCGGCAGGCCCGACATCTGGAACTCGAGCGCCGATGCGCTCGCCTCGGCCGCGAACCTGCTGATGAAGGCCGGCTGGAAGCGCGGCGAGGGCTGGGCGGTCGAGGTGAGGCTGCCGGCGAAGTTCGACCTGAGCCTCAGCGAGGGGCCCAAGCAGCCGCCGGACTGGTGGGCCGACAAGGGCGCGCGCCGCGCCGACGGCAGGGCCTGGTCGGCGGCGGACGCAGCCTCGCAAGGGGTGCTGTTGCTGCCGGCCGGCGCGGAAGGTCCGGCGTTCCTCGCCTTCCCGAACCACTTCGTGATCCGCACCTACAACAACTCGCTCGCCTACGCGCTCACCGTCGGCCTGCTGGCCGACCGCATCGGCGGCGCGGGCCCCCTGGCGACGCCGTGGCCGAAGGAGACGCCGCTGTCGCTGGAAGACCGCATGGAGAGCCAGCAGGCGCTGGCCAAGCTGGGCTACGGTCCGGGTCCCCCGGATGGCCAGATCGGGCTTGGCACCCGCCAGGCGCTCAGGGCCTGGCAGAAGGACCGCGGCCTGCCGGCGGACGGCTATCTGTCGCCGGCGATGGTGGCCAAGCTGAAGGCCGCCCAGAAAGGCGCAACTTAAGGCGCCGCGGCGGCTTGGCCGCACCCAACCGCACACCTCGGATTAAGCATTAACGCCGAAGCTAGCCGCTCTTGCGACTGGGGATCTCGTCGGTTGTTCCAGATTATCGGCATCGTACTGCTGTTCGCCCTGGTGTTCGGCAGCTTCATCATCTCCGGCGGCAACATGGGGGTGATCCTGGAGGCCCTGCCGCACGAGATGATGGCGATCGGCGGCGCGGGCACGGCGGCCTTCCTCATCTCCAACTCGATGACGGTGATCAAGGCGACGGGCGGCGGCATGGCCAAGGTGTTCGCCGGGCCAAAGTGGAAAGCCGACGACTATCGCGACCTGCTCTCGCTCCTGTTCCTGCTGACCAAGACCATGAAGTCCAAGGGCGTGATCGCCCTGGAAAGCCACATCGAGCGGCCGGGCGACAGCACCATCTTCTCGCGCTTCCCGAAGGTGATGAAGGACCACTTCGCGGTCGACTTCATCTGCGACACGCTGCGCATGATGACCATGAACCTCGAAGACCCTCACCAGGTCGAGGACGCCATGGAAAAGCAGCTGGAGAAGCACCACCACGAGGCGCTGGCGCCGGCCGGCGCCCTCCAGACCATGGCCGACGGCCTGCCGGCGCTCGGGATCGTCGCCGCCGTGCTCGGCGTCATCAAGACCATGGGTTCGATCACCGAGCCGCCCGCCGTGCTGGGCGCGATGATCGGCGGCGCCCTGGTCGGCACCTTCCTCGGGGTCTTCCTCGCCTACGGCCTGGTCGGGCCGTTCGCCACCCGGCTGCAGGCGGTGGTGGACGAGGAAGCCAGCTACTACCGCATCATCCAGGCCGTCCTGGTCGCCCACCTGCACGGCAACGCCGCGCAGATCTCGGTCGAAATCGGCCGCGGCAACGTGCCGTCGGGCGCCCAGCCGAGCTTCCTCGAACTCGAAGAGGCGCTGGGCGCGATCCCGGCGGAGGGCTAAACCGCCCCCGTCGGCGGCTGCGTCTGCGCCCGGCAAAGCCCGCCGCGCGGGGTAACTTCGTTACGCAGGGCGTGAAAAGTGATCACGCGGCCGTGAACTAGACTCTTGCGCTTGGGCCATATCCCGGCATATTGCACGCCAGCGTCACGAACGGCGCTGCCAACCCTCATCCACTGGGACCAGGAACATGACCTCAGGTACGCTTCGTACTATCCTGATCGTCGGCGCCGCCGTCGCCGCCGTTTCCGTCGCCGCCTGCAAGAAGGCCGCGGACAACACCACCGACAACTCCGCCGCCGCTGCTGCTTCTGACGCGAACGCCGCGATGGCCTCGGCCAACTCGGCGACGAACTCGGCGATGGCCGCGACCAACGCCGCGAACGACGCCGCCGCGACCGCGCCGATGAACGCCACGAACGCGCCGTAAGCGTCTTCGCCTAGCGTATTTCGAAGGGCCGCCCTCAGGGGCGGCCCTTTTTGATTCTGGCGCCTTGTAACCCTCTCCCCATCCCCGCTGGGGAGAGGTCGGCCGGTCGCAAAGCGAGCGGACGGGTGAGGGGACCTCTCCCCGCGCTGCGGGGCGAGGGGTACTGTGTTGGCGATGGACGCGCCCGCCGTTTCACCCGTGAGTTTCGACGCCGACGGCGTGCCCCACTCGCGCCGCTACGGCGACGTCTACTTCTCCCGCGAAGGCGGCCTCGCCGAATCACGGACGGTGTTCCTCGCCGGCTGCGGCCTGCCGGGGCGCTGGTCGGGGCGGCGGCGCTTCACCGTCGGCGAACTCGGCTTCGGGACCGGGCTCAACATCCTGGCGCTGCTCGCGCTGTGGCGCGAGCGCAGGCCGTCGGGCGCGCAGCTTTCCATCTTCAGCGTCGAGGCCGAGCCGCTGACGGCGGACGAGGCGCGGCGGGCGCTGGCGGCCTGGCCGGAGCTCGCGCCGGCGGCGGACCTGTTGCTCGCCCGCTGGCCCGGCCGCCGGCGCGGCTTCCACCGCATCGACCTGCCCGAGCTGGGCGCCACCTTGGACCTGGCGGTGATGGACGCAGCGGCGGCGCTGAGCGCGTGGCGCGGCCGGGCCGACGCCTGGTTCCTCGACGGTTTTGCCCCCTCGGTGAACCCCGCGATGTGGACCGACGACCTGATGGCCCTGGTCGCCCAGCGATCGGCGTCGGGCGCGGTCGCGGCCACCTACACCGTCGCCGGCCAGGCCCGGCGCGCGCTATCCGCAGCCGGTTTCACGCTCCAGCGCCGGCCGGGCTTCGGCGGCAAGCGCGAGCGGCTGGAAGCGACGCTGCCCGGCGAGGCGCCGATCGATGCGCCGGCCCCGCCGCGCGTCGCCATCGTCGGCGCCGGCATCGCCGGCGCCGCGCTGGCGCGGGCGTTTCAGCTGCAGGGCCTCGAAGCCCGCGTGTTCGAAACCGCGCAGCCTGGGTCCGGTCCCTCCGGCAATCCGGCCGCGCTGGTGACGCCGCGGCTCGACGCCGGTCTCGGCGAGGCCGCGCAGCTGCACGCCCAGGCGTTCGCCGGCGCCGTGGCCCTCTACGAGGCGGTGAGCGGCGCCGTGGTCGGCCGCGGCGTGCTGCAACTCGAAGCCGCCCCGCGCGACGCCGCCCGGTTCGCCAGGATCGCCGCCGCCGACCTCTATGAACCCGGCGCGCTGGGGCTTTGGAGCGCGGCTGAGGTCAGCGCCGCGTTGGGCGAGGCGGCGCCCGCCGCCTTGCACCTCGCCGCCGCGCTCACGATCGACCCGGGCGCGATCCTCGCCGCCTGGCTGCCGCCGGTCGAGACCGGCCGGGTGACAGCGCTGGCCCCAGGCGACGGCGCGTGGCGGCTGCTGTCCGCCGACGGCCGCACCCTCGCCGAGGCCGACGTCGTCTGTCTGGCGAGCGGCGCCGCCTTGGCCGAGCTCTGGCCTGGCGCGCCGATCCAGCCCGTGCGCGGCCAGCTCAGCTATGCCCGCGGCGTCGCCTCGCCCGCGGCCGCCTGGGGCCACTACGTCGCGCCGACGCGGGACGGGATCGTCTTCGGCGCCACCCACGCGCGCGATGACGCCTCGGCGGAATGGCGCGCCGACGACGACCGGCGCAATCTGGCCGTGCTCGCCGAACGGCTGCCTGCCCTCGCCAGCCGCCTGGGCGCCGCCCGGATCGACGGCCGCGCCTCGGTGCGCGCAACCACGCCGGACCGTCTGCCGATGGCCGGCCAGGTCGCCCGCGGTCTCTACGTCCTGGGCGGCCTGGGCTCGCGCGGCTTCACCCTGGCGCCGCTGCTGGCCGAGCAGGTGGCGGCGCTGGCGCTCGGCGCGCCCTCCCCGCTGCCCGCGTCGCTGGCGCGCATCGTCGGTCCGGATCGCTTCGCCGACCGCGCTGCGCGCCGCTTGGCCGGCGCGCGCGCTGCGGTGTAGGGTCGCCGGCGAGGGCGGGCGTGCGTTCAGGAGTAGAAACCCACCATGAAGATGCTGCCCTCAGCCGCCTTCGTCCTCGCCGCCGTGCTGGCCCTCGGCGCCACCGCGCAGTCACCGTCGGCCCAGCCCGCCGGCGCGCCGCCGGCGCCCAAGCCGAAGCCGTCGTGCTTCTGGACCAGCCGGATCGAGAACTTCGCCGCCCACGACGACCAGACCCTTTACCTGCGGGTCGGCGCACACGACGTCTATCAGGCCAAGCTGTTCTCGGACTGCTTCGACATCAGCTGGGTCCACCACATCGCCCTGGTCTCGCGCAGCTCCTCGCTGATCTGCGAGGGCCCCAACCTCGATGTCGACGTGGTCATCCGCGACATCGCCGCCGGCCGCCAGCGCTGCCCCATCACCACCATCCGCAAACTGACCCCCGGCGAGGTCGAGGCGCTCCCGAAGGACGCGCGGCCCTGAGCGTGATTCAGCCGGCCGTACTTCACCCGTCACCCCGGCCAAGCGGCGCCAGCCGCGCCGAGCCGGGGCCGGACGCGCCGGTTCCGAGACGATGTCCAGCTAGGCGGCGGCGCTTTTGGCCCCGGGGTCTGCGCGCTGCGCGCTTGCCCGGGGTGACGGCTTTCTCGAGAGCTGACGTTCGGGCCGGGGATGGTGGACGCGACAGGGATCGAACCTGTGACCCCCTCGATGTCAACGAGGTGCTCTCCCGCTGAGCTACGCGTCCGGTCAGGGGAGCCGCGCTAATAGCTTGGGCCGGCGCGGCCGACAAGCACGAGCTCTCGCTCAGAGGCGGGGCGCATACGGACCCAGCGCCGCGATCAGCGGGGCGAGTTCGCGCTCGTAGCGGCGCCAGCGCGCCAGCGAGGTGGTGAAGATCGGCTGGCGGACCTGGGCGGAGCTGGCGGTGCGCACCGGCCCGGCCGCCTCGTAAAAGCGCAGGCAGGTGTCGTTCCAGGGCAGGCCACAGACCTCGACCAGCCGCCGGATCTGCGTCTCGGGATCGGCCACCAGCGCCTCGTGGTCGACGTCGATGACGCGGCCGCCCAGCACCGCGCGCCAGTGTGCCATCACGCCGCGATAGGTGACGTACTCGGCGCCGATGTCGGCGAGGTCGTAGAGGGTCTCGGCGCCGCGGGCGAACAGCTGGCGGTAACAGGAGAGGCAGGTGTCGATCGGGTCCCGCACCGCGTGCAGGATCACCGCCTGCGGGAACAGCAGGGCGATTGCGCCGACGTGTAGGTAGTTCTCCAGCGTCTTGTCGACGAAGCGGCCGGCGCCGCGCCAGCCGCGGGCCCGAATGGCGTCGAGATAGCGGCGGGCGAGCGCGCGGGTCTCGGCGCGGCCCTCCGGGAAGCCGCGCTCCAGCAGCGGCGGCAAGGCGGCCGTCTCGCCAAGGGCCGTGACCTGCGGGTGGCTGGAGAGGATCTGCTCCAGCAGCGTCGAACCGGACCTGGGCATGCCGACGATGAAGATCGGCGCGGCGGTGGCGAGGCCCTCGCCCTGCCGGCGCCGCAGCAGCTCGGGCGTGAAATGGGTGGCCACGACGCGCGCCGCCTCGGCGTGCGCCGCGATCAGCGCCGCGGTATCGACGCCGGCGGCCGTCAGCGTTTCGCGCTTCAGCCGGTTGCCGGCCGCGAAGGCCGCGAACGCCGCGGCGTCGTCGCCGCGCCGCTCCAGCACCTCGCCCTCGCCGAACAGGAGGCCGATGCGCGCCTCGGCGTCGGTCGTCGGGCTGCGGGCGGCGCCGCGCAGGCGCTCGAGCTCGGCGTCGGTGACGGCCGCCGGCCGCAGCAGCGCCAGCCGCGTAAGCGCCCAGGCCGACATCGCCGGATCGCCCAGCAGCTGGCGATGCTGCGCCGCCGCCTCGTCGACGCGGCCCAGGATCGACAGCACGATCGCCAGATTGCGCCGGGTCTCGGGCGCCTCGGGGCGCAAGGCCAGGGCCCGCTCATAAGCAGCGGCCGCCTCGTCCCAGAGCTCCAGGCTCTGCGCCACGGCGCCGAGGTTGTGCTGGGCGTCGAACAGGTCGGGCTTCAGCGCCGCCGCGCGCCGCAGCCGGGGCAGCGCCTGCGCCGCGCGCCCCAGCTGCAGATCGATGGTGGCCAGGGAGATCGGCGCGCGGAAGTCGTCAGGGTCGGCGGCCTCGGCGCGCGCGTACGCCTGCGCCGCCTCCGCGAGCCGTCCCGCGCCGGCGTGAGCGGCCGCGATCTCCAGAAAGCGCGCAGCGCCGGCCGGGTCCCTCGCGGGGCGCGGCCGGCGCCGGTCAGCCTTGGACCCTGTCGCTCTCATCGCGGCAGGGTATCACCGCAACGGCGCGGGCCAACGCCCGCGCCGCCGCGTTCTACTGCCAGCGGTACTGGAACTGCAGACCGAACGTCCGCGGCGCGTTCAGGAACGGCGCCCTGAGGATGGTCTCGTTGCCAGGCTGGTTTTGCAGGAGCGTGCCGGCCGCCCCGTCGTAAGCGGTCGAATCGAACACGTTGTCGACAAACGCGATGATGTTGTAGCGGTTGTCATTACCCGTCCAGGTGAGCCGCAGGTTCACCTGGGTCGACGCCGGCTGGAAGGTGTAGGGCCGGTTGAACACGTCGTCGTAGGTGCCGTCGCGCCAGACGAAGGTGCCCGACATGGTCAGTTTCCCCGGGTCGAAGGGGATCGTGTACAGCGCGTTGAGCGACAGCTTGTTGGGCGTCGCACCCGGGATCGTCTGACCAGTGATATTCTGACTTCCCACGACGGTGCAGCCGTGGGTGTTGGCCCCTGGCTGGATCGCCTGCGGGTCCGTGGTGTCCTGGACGCAGGGCGACTGTTGCACCTTGGCGCTGAGGTACGAATAGCTCGCCGAGATCGCCAGGTTGTCGATCGGGCGCCACGTGCCCCACAACTCGAGACCGTAGTTCTGCACCTTGGGCACGTTGAAGAGGATCGGCACGATCTGGCCGATGGAATTCACCACGCTCAGCGGCACCTGCTCGCCGTAGTAGTTGTAGTAGAAGACGTCGCCGTTCAGCGTCCAGGCGCTGCCGATCGTCTTCTTGGCGCCCAGCTCGAACGCATCCACGAACTCGGATCCGGTTTCTGGGAAGGCCCCAATCGTATAGGTCGACCAGCCGCCGGACTTGTAGCCGCGGCTATACTTGAAATAGGCCAGAGTGCTGGAATTGGGCGTCCAGTCGATATTGGCCTCGCCGGTCAACGCGTTCCAGGTCGCGCCCAGCGTGCGCTGGGCGTTGCCGGTGACGGGGTTGATGGTGGTAGGCCCGGCCCCCTGGAAGGCGCCCTGCGAGCCGACGGCAAGCGAGGTGATGTCCAATGCCGGCGTCGCCGCACCGAACTGCGAAGCGTTCAGGATCGAATCGAAGCTGACCACCCGCCAGATCTGGAAGCCCTGCTTGTGGTCGTTCGTGTAGCGAATGGCGCCGCTGAACTTCCACTCATCGCTGAACTTGTAGCTGCCCTGCAGGTAGGCGGCGATGCTGTCGTAGGTGACCGCGGTGTTGGCGGACGATCCGGCGAACGTGGGGTTGGCCGGCGCGGCGCAGAGCGCGAAGGGCCCGCCGGCGCAGGTGGCGCCCAACGCGTTCCAGTACTGCGGCGTGGCCATCTGCGGCTGGGCCGACATCGAGTCGGCGTCGACCGGCTGGTGCCAGCGCTCGCGGTACCAATAGAGGCCGGCGATGTACTGGAACGGCGATTCCCACGTCGAGGTGAGGTTCAGTTCGTGACTGAACGCCTGGTCGAACTCGTTGAACACCAGGAAGTTGGGCGTGGGATTGATCGTCAGGGGCGCCTGGCAACTGGCCAGCGCTTGGCCCGCGAGCACGTTGCACAGGAAGGCTGCCGCAGCCGTCGGCGCACCCTGCTCCTGGAAGGAGACCACGCCGGAGTCGATTCCAGCGACCGGTTGGTTCGGGATGTGCAGGGTATAGTGGAAGTTCTGGTAGCCGGTGAGATAGTTGATGTCGAACGACGGCAGGTGATAGGTCACGTGCGCCGAGATCTGCACGTCCCCCTGCATGCGATTGGTGCCGTTATCCTCGTTGATGAAGTTGCGAGGATTGAGATTGCCCGGATTGTTGCCGGGGAACATGTTGGCCGTGACCCCGCGCGTCACCACCGAACCGGGCACGATCGGCGGTCCGCCCGTGCAGCCCGCACCGTTCGCCGAACCGATCACCCCCG
>DATNIH010000009.1:0-3535 GCA_035604515.1 Caulobacteraceae bacterium | reverse complement strand
GGTCAGATCGTTTGGAGCGGAAGATAAAAACATCGCCGCAATGCGGTTATGTGGTGCGCCACATAACCGCATTTATGTCTCGGGCGAGATTATGTGGCGGAGGCGGCGTGACGAGAGCCAGGGCCGGCCGTTCGCGGATTCCCCCGCCACATAATATCTCGTGCCTCTCGTGCGGACGCGGGATCCCCCTGCGCCGCCACGCTGGAGGGGCGCAATGCTCGAGTTCTATTTTTCGTATCGGGGGGTGCTCAAGCGCCTCCGCAGTGGCGCGCTCGGCGCCGAGATGGACCGCATCGCCAGTTACTTCTCGTCGCTCGGCTACAAGCGAGCATCCGCTAAGATCTATCTGAGCAGGATCGCGCGGTTTGGCCGGTTCGCTGCTGAACATTGCCGTTCTGGGCCGATCAGTGAAGGTATTGTCGACGTATATCTCGGCACCTTCACCACCGACCCGGCTCGGATTGGAGCGGTGTCAGCGCTTCAGCACGCGCGGCGAGTGGCGCCCGAACGATTCATTGTTGCCACACCCTGTGTAGTCGATGATCCAGACGCCCCAGTCCTGACCTCCTTTTCCAATTATCTGAGCAGGGTGCGGGGTCTTGAGCCCAAGTCCCGCGATGGCGTCCTTCTGGGCGCTCGGCGCTTTTTGGTCTGGGTCCGCCATCACCACCCCGGCCAAGACCTCAAGGGACTGACAGCGGAGCAAGTCCTTGCCGCTGTCGAGCATCAGTTGTCGCTCTCGGCGACGTCGGCCACCCGCACGGCGGCGGTCTCCCACGTCCGATCGTTTCTCCGATTTCTGCATTGGGCTGGCCAACACGAGCAGGATCTCGCTCGTGTGGTTCCAAGAACGCCTCATTGGCGGCTGGCCCATTTGCCGCCCCGGCTTTCGTGGGATGACGTTCGCCGCGCCATCGACGCGATCGGGATGGCGACGCCGATCGATCTCCGCGATCGAGCCGTTCTGCTGCTGCTCGCCACCACGGGTATTCGCAACGGCGAGCTGCGCGCCCTTCAGCTCAGGGATATCGACTGGAGATCTGGCGAGATTTTTGTCCGACGCACCAAGGGCAAGCGCGACCGCGTGGCGCCGCTCCTCGATGAGACCGGCGCCGCGCTCGCCGACTACATCCTGCGCGCACGGCCGAAGGCGGATAGTCCGTATGTGTTCCTGTCTTTCACGCCGCCAGTAGGGCCGTTCAAGTTCGCGGCGTCCATTTCGAGGATGGTGCGGAGGCGGCTGCAGCGTGGCGGGATAGAACTCGGCCGCGTCGCTGGCGCGCACCTCCTGCGCCACAGCCTGGCCACCCGGCTCGTCGGGCGCCAAAGGCCGATCAACGAGATCGCCGATCTTCTCGGGCACCGCAGCATCAACACGACGGCACTGTACGTAAAGGTTGCGGCCTCGCAACTCGCCGAGGTCGCGCTCCCCTTCCCGGGAGGCGCCGTATGACCGACTTCGCTGTATTCCTCGGCGAGAAGGTGGAGCGTTACATCGAGCTGCGCCGCGCCCTCGGCTACGCCTTCGACAAGCAAGCCGGCACACTGCGGGCCTTCGTCCGCCACATCGAACGCGCTGAACTCGATGCGCCCGCCACCCGGACGATGGCGCTGGACTTCGTCCTGTCGTTCGGCGGCGCCGCCAACAGCCGCGCCGTTCGTCATGGCGTGCTCCGTCGATTCTACGAGTATCTGGCCGTCTATGACCTCCGCACGGAGATCCTGGAGCGCCGGGCCTTCGCCAGATCCCGGGCGATTCCGCCGCCGCGCATCCTTAGCGAGGGCGAGCTGACGTCGCTCATCGATGCGTGCAGCCTCATTTCGCCGAGGATTCCTTTGAGGGGCAGCACACTGGCAACGCTGGTCGGGCTGTTGGCCAGCACGGGTCTGCGATCGGGCGAAGCAGTCAGGCTCGACCGCGGCGATGTCGATCTGACAAGTGGCGTTATCCTCGTTCGCAAGACCAAGTTTCGTAAAGACCGCCTGGTTCCTGTTCACCCGACGACCCAGGCGGCCCTTCGTCGGTACGCCGGTGAGCGTGACGACGTGTTCCCCACGCCCAAGGGCGAGGCCTTCTTTCTCAGCTCCCGGGGTGGCCGTCTGTCGGCGGGTGGCCTGCAAGCCAACTTCGCCAAGGCTCGCAAGATCGCGGGCCTTGACGAGGGCAAGCCCCTGCGACCGCACGATCTCCGGCACCGGTTCGCGGTGACCAGGCTCGGGCTTTGGCACCAACAGCGCGCTGACGTCCAAGCGCTGCTGCCTTTGCTCGCCACCTATCTCGGCCACGCCAGTTACAGCGACACGGCCTACTACCTCACCGGTTCGTCGGATCTCCTCGCCATCGCAGCTGAGCGCGCCTTCCTCGACGGAGGCGCCGCATGAGTGAGCACCTCCTTTTGGCCCCGCTCCTGGAGTCCTATTTCCGACGCCGATTGACCAAGCAGCGCAACGCCACCCCCGCGACCTTGGCCAGCTATCGCGACGCCCTGCGTATGCTGATCCTCTTCGCCGCGGCCCGTTTGCGGAAGAAGCCGGCGGCGTTGGCTCTCGATGATCTCGATCGGGATCTCGTTCTCGCCTTTCTCGACGAGCTTGAGGAAAAGCGGAACAACTCTGTCGCCACCCGCAATGCCCGGCTCGCTGCGATCCGATCGTTCTTCCACCACGTCGCCGCCGCCGATCCTGCCTCCTTTGGCGTTGCCCAACGGGTCCTGACGATCCCGACTAAACGGGCCCACATCGAGGTGACCCATCACCTGACCAGCGCGGAAGTGGATGCCATTGTCGCGGCCCCCGATCAGACGACACCCCGCGGCCGGCGCGACCGGGTCTTTTTGCTTTTTTTGGCCCGAACCGGCGCCCGCGTGTCCGAAGCGATCGGCGTCAACGCGAACGATCTTCAGTTGGAGCGGGGCCGTCCGCAGGTGCTTCTTCACGGCAAGGGGCGTCGAGACCGCGTCGTTCCCATGCCTCAGGATCTGGTGCGATCGCTGACAGCCCTGCTGAGAGAACGCGGCCTCAGCCATCATCAACCGGAGCCAGTCTTCGTCGGGACCCACAACGATCGCCTGACGCGTTTCGGCGCGACACACATCGTAGGGCGTGCGGCGGCCCAGGCCGTGTCCACCGGGCCGAGCTTGGAGGGCAAGCCCATATCCCCGCACGTCTTCCGGCATTCGCTCGCCATGAAGCTCCTCCGCTCGGGCGTGGATCTCCTGACGATCCAGGCCTGGCTTGGCCACGCCCAAGTCGCTACGACCCACCGCTACGCGGCCGCGGATGTCGAGATGATGCGGCGAGGACTTGAGAAGGCGGGCGTCTCAGGCGATCGCAGCCCGCGCTTCCGGCCAGACGACGCTGTCCTCCAGTTGTTGGCCAGCATCTGATTATTATGTGGCGGAGGAATCCGCGAACGGCCGGCCCTGGCTCTCGTCACGCCGCCTCCGCCACATAATCTCGCCCGAGACATAAGTGCGGTTATGTGGTGCGCCACATAACCCCATTGCGGCGATGTTTTTATCTTCCGCTCCAAACG
>DATNIH010000008.1:0-33036 GCA_035604515.1 Caulobacteraceae bacterium | reverse complement strand
CCAACGTCGCCGGCGCCCGCCGACCCCGGCGGCGGGGCTGCCCCCGGCGCCGCGGCGGCCCCGGCCACCGGCCAGCCCAATGCCACGCCGCCGGCGACCGCCACGCTGGCGCCGTCCGCCGCCCTGCTGACACTGTTGGCGCCCGGCCAGCTCGCGTCGACCGGCGCCGCGGCGGCGCAGCCGGCAGCCGCACCGGGCAAGTCGGCCAAGGCGGTCCAGATCCAGACGGCGGTGAGCGCCGGGGCGACGAAAGCCGCCGCCGCGATCACACCGATCATCACGGCCTCGAAATCCGAGACCGCCGCCGCCGACGAGGCGCAGACCGGTGGTGCGCCCTTCCCTGCGCCGCATGACGACGACCCCGGCGGCGCGGCGGCGCCCGTCGCTCAGCTCGCGGCTGACAACACCGGCCTCGGCGCCCAGGGCGCTTCGCAGACGACGCTCGCCGCCGCGCCCGCAACCGCCATGGGCGCCCCGGCCCCCGCCGCGCTGGCCTCGGCGCACGGGGCCGACATCACCGCACAGCTCGCGGCGCAGATCACCAGCAAGGTGAACGCCGCGCGCACGGCGTTCGACTTCGCGCTCGAGCCGCAGGGGCTCGGCCGGGTGGATGTGAGCCTGAAGATCGATCAGCAGGGCCAACTCTCGGCGGTGCTGTCGTTCGACAGTCCGAACGCGGCGGCCGAGGCCAAGAGCCGCGCGGGCGATCTGCAGCAGGCGCTGCAGCAGGCGGGCATCGACGTCGGCCAAAGCGGGCTCAGCTTCACCTCCGGCGGCGGGCAGGGTGCGGCCGGACAGGGCGCAGCCCAATCCGGCTTCTCTCAGGCGCCGATCCTCGCGGACCCTCTCGCCGACGTCTCGCCCATCGCATCCCCCTCCGCCCTCGGCGCCACCAGCGCCGGCGGTCTCGACATCACCATCTGAGGACCGGCCATGACCAACTCAGCCGTCGCAGCCACCAACGCCGCTCAGGCCGCGTTCACCTCAAGCGGCAACACCAACACGGGCAGCGCCTCGAAAACGGGCTCGACCAGCACAGCGTCGACCACCCAGCTCAGTCTCAACAACGGGCTGGCCTCGCTGGCCAACAACTTCCAGGGCTTCCTGACCTTGCTGACCACCCAGCTGAAGAACCAGGACCCGACCTCGCCGCTGGATACCAACCAGTTCACCCAGCAGATCACCCAGATGACCGGCGTCGAGCAGCAACTGCTCTCCAACCAGCTGCTGCAACAGCTGGTCACGGCGCAAGGCGGCGTGGCGTCGGCGGCGAACCTGATCGGCGAGACCGTCACGGCGCCAGGCGCCAAGAGCACGGATCCGGCCATCAGCGGCGTCGTCAGCGCGGTCACCCAGGTCAACGGCCAGACCATGCTCACGGTCGGCAAGAACCAGGTGCCGCTCAGCTCCATCACCGGCGTGACCGAAGCCGCCTCCAACACCTCCGCCGCATGAGCGGCGACCAAAGATCTAACGGAAGGACCAGGCCATGAGCCTCAACAGTGCAATGCAGACCGGGGTGTCGGGGCTCGGCGCCAACTCGGCCGCGCTCTCGACCGTCTCCAACAACATCGCGAACGTGAACACGGTCGGCTACAAGCAAAGCGAGACCGAATTCGAGACGCTGGTGACCGGCACCGGGATCGACGCGGCCGGCAATTCCGGTGGCGTCCTCGCCCTCAATCGCCAGCTGGTCGACCAGCAGGGCCAGCTGACCCAGACCAGCTCACCGCTGGACCTGGCGATCTCGGGCCAGGGCTTCTTCGTCACGACGACGCAGGCGACCAACGTCACGCCGACCGATCCGCGCCTGTTCACCCGCGCCGGCTCGTTCACGGTCAACAACCAAGGCTATCTGGTGAATAGCGCCGGTCTGGTGCTGCAAGGCTGGCCGGCCGACCCCAACGGCGTGATCACGCCCAACCCCTCCAGCCTCACCAGCCTGCAGTCGATCAACGTCTCGCAGGTCGGCGGCGCGGTCTCGCCGACCACCACGATCGGCGTCAACGCGAACGTCGACGCGGCGCAGGCCGAGTCGGCCGCGGCCATCGCGGCGGGAACCGCGAGCCCCGGGGCCTACACCCCGGCGACCAACAGCATGGCGATGTGGGAGTCCAATAACGCCACCGGCGTGCAGCCGGACTACAGCATCCAGGTGCCGATATCCGACTCCCAGGGCGGGCAGCATAACGTGCAGCTCGACCTGCTGAAGAGCAGCACGCCGAACCAGTGGTACGCCGAGCTGGTCGCCGTGCCGGCCTCCGACGTCACCACCGGCGCTGGTCTCGCCAACGGCCAGATCGCCACTGGCATGATCGCCTTCACCGCCACCGGCCAGATCGACCCGGCCAACACCACCATCTTCAACGCCGCCAGCCCGACCATCACCTTCGGCGCGTCGGCCGCCGGAGCGCCCGGCGCCGGTCAGGTGAACTGGGCCTCTTCGCTCGGCATCGCCGCCCAGAGCGTAACTCTTAACCTCTCGGGCGGCTCCGGCAGCACGGGCGGCCTCACCCAGCTCGACAGCCAGTCCAACACCCAGTCGATCACCACCAACGGCACCCAGTTCGGCAACCTCACCAACGTCGAGATCGACAAGAACGGCATCGTCACCGCGGTGTTCTCCAACGGCGTCACCCGCTCGCTGGCGCAGGTCGCCATCGCCACCTTCCCCGATCCGGACGGCCTGACGCCGGTCACTGGCGATGCGTTTCAGGTCTCCCAGAACAGCGGCACCTTCACCCTGGAGCAGCCCAACCAGGGCGGCGCCGGCACGATCGACCCGTCGACGCTGGAGTCTTCAACGGTCGACCTGTCGTCACAGCTGACCCAATTGATTACCAGCCAGAGCGCCTACTCGGCCTCTTCGAAGATCATCACCACAGCCAATCAGATGATGCAGACACTATTGAACGTCATCCAGTAGGGACTGTGAAATTCGAGGACTGTTAACGAAGGTGTACACTTCGTGCCAACACTATGGCCTAACGGAGGCAGCGGTGGTTAGACCAATTTTAACTATCGCAATTAAGCGCGTGTTATTGCCGCGGCTCTATGGTCCTGCGCCATGGTGATGGTGAGAAGGGCGTAAAGCCAATGTTGCAACAGCAGCGCACTAACAGCCGCGGCGAGAGGTACGTGATCGGCCCGACAGGTGCGCCGTTGACGATTGCCGACCTGCCGCCGCCCAACACCCAGCGCTGGGTGATCCGTCGCAAGGCCGAGGTGGTGGCCGCCGTCCGCGGTGGCCTACTTTCGCTGGACGACGCTTGCGAACGCTATTCGCTGACCAACGAGGAGTTTCTCGGCTGGCAGCAGTCGATCGACCGCCATGGCATGGCGGGCCTGCGGACGACCCGACTTCAACAGTATCGCTGAGACCCTCCCCCAAGGATCCGGCGACCACTGCGGCCGCGCCTTCCCACCGGAGGGCGCGGCCGTTTCTGTTTCAGCCAGGCCAGGACGTGTCGCCGAGCCGCAGAACGACTGCGACGTTTGGTACCGCGAGCCGGGCCAGTCTTAAACAGGTCGTTTACCTTGCACTGGGTAAATACTGCCTAGCGACGGGCGCCTAGAAGGCCGAGCCGCGTTCAGTCTGGCAGGGACCTTGGGCGTCTTCGGGTGAATTCCTTCTTCGCATCGCTGCAGCGGTTCGGCATCGGCCGGCTGGCCGTGGTCCTCGGGGTCGGCGGCGGCGCCGTCGGCGTGCTGATGGCTATCGTCATGAACCTCACGGCAGAGCCGATGGGGCTGCTCTACTCCAACCTCGACCTGAAAGAGGCCGGGACCATCACCCAGGCGCTCGACGCAGGCGGCATCAAGTACGAGGTCAAGGGCGACGGCTCGACCATCATGGTGGCGCGCGACCACGTCGCCTCCGCCCGCCTGATGCTGGCCGGCAAGGGCCTGCCGACCGCCAGTTCGGTCGGCTACGAGATCTTCGACACCCAAAGCGCGCTCGGCCAGACCGACTTCGTGCAGCAGCTGAACATGAAGCGGGCCACAGAGGGCGAGCTCGCGCGCACCATCCGCGCCCTCGACGGCGTCACCTTCGCCAGCGTGCACCTGGTGCTGCCCGAGCGGCAGCTGTTCCAGGACAGCGCCGACCAGGCCACCGCCTCGGTCACGATCGGGGTCGGCGCGCGCGAGCCTTCGACCGACCAGGTGCGGGCGGTGCAGAACCTGGTCGCCGGCGCCGTGCCGAACCTGAAGCCCGAGCGGGTCACTATCATCGACCAGCACGGCAAGACTCTCTCCGCCGACAGCGACGGCGCGCTCGGCGGCAAGGCCGCGGCCGATGCCAAGGCGACGATCGAGGACGGCATCCAGGCCCGAATCAAGAGCCTGGTCGAGGGCGTGGTCGGCGTCGGCAAGGCGCGCGTCCAGGTCAGCGCTGACGTCGACATGGCGCAGGTGACGACCCAGGAAGAGAAGTACGATCCCGACGGTCAGGTGGTCCGGTCCGAGCAGACCAACGAACAGAGCTCGCAGGAAAACCAGAGCGGGGTCGGCGCCTCCGGCGCCACCTCCGCCTCGAGCAACATCCCCGGCGGCACGCCGACCGCGCCCGGCGCCAGCGCCTCCAGCGGCAACCAGAACAAAGGGACCGAGTCGACCACCAACTACGAGATCTCCAAGACCGTCACCACCCAGGTGCAACAGCCTGGCACGATCAAGCGGCTCTCGGTGGCGGTCGCGGTCGACGGCGTCACGGCGCCCGGCAAGAACGGCAAGCCCGGCCCCTACACGCCGCGCACCGCCGACGAGATGCAGCACCTGAACGACCTGGTGAAGGCGGCGATGGGCTTCTCCACCGATCGCGGCGACACCGTGCAGGTGGTGAACGTGCGTTTCCCCGACGCCGAGCAAGGCGAGGGCGTCAGCGCCGCAAGCCCCCTCACCGGCTTCGACAAGAACGACATCATGCGCACGGTCGAGCTCGCCATCCTTGGGCTGGTCGCGGTGCTGATCCTGTTCTTTGTGATCCGGCCGCTGATCCGCAGCGCCGCGTCAGCGGTGGCCTCGGGCGGCACGGGCCTGATTCCAAGCGGTGGACCGATGGCGGTGCGCGTCGTGACCACCTCTGATGGTCAGACCCACTCCATCGACCAGGCCACCGGCCAGCCGCTGGCGCTGCCCGGACCCGACATCGACCATAAGATCGACATCGCCCGCATCGAGGGCCAGGTGAAGGCCTCGTCGGTCAAGCGGGTCGCAGAGTTCGTCGACAAGCACCCGGAGGAATCGGTGTCGATCCTCCGTGGCTGGCTGCATGAGTCGGCATGAGCATCCCCGCCAGAGCCAAGGCCAAATCCATCGTCGACGCCTCGCGGCTGAGCGGGCCGGAGAAGGCCGCTGTCGTGCTGTTGTCGCTCGGCGAGGATCACGGCCAGATCTGGCGGGCCCTCGACGAGGAAGAGATCAAGGAAGTCTCCCAGGCGATGGCGGGCCTCGGCACCGTCACGGCCTCGGTCGTGGAAGAGCTGCTGGTGGAATTCGTCTCCGGCATGTCCGGCGGCGGAGCGATCATGGGCTCCTTCGAGCAGACCCAGAAGCTGCTCGCCGCCTTCATGCCTGGAGACAAGGTCGACACCCTGATGGAGGAGATCCGCGGTCCCGCGGGTCGCACCATGTGGGACAAGCTCGGCAACGTGAACGAGGCCGTGCTCGCCAACTACCTGAAGAACGAATACCCGCAGACCGTCGCGGTGATCCTGTCGAAGATCAAGTCGGAGCATGCCGGACGCGTGCTGGCGGCGCTGCCCGAGGACTTCGCCCTCGAATGCGTGATGCGCATGCTGCGCATGGAGCCGGTGCAGCGCGAGATCCTCGACAAGATCGAGCAGACGCTGCGCACCGAGTTCATGTCGAACCTGGCGCGCACCTCCAAGCGCGACAGCCACGAGATGATGGCGGAGATTTTCAACTCGTTCGACCGCCAGACCGAGAGCCGCTTCATCGCTGCTTTGGAAGAGCGCAACCGCGAGAGCGCCGAGCGCATCCGCGCGCTGATGTTCGTGTTCGAGGACCTCTCCCGGCTCGACCCCGGCGGCGTGCAGACCCTGCTGCGCACGGTGGCCAAGGATCAGCTGGGCCTGGCGCTGAAAGGCGCCTCGGACTCCTTACGCGAGATGTTCTTCTCCAACATGTCCGAGCGCGCGGCCAAGATCATGCGCGAAGACATGGAGAGCATGGGCCCGGTGCGGCTGCGCGACGTCGACACCGCGCAGATGGCCATGGTGCAGGTCGCCAAGGACCTCGCCGCCAAGGGCGAGATCATGCTCGCCGGCTCCGGCGGCGACGATGAGTTGATCTACTGATGGCCGAAGCTCGCAAGTTCACGTTCGATACGGAGTTCGACGGGGCCCGGCCGGCGTCGCCCAGCACCTACAAGCGCCTGTTCACCGCCGAGGAGGCGCAGGCGATGGCCGCCAAGGCGCGCGCCGAGGGCGAAGCGGCCGCCATGCAGCGCATCGAGGCCGACACCGCCCGCGCGCTCGCCGACCTCGCCGAGGCCGCGCGCGCCGCGCTGCCGACCCTCGCCGCCGCAGCCCATCAGCATCGCACCGGCGCCGCCGAACTGGCCCTGGCCTGCGCCCGGCAGATCGCCGACGCGGCGTGCGACCGCTTTCCCGAAGCGCCGCTGCAAGCCGCGCTTGCGGCCCTCGCCCGCGAAGTGGAAGCGACCCCCCGCCTCACCCTGCGCGCCCCGGCCGCGCTGCTGGAGCGGCTGCAAGCGGCGCTGACCGAGACCGCCGAGGCGATCGGCTATCCCGGCCAGATCCTCGCAAGAGCAGAGCCGACGCTACCGCCCGCCGCTTTCGTGCTCGACTGGGGCGACGGTTCGGCCGCCTTCGATCCGGCCGGCGCCGCCCAGCGCGTCGCCGAGGCGCTGGAAGGCGCGCTCGCGGCCGAGGGCCTGCACGCCGAAGCCCTGCCCAACCCATCCAACCCCACCGACGAGGTCCAACATGACTGACGAATCCGACCTCAAGCTCGACGAGTTCGGCCCCAGCGGCGGCGCGATCGCCGTTGTCGGTGAGGGCGAGGAGAAGACCGCCACCGATCTGGCGCCGGTGTTCGACGTGCCGGTCAACATCTCGGCCGTACTCGGCCGCGCCCACCTCTCGGTCGCACAGCTGCTGCAATTGGGACAAGGCAGCGTCCTGGAGCTGGACCGCAAGGTCGGCGAGGCCATCGACATCTACGTCAACAACCGCCTGGTCGCCCGCGGCGAGGTGGTGGTGGTCGAGGACCGCCTTGGCGTGACCATGACAGAAATCATCAAGGACGGGGACGCCGTCACCTAGAACGGCGCGGCCTCGAAGGGAGACTGAAATGCGGCTGCTAGTCGTGGGACGCCTGAGCGGACAGCTCTCCAGCGCGGTGAAGCTGGCGATGTCCGCGGGGGCGAAAGTGGCGCACGTGGAGACCTGCGAGGCCGCCACCTACGCCTTGCGCGCCGGCCAAGGCGCCGACCTGCTGATGGTCGACTATGACCTCGACATCGCCGGCCTCATCGCCGCCAACGAGGCCGAGCGCATCCGGGTTCCGGTCGTCGCCTGCGGTGTCGGGGCCGACCCGAAGCGGGCCGCGGACGCCATCCGCGCCGGGGCCAAGGAATTCATTCCGCTGCCGCCCGACGCCGAGCTGATCGCCGCCGTGCTCGCCGCCGTCTCCGACGACGACCGGCCGATGATCGCGCGCGATCCGGCGATGCAGGCGGTGATCGCCCTGGCCGACCAGGTCTCGGCGTCGGAGGCCTCGATCCTGATCACCGGCGAGAGCGGCGTCGGCAAGGAGGTGATGGCGCGCCACGTCCACGTGAAGTCGCGCCGCGCCCAGCGGCCGTTCATCTCGGTCAACTGCGCTGCAATCCCCGAGAACCTGCTGGAAAGCGAGCTGTTCGGCCACGAGAAAGGCGCCTTCACCGGCGCGGTCGCGCGGCGGATCGGCAAGTTCGAGGAAGCCAGCGGCGGCACGCTGCTGCTCGACGAAATCTCCGAGATGGATGGGCGGCTCCAGGCCAAGCTGCTGCGCGCCTTGCAGGAGCGCGAGATCGACCGCGTCGGCGGCGGCAAGCCGGTGAAGGTCGACATCCGCGTCATCGCCACCTCGAACCGCGACCTCGCCCAGGCGGCGAAAGACGGGACCTTCCGCGAGGACCTGCTCTACCGCCTCAACGTCGTGAACCTGCGCCTGCCGCCGCTACGCGAGCGGCCCGGCGACATCCTGGCGCTGGCCGAGCACTTTGGCCGCAAGTACGCCGCCGCAAACGGCATGCCCGAGCGCCCGCTCTCGTCGCTGGCGCGCCAGCGACTGCTCAGCCACCGCTGGCCCGGTAACGTGCGCGAGCTGGAGAACGCGATGCACCGGGCGGTGCTGCTGTCGTCCTCCGCCGAGATCGAAGAGTTCGCCATCCGCCTGCCAGACGGCGCGCCGATGCCGGCGTCGCCCGCCGCCGAGACCGCGCGCGCCGCCTCGATCGCCGCGGAGGCGGTGACCCGCGGGCTGGTCGGCCAGACGGTGGCGGCAGTCGAGCAGCAGCTGATCATCGACACGCTCAGCCACTGCCTCGGCAACCGCACCCACGCCGCCAACATCCTCGGCATCTCCATCCGTACCCTGAGAAACAAGCTCAAGGAATACTCCGATGCCGGCATTTCGGTGCCGCCGCCACAGCAGGGCGCGGCGAACGCCGCTTGAGCCGTATGCGCACCGCTTCCCGTCGCACCCTGATCGCCGGCGCGGCCGCGAGCCTTTGCTCGGGGCTGGCGGGCGCGCGCAACCCCTTTGCCGAGATCGAGGCCAAGGTCAGTGGGCGGCTGGGCGTTGCGGCGCTCGACCTCAGCAGTGGCCGGCGCATCGGCTATCGCGCTGACGAACGATTCCCGATGTGCAGCACCTTCAAGGCGATGGCGGTCGCCGCGGTGCTGGCGCGGGTCGACTCCGGCCAGGAGCAGCTGGACCGCTTCGTCCGCTATGGTCCGTCTGACCTGCTGAGCTACGCCCCGGTGAGCAAGGCGCACGTCGCCGACGGCGGCATGCAGCTGGTCGACCTCTGCGCCGCCGCGGTCGAACTTAGCGACAACACCGCCGCCAACTTGATCCTGGCCTCCCTCGGCGGACCAACCGGCTGGACCCGCTTTGTGCGCTCGCTCGGCGACCGCAAGAGCCGGCTCGACCGCACCGAGCTATCGCTGAACACCGCCATTCCGGGCGATCCGCGCGACACCACGACGCCAACGGCGATGATCGCCGATCTCAAGGCGACCCTACTGGACCACGCGCTCTCGGATTCGTCCCGCGATCGCTTGAGGGGCTGGATGACGGCGTGCCAGACCGGCCTTTCGCGGCTGCGCGCCGGACTGCCGGCCGACTGGCAGGTCGGCGACAAGACCGGCACAGGCGAGAGGGGAACTGCCAACGACATCGCTGTGGCGTGGACCCCCAACGGCCCGGTCGTCATCGCCTGCTACCTGACCGTCGCCGAAGCGGCCGCCGATGCGGCTCGCGACAGCGCCATCGCCGACGTGGGCCGCCTCGTGGCGGAGACCTTCGCCGTCCGCAACGTCGCCCGGCATGGCTGATCTATCGCTTCCCTCCGCCGGTTCGGCGCCAACGTTCCGCGAGGTGTGGGGCTGGGTGGCGCGTGGCGAAGTGGCGCTGGCGCTCGGCATTGTCGGCATCATCGTCCTGCTGATCCTGCCGATCCCGTCCTTCCTGCTGGACATGCTGCTGGCGATCTCGATCACCAGCTCGGTCCTGATCCTGATGACCTCGCTCCTGATCAAGAAGCCGCTGGAGTTCACCGCCTTCCCGACCGTGCTGCTGGTGGCGACACTGTTCCGGCTCGGGCTCAACATCGCCTCGACCCGGCTGGTCCTTGGCCACGGCCACGAAGGCACCGACGGCGCAGGACGCATCATCCAGGCGTTCGGCGAGCTGATGATGCACGGCAACTTCGTGATCGGGGTGATCATCTTCGCGATCCTGGTGATCGTGAACTTCGTCGTGGTGACGCGCGGCTCCTCGCGGATCGCCGAGGTCGCCGCCAGGTTCACCCTCGACTCCATGCCCGGCAAGCAGATGGCGATCGACGCCGACCTGTCCTCGGGACTGATCGACCAGGAGGAGGCCAAGCGGCGGCGCAAGGAGCTGGAGCAGGAATCGACCTTCTTCGGGGCCATGGACGGCGCCTCGAAGTTCGTGCGCGGCGACGCCATGGCCGGGCTGATGATCGTGGCCATCAATGTGATCGGCGGCGTCATCGTGGGTGTGGTGCAGCACAAGCTGCCGCTGCAGCAGGCGTTCTCCAGCTACACCATCATGACCATCGGCGATGGCCTGGTGAGCCAGATCCCGTCCCTGGTGATCTCGATCGCCGCGGGCCTGCTGGTGTCGAAGTCGGGCGTCGAAGGCGCCGCCGATAAGGCGCTGGTGACGCAGTTGGCGATGAACCCGATCAGCCTCGGCATGGTTTCGGCGGCGTCCGGCGTTCTGGCCCTGGTCCCGGGCATGCCGATCTTCCCCTTCGCCGCGCTTTCGATCGGCGCCGGCGTGCTCGCCTGGCGTCGATCGCAGGCGGCGCTCAGGCCCCTGGTCGAGCCGCCCAAGACCTCGGCTGAGCCGAAGGAGGAGCCGATCTCGGCCAGCCTCGCCATCGACGACATCAAGATCGAGCTCGGCTACGGCCTGCTGCACCTGATCAATGATCTCGAGGGCCGCCGGCTCACCGACCAGATCAAGGCGCTGCGCAAGACGCTGGCGTCCGAGTACGGCTTCGTGATGCCGCCGGTGCGCATCCTCGACAACATGCGGCTGGCCAACCAGGGCTACGCCATCCGCATCAAGGAGATGGAGATCGGCGCCGGCGAGGTGCGGCTGGGCAAGCTGATGGCCATGGACCCGCGCGGCGGCCAGGTGGAGCTGCCCGGCGAGCATGTGCGCGAGCCGGCCTTCGGCCTCCCGGCCACCTGGATCGAGGACTCGCTGCGCGAGGAAGCAGCGTTCCGCGGCTACACCACGGTCGATCCCGCCACGGTGCTGACCACCCACCTGACCGAGATCCTGAAGGACAACATGGCCGACCTGCTCTCCTACGCGGAGGTGCAGAAGCTGTTGAAGGACCTCACCGCTGACGAGAAGAAGCTGGTCGAGGACATGATCCCCTCGGTCGCAACCGCCAGCACGGTGCAGCGGGTGCTGCAGGCGCTGCTGCGCGAGCGGGTCTCGATCCGCGACCTGGCCACCATCCTGGAGGGCATCGCCGAGGCCGCTCCGCACACCGGCTCGATCGTCAACCTGGTTGAGCAGGTCCGCGCCCGGCTCGGCCGGCAGATCTGCTGGGCCAACCGCTCGGACGACGGCTCGCTGCCGATTATCTCGCTCTCGCCCGACTGGGAGACCGCTTTTGGCGAAGCCCTGATCGGCCAGGGCGACGACAAGCAGCTGGCGCTGGCGCCGTCCAAGCTGCAGGACTTCATCCGCTCCGTGCGCGAAACCTTCGAGCGCGCCGCCCTGCAAGGCGAGAGCCCGGTGCTGCTGACCAGTCCGATGGTGCGGCCCTACATCCGCTCCATCGTCGAACGTTTCCGCGGGCAGACCGTCGTGATCAGCCAGAACGAGATCCATCCCAGAGCGCGGCTGAAGACGCTGGGCACGATCTGACCATAGGCCCGGCGCCGCAATTTGTGCGCTTTGGAGTCGGAACGATCTTCGCCCACGTCACGTTGCACCCGGGCTGGGGAGCACACCCAGGAGAATCCCATGCGCTCAGCGCTTTTCCTCGCCGCCGGCGTCGCCGTTGCGATGTCTGGCTCGGCCCTCGCCGCCAGCCAGACGTCCGCTACGGCAGGCGCCAAGACGACGACGGCCGACGCCCCGATGCAGTCGACCACGCCCAGCTCGCCGTCGACGACCCCTCCGGCCACCACGTCATCGGCCGGCGGGTCGGCCGCCGACACCAGCGCCACCGCTGGCGGCGCCGCGACGCTCTCCGTCGGCGAGCCGGTCAAGGACAACACCGGCGCGACCATTGGCGCGATCTCTGGCCTCAACACCGGCGCGAACGGCCAGCAGATGGCGGTGATCAAGATGGGCAACGACACCTTCCAGGTGCCCAGCGACCGTCTTGGGGCCGGCAGTGGGTCCGCAACCATCAACCTGTCGCAGTCTCAGATCGCCGGCATGATTCATCCGGCGGCCGGCGGGCGATGACCTGCGTGAGCGCCGCCTGGGTGGCGGCGCTCGCCGCTGCGGTCCTGGCCCACGCCGGCGCCGCGGCGGCCGACGTCGGCGTAACCGCCGTCCCCGCCCAACCCGGGCGCGCCCAGCCAGCGGAAAGCGGCGCGCATGATTCGGCCGCAACGCTCGGTCCGTTGGCGATCGGGGCGGCCGTGACGGACCCGACCGGTGCAGAAATCGGCCGCGTAACCCGCATCACCACCGACAAGAACGGCCGCTCGGTGGTCGAGGTGCGCAACAACGAGGATGTGTTCTCGATCCCGGCGCAAGCGCTCTTCACGCGCGGCGGCAAGGCCTTCAGCAGCGAGACGCTGGACGCGCTAAAACGCAGCGGCGCGGCGCATTAGCACCAGTCTGTCGGGCATCGCGCGTCGCAACCGGCGGCGGCTCTCGCGCGCCATTGCGGGCCAGCGCTGGCGCTGGTAGCGATGCCGGCAGGAGAAGCGGCCCAGCCGCGCGGGGATCGATCGGCCATGGGACCAGCCAGGGGCGCAGCGTCGCGAAGGCCGAGCCGCGGCGGGATTGCGAGCATCCTGACCTTCGAGCACATGATCACCGGCCCGGTGATCCACCTGGTGTACTGGGCGGGCCTCGGGGCGATCGTCGTGGCGGCGTTCGGCGTGATCGGCGCCTCGCTGGGCGTTGGTCTGCGCGCCATCAGCGAGCGTAGCTGGGAGACGCTGCTGGTGGTCGTGCCGGGCCTGATCGGCGGACTGCTGATCGTGCTGGCCGGCGGCCTGATCTGGCGCGCGTTCTGCGAATTCTACGTCGTGATCTTCCGCATCGGCGACGACCTGTCGGCGCTCCGCCGCGCGGCGGAAGAAGAACAGTCTCGCACCCAGGTTCCGCGCTAGGGACGCAACGCCCGTTCCCAGGCGGCCGCGGCGGGCTTTGGGCGGCCGGCGTCGTCGAACAGCAGCGGCGAGTCGGCCGCATTTTCGCGCCGCAGCCACGATTGCGAGTCTTCGAGACCCCAGAAGGTGAAGTCGAAGCGCTGATGGGCGGGCAGTCCCGCGAGCGCCTCGGCGGCTTCGGCGAAGAGCGCGGCCTGCCGCCGCTGCAGGTCGGCGCGCAAATTGGCGAGGCCCGGGACGCGCGCCAGCGAGACGTCCATCTCGGAGATCCGCACCTTCAGGCCAAGGCTCGCCAGGTCCTTTACCGCGGCGGTGATCGCGCCCGGCGCCAGATCGGCGTTGACGTGGGTCTGGGTGCCAAGGCCCATCAGCGGGGCGCCTGCCTTCAGCAAGGCTTCCGCCAGCCCCATGAAGGTCCCCCGCTTCTTCGGATTGCTCTCCAGATTGTAGTCATTGAGGAACAGCACTGCGCCCGGGTCGGCGGCGTGGGCGAGCTCGTAGGCGAAACGCATGTGTTCCAGCCGCCCAAGCCCCTGGCTCCAAAGGCTGTCGCGCCAGTCGGCGCCATCGTCGGTGATCTGCTCGTTGACGACGTCCCAGGCGCAGATGCGGCCCTTGTAGCGGCCGACCACGGCGGTGATGTAAGCGGCGTAGGCGTCGCGGAAGGCGCTGCGGTAGGCCTCACCGAGCCGCTGCTGAAAGAATTCGGGCTTCTCGTAGTACCAGACCAGGGTGTGGCCGAAGAAGCGCAGCCCATGGTCCGCGCAGAAGGCGGCGATGCGATCGGGGGCGTCGAAGCGGTAGCCGCCGTCCTTCTGCAGCACATACTCCATCTTCAGCTCCCACTCCGGGGTCAGCTGGGACACCTGGGCGGCGACCAGGGCGGCGAAGGCCGGATCGTCCAGCTGCGCGGCCTGGATGCAGGTCCCGACCGGGAACGGGGCGAAGGACTTAAGCGGCGGGATGGCAATCGGCGCCTGGCTACGAGCCTTAGGCGCGCAGGCCGCGAGGGACAAAGACGCGGCGATGAAGGCGCGGCGTACAACGCCGCTGCTCATCTGCGTCCAGCCGCGCGCCGCAGCCCCATCTCGTCGAGCACCGCGTTCTCGCGGCGGGCAGTCTCGCGAACAACGGCCAGGCGGTTGCTCTCCGCCACGTGCTCGTACTTTTTCAGCGTCTCGAACGCCTCGCCGAGGGCGTCGCGCGCGCCGCGCTCCTCGACCAGCGCCAGATCGATCTCGCGCTGTGTGGCTTCCTTGCGCAGCTTCAGCCCTTCCCGGAACGCGCCGAGGCTGTGGGCGGCCTCGGGGTCGGTCCGCGCGAAGGCGATCTCGGCTTCGCCCTCGGCGGTCAGCACTACCAGCTTCATCTCCGCCCGCTCGCGCCGCCCGACGATCTCGGCAAGGCGCGTCTGCAGGAGCTCCAACTCGAAGTTGGAGAGCTTGATCAGCTGGTCGGCCCACCTCATGCGCCTTCACGCTCCAGGATGCCGTCGAGGCGGTCGAAGGTGTCGGGCAGGCTCGTAAAGTCGTCCTTGTCCTGCGCCAGGAAGCTCTCGAGCGCCGGGTTCAGCGCGATGGCGCGGTCCACCTCGGCGTCGGCGCCGCTACGGTAGGCGCCGATGCGGATCAGCTCTTCCATATTGGCGTAGGCGGCCAGGCTGGTGCGCGCCTTGGCCACGATCTCGCGCTCGAGCGGCGTCTGGCAGCCGGGCATGGTGCGGCTGATCGACTTCAGCACATTGATCGCCGGGAAGCGGCCGCGCTCGGCGATGGCCCGCTCCATCACGATGTGGCCGTCGAGGATCCCGCGCACGGCGTCGGCGATCGGCTCGTTGTGATCGTCGCCGTCGACCAGCACGGTGAAGAGGCCGGTGATCGGCCCGGCGACCGCGCCGTCGGGGCGGATCGGGCCGGGACCGGCGCGCTCCAGCAGCTTCGGCAGCTCGGAGAACACGGTCGGCGTGTAGCCGCGTGTCGTCGGCGGCTCGCCGGCGGCCAGGCCGATCTCGCGCTGGGCCATGGCGAAGCGGGTGACGCTGTCCATCAGGCACAGCACTTCCAGGTCCTGGTCGCGCAGGTACTCGGCGATGGCGAGGGTCATGTAGGCCGCCTGGCGCCGTTTCAGCGCCGGCTCGTCCGAGGTGGCGACGACCACGACGGCGCGCGCCAGGCCCTCCGGCCCGAGCGTCTCTTCGATGAACTCGCGCACCTCGCGGCCCCGCTCGCCGATCATGCCGACCACCACCGCGTCGCAGGCGGCGTGCCTGGCCAGCATCGAGAGCAGCACCGACTTGCCGACTCCCGAGCCGGCGAAAACGCCGAGCCGCTGGCCGCGGCAGCAGGTGGTGAAGGCGTCCATGGCGCGCACGCCGAGTTCGAGCCGCTCGCCAACCCGGCCGCGCGAGTGCGCCGGCGGCGGGGCGGCGCGCAGCGGATAGGCGGCCAGCCCCTGGCGCAGCGGGCCCTTGCCGTCGATTGGATTGCCGAACGCGTCGATGACGCGGCCGAGCCAGCCGCGGGTCGGGCGCACCGACGCCCCTTCCGGCCGGATCCGGATCTCCGCGCCAGGCGCCACCCCTTCGAGCGGACCGAACGGCATTAGCAGCGCCCGGGTGTCGCGGAAGCCGACCACCTCGGCCTGCAGCGGCGAAGCGCCGCGGCGCACCACCTCGGCCCGCGCGCCGATCGACAGCCGCGTTAGGCCGCCGCGCGCCTCGATCAACAGGCCGTTGACCGCCGCGACGCGTCCTGAGACCACCAGCGGGTCAACGCGTTCGACGGCGGCGATGAGATTGCGCAAAATGAATGTGCCCGCGAGGCGAAAATCAGCCGTTCCGATGCTGGCCCCGCGGCCTTAAGCATTGGCTAACCGAGGGGCTTAACAGGTCCGATGATCACGCTGTGGGGACGCCGCAGTTCGATTAACGTGCAAAAGGTGCTCTGGACCCTGGACGAGGTCGGCCTCGCGTTCGAGCACATCGACGCGGGGGGAGACGCCGGCGGGCTGGACGATCCGGCGTTCCGCGCCATGAACCCCCACGGCCGTGTGCCGGTCCTGAGGGACGGCGAGACCGCCATCTGGGAGTCGAACACCATCGTGCGCCACCTCTGCGCCGCCTATGCGCCGGGCGCGCTCTGCCCGGTGGCCGGGCTGCAGCGGGCTGCGGCCGAGGCATGGATGGACTGGACCCTCGCGACGCTGCAGCCGGCGATCATGGGGCTGTTCTGGGGCTTCTACCGCACGCCCGCCGCCCAGCGGGACGCAAGGCGCAACCGGGAGTTCGAGGCGCATGCGGGCCAAGCGGTTGCGGGGCTCGACCATTGGCTGGGGGAGCGTCCGTTCGTCGCGGGCTCAACCTTTTCGATGGCCGACATTCCCGCCGGCACGCTTCGGCATGGAGATCGGCCGGCCGCCCGTCCCGAATGTGGACGCCTGGCGAGTGCGTCTCTCCGAGCGGCTTCCCTACCGGATGCACGTCATGCAGGCCTTCGACGACCTGTTCGGCAGGCTTGCGTTCTGAACGACTCGATCACGAAAGAGTCATCACCCGCCGCGACGAAGCGCGCACCGCGCACGCTTGCTCCCGATTCGCAAATCAGCTTAACGATTCGGTCGAGGCGGCTTTCACCATTAACCTGTCTTAAATTAACTCGTCGGTAATTTGGTGGACGAGCATTGAGGCAGATTCGAGCCGTTAACGCAAAGGTTCCGCGAAGCGTGCGGGGAGGGGTAGATGCGCGTTCTGTTGATTGAGGACGATAGCGCGACGGCGCAGGGCATCGAGCTGATGCTGAAGTCGGAAGGCTTTAACGTCTACACCACCGATCTAGGTGAAGAAGGCATAGATCTGGGCAAGATCTATGACTACGACCTGATCCTGCTCGACCTCAACCTGCCCGATATGAGCGGCTCCGAGGTGTTGCGCACGTTGCGCGTCGCCAAGGTGAATACGCCGATCATGATTCTTTCCGGCACCAGCGAAATCGACACCAAGGTAAAGACCCTGGGCGGCGGCGCCGATGACTACATGACCAAGCCCTTCCACAAGGAGGAGCTTGTCGCCCGCATCCACGCCGTGGTGCGCCGCTCCAAGGGCCACGCGCAGTCGGTGATCCGCACCGGCGACATCACCGTCAATCTCGACGCCAAGACGGTCGAGGTGAACGGCATCCGCGTGCACCTGACCGGCAAGGAATATCAGATGCTGGAGCTGCTCTCCCTGCGCAAAGGGACGACGCTCACGAAGGAAATGTTCCTCAACCATCTCTACGGCGGCATGGACGAGCCGGAGCTGAAGATCATCGACGTCTTCATCTGCAAGCTGCGCAAGAAGCTGGCGGCCGCCGCCAACGGCAAGCACCATATCGAGACGGTCTGGGGCCGCGGCTACGTGCTGCGCGACCCGCAAGAAGGCCTGGTGGCGGCCTAGCGCCGACCACCTTCTTCCCGCCGGACCCAGCAAGCCCGGTCAAGACAGCACCGGCGCTTGAGTCCATGCTTGCGGCATGGATGATGGCTCTCAGAACGTCCAAGATCGCAGCGACCCGCTGGAGCGGGCGCGCACATCGGCGGCGAGCGCTGAGGGCGCCGAGACCTTGACCCTCGCGGCCTTGGCCGCCGTCGCCGGCCTCTCGCCCTACCACTTCGCCCGCCAGTTCACCGCCCGCTTCGGGATCAGCCCGATGGCCTTTGTGCGCGAGCAGCGGATGGCCCTGGCCGCCAGCCGGCTGACCGGCGAGAAACCGCCGGCGCTGGTCGAGCTGGCGTTCGACCTTGGCTTCGAGTCCCAGGAAGGCTTCACCCGCGCCTTCAAGCGCGCCTTCGGCGTCAGTCCTGGCCGTTACCGCCGGAAGACCCACCCCGCCCCAGAGGAGATCGCCGCCATGAGCGACGCCGCCATCCGTTCCCCGCTTTCGATGCAGCCTGCGCCGGTGCTCAAGCCGGGCTTCCGCGTCGCCGGCTTTTCTGGCGTGTTCGACGATGCAACGCGCCCCCAAATCCCGCTGCTGTGGGAACGTCTGATCCAGCGGCTGCCGCTGGCCGGACAGATCGGCGATGACGCCAGCTTCGGCGTCTGTTCGCCGGCGCAGGGCGAGGACGGCTGCTTCAACTATCTCGCCGGCGTGCCGATCGCCGCCGACGCAGCGGCGCCAGAAGGCCTGGAGGTGATGGACGTGCCGGCCCAGACCTACCTGGTGTTCCGGCAGGACACCGACGGTTCGCCGCTGAACCCGCAGATGCAGGCGGCCGTGAAGGAGATCTGGGGCGAGCGCGTGCCGAAGTCGGGCTTCAAGCTGGCCAACGTTCCGGATATCGAAGCCTACCCGCCCGGCTTCGAACCCGACCGGCCGAGCCACGTCGAATGGTGGATCCCGGTGGAGGGTTAGAACGTCCGCCCGGAGCGTGGTTTTGAGGTCGCCATCGCCGCGCTGAGCGCACCGCCGACGCGGCCCACCACCAGCAGGCCATCGCCCGCCGTGATCCTGGTCGTTGCGGGTGGACGGGCGATGGTTTCGCCGTTCTGGCGATCGATCTGGACCACGAAGAACGCGCCCTGCCCGCGCCGTTCCAACTCTGCGACCGTCGAGCCGGCCGCGGCGCTGGCCTCGCCCGCCACCACCATCTCCATCCCCATGCCGAAATCGCGCAGCACCTGGTCGACGTCGCGCATCTTGTCGGAGCCGCTGATGAAGCGGGCGCTGGCCGGGTAGAGGATCATCTCGGCGATGCGCTCGGCGCCGATGTAGGCCGGCAGCACCACCTGGTCCGCGCCGGCCTGGATCAGCTTGCTTTCGGTCGACGGCGCCTCGCCACGGGCGATGATATGCAGGCCGGCGTTCAGGCTGCGGGCGCTGAGGGTGATGAAGACGTTGGCCGCGTCGTCCGGCAGCACGGTCGCCAGCACCTTAGCGCCCCTGACCCCGGCGGCGATCAGCGCCGTCTCGTTGGTGGCGTCCACCTGCAGCGCCAGGTAGCCGAGCTCGATCGCCTCCTGGAAGCGCTTGTCGCGCAGCTCGAGAACCACGAACGGCAGCCCGCCGGCCGCCAGGTCCTTGGCCAGCATGAAGCCGATGCGGCCGAAGCCGCAGACGATCACGTGGTCCTTGAGCTTGTCGATGTCGGTCTTCACGCGGTTCAATCCCAGGAGCTCTTTGATCTGAAAGCTGGTGAACACCTGCACCATGGCGCCGGTGAAGAGGATCATGCCGGTGCAGCCGAGCACCACCGTACTGAGGGTGACGACGTGCAGGTAGACCGTGTTGATCGGCCGCACTTCCTGGTAGCCCACCGTATAGACGGTGATCAGCACCATGTAGATCGCGTCCTGGAAGCTCCAGCCGGCGCGCATGTAGCCGATGGTCGCCAGGATAACGACGGCGACGACGAAGGCGACGATCGAGGTCAGATTGCGCAGCGGGGAGGCTGCAAGCCGGTTCATGGCGTGCGCTCGGTCACCGAATGAATCGCGTGGTCGGCGCTCTTGCGCACGACGAAGTCGGCGACATCGCGGCCGTGGGCGATGTGCTCGCGCAGGTTCGGCAGGTTGATCCTCTGCCAGACCTGGCCGGCCAGCACACGGGTCTGCGCCTCGTCCATGTGGCGGAAGCGGGCGTAGAACGAGGCCGGGTCGGACTCGGCGGCGCGCCACAGGCCCACGAACCGCTCCTCGAACCAGGCCTCGACGTGCGCCTCGTCGGCGTCGAGGTAGATCAGCGCGTCCAGCCCCAGCGCGGCCGCGCCTTCGTGCAGGCCGAGACCCTCGACGATCAGCGCATCCGGCCGCTGCAGCCGCCGCGCCAGCGCCGGGTCGACGTCGTAGAGCACGTGCGAGTAGGTCGGGAAATGCGCCGGCCCCTGACGGATCGCGGCGAGCGCCGCGCGCAGCGCCTCGCCGTCATAGGTTTCCGGAAAGCCCTTGCGGTTCAGCAGCCCGCGGCCTTCGAGCACGACGTTGCGGAACAGGAACCCATCCGTCGCCACGACCTCGACCAACTGCGCGCCCGCCCAAGCCCCGATCGCCGCCGCCAACTCGCCGGCGAAGGTGCTCTTGCCCACCGCCACCGCGCCGGTGACGCCGACGATGTAGGGCGTCCGCCCGGCCCAGCGCGTCCGCAGCAACTCGGCGATCTCGGCCACGTCAGTCATCGCGCCAAGGCAAAGCCAAGATCGCTTGGCGAAGCAAGGGGGTCGGGCGCATGCTGCGGCGAAAGCATCCGGGGAGGATGACCCATGGCCGACGGCGCGATGACCAGGCTCGATGAGGCGCGGGCCAAGGCCTACGCCACGCCGCTCGATCAGTTCCAGGTGCACGACATCGAGCACTTCACCTCGGACACGCTGTGGCCGTGGTTCGAGCGTCTGCGCGCCGAGGACCCGGTGCACTACACCGCCGACAGCGAATACGGCCCCTACTGGTCGATCACCAAGTACGCCGACATCGTCGCCTGCGAGAGCGACAACCACCGGCTCTCGTCGTCATCGGTTTACGGCGGCATCACGCTGTTCATGCCGCCGGAAACGGCGACCGCGGAAGACTTCGCCGAGGAGCGGACCAGCTTCATCTCGATGGATCCGCCGCGCCACGACGACCAGCGCCGCGCGGTCGCGCCGATCTTCTCCACCCCGGCGCTGGCCGAGCTGGAGCCGCTGATCCGCTCGCGGGCGGCCAAGATCCTGGACGAGCTGCCGCGCGGCGAAACCTTCGACTTCGTCGACAAGGTGTCGGTCGAGCTCACCAGCCAGATGCTGGCGACACTGTTCGACTTCCCGTTCGAGCAGCGCCGCCTGCTGCCGCGCTTCTCCGACATGCTGCTCTCCGGCCCGCCCGACACGCCAGAGGAACTGGCCCAGCGCCAGGCCGAGATGTACGCGATCCTCGGCCTGTTCGTGCCGCTGTGGAACGCCCGCTCCGGCAACCAGACCGGGCGCGATCTGATCTCGCTGCTGGCCAACAACCCGGCCACCGACGGCGACAACGATCCGCAGCGCTACTTCAACAACGTCATCCTGCTGATCGTCGCCGGCAGCGACACCACCCGCCACTCGATCAGCGGCGGCCTGCACGCGCTGAACCAGCACCCGGCCGAGTACGAAAAGCTGCGCAACAACCCGGCGCTGCTCGAGAGCGCCGTGCCGGAAATCGTCCGCTGGCAGAGCCCCGTCGCCTACATGCGCCGCACGGCGCTCGAGGACGTCGAGGTCGGCGGCAAGACCATCCGGAAGGGCGAGAAGATCGCCATGTGGTACGTCTCGGGCAACCGCGACGAGAGCGTGATCGAGCGCGCGGGCGAATTCATCATCGACCGCGCCCGCCCCCGCCACCACGCCGCGTTCGGCTTCGGCATCCATCGCTGCCTCGGCCAGCGCCTGGCCGAGATGCAGCTGCGCGTAGTCTGGGAAGAGATGCTGTCGCGCTTCCCGCTGATCGAGGTGGTCGGCGAGCCCCGCCGGCTGCGCAACAACTTCGTCAAGGGCTACGAGTACCTGCCGGTGCGTATCCCGGAATGACAAATTCGTAAGGCGCTGGCGGGGCCAGGGCCGAATAGTTACGTTTATCCCATCGCCAGTTGCGAGTCGGAGGGGGCGGTGCGCCGCGCCACAAGAAAAGCCAGGGACGACTTCGTCCTCTGGACGACCGTCAAGATCGTCGCCACGCTGATCGTGCTCTTCGTCCTGGTCGGGATCATCATCCCCGATCTCGTCGACGCCCACAACACGGCGCTGCTTGCCGTGGCCATCGTCGTCGGCTTCGCCGCGCTGGCGATCGTCGCCTTCACCATCGTCTCGGTCGGGCGCAGCTACCGGCGCCTGCGACGCGGCGTCATCCATCTCATCGAGGCAGACAAATGAAGCGCGCCCTGATCGTGCTGATCGCCCTGACCCTGGCCGCCTGCGGCCAGGTGCGGCCGGGCCACGTCGGCATCAAGGTCAACCAGTACGGCTCCGGAGCCGGGGTCGAGAACCAGTCGCTCGGGGTGGGCACCTATTTCACGCCGTTCGGCACCACCATCATCGAGTACCCGGTCTTCACCCAGACCTACACCTACACGCAGAGCTCGACCGAGGGCTCGGCCAACAACGAGGAATTCACCTTCCAGGACAAGAACGGCCTCAACATCTCCAGCGACATCGCCGTCAGCTACTCGGTGAACCCGGAACTGGCGCCCAAGCTCTATTCCAAGTTCCGGGTCGACGCCTCGGGCCTGGTCAGCGGCCAGATCCGCAACGCCATCCGCGACTCGCTCAACAACCGCGCCTCCTCGCTCGGCGTCGAAGAGATCTACGGGCCGAAGAAGCAGGAGCTGCTGTTGACCGTGCAAAACGACGTCGCCGCCTACTTCCGGCCCTACGGCCTCAACATCGAGAAGCTGTTCTACGCCGGCACCATCCGCATGCCCGAGCAGGTGCGCGACCAGATCAATCAGCGCATCGCCAACGAGCAGGCCGCGCTCGCCGCCCAGGCCAACGTCGCCACGGCCACGGCCAACGCCCAAGCCAAGATTGAACAAGCCAAGGGCGACGCCGCCGCCAACCTGCTGATCGCCCAATCGATCGCCGCCAATCCCCAGATCGTGCAGCTGCGCGCGATCGAGAAGTGGAACGGCGTGCTGCCGGTCTACACCGGCGGCGGCGGTCCGATGCCCTTCATCGGCGTGCAGAAATAGCCGCGGCGATGACGATCACCATCTTCCACAATCCGAACTGCGGCACCTCGCGCAACGTACTGGCCGCGCTCCGGGACGCTGGCCATAGGCCCAAGGTGGTCGAATACCTCAAAGCCGGCTGGAGCGAGGCCCAGCTCACCGACCTGTTCGCGCGGATGGGGGTGAAGCCCCGCGACCTGCTGCGCGTCCGCGGCACGCCTGCCGAGGAGTTGGGCCTGACCAAGCCCGGCGTCGGCGACGCGGCAATCATCAAGGCGATGGTCGCCCACCCAGTGATGGTCGAGCGCCCGATCGTGATCACCCCCAAAGGCGCCTTCCTCTGCCGTCCCGCCCACCGGCTGGCGGAGGCGCTCTGACGGCGGCCGCGGCGCCTGCGATGTTTCACGTGAAACCGCTAACGCCCGATAATATCGGTCCCCCGCCCTAAACCGCCGGACCGCCCGCGCCTCCCCGCGAACGCGGGGACCCAGGCATTTTCTGATAGCTCCGCCGCGGCGGCGGCATTCGAAACGTTGTCCACGAACCTCACGAACGCACCATCGAATCGGTAAGGAGCCTTTCGTTCGTGCGGCTCCCCGCCCGCCCTCTCAACACCAACGATGTCAAAAACCGTGGCGCGGAGGTCCTCAGCGCCGGCGGCTCAAAACCAACGCCATTGAATCCCTGTCAAGAGCCCTCCGCGACAGCGGCTGAGCCGCCGAGTTCGCGTCGCATGCCGGCAAAGGCCGCCTAGTCGATATTCTCCGGGATCAGGCGCTCGACGATCACGCAGTCCTTCCAGACGCCCTCGAGCTTGCCGTGGTTGCGGTGGACGCCGATCTCGTCGAACCCCATCCGCGTCATCAGGCTGAGACTGGCGCGGTTTTCCGGGAAGATGCGCGACGTCAGCTTCCAGAGCCCATCGTTCCGTGCGGCCTCGATCAGCGCCGCCATCGCCACCTGCCCGACGCCCCGGCCCCTCTGCGATCGCCGCACATAGACCGAGAACTCACCGATGCCGCGATAGCAGCAGCGGTCGGTGTAGGGATGGGCGACGGCGTAGCCGACGACCTCGCCCGATGCGTCGACCACCGAGACGAAGGCGTGGGCGCTGTCGAACCACGGCTCGATATCCGCCACTGACCGCGGCTCGGTCTCGAAGGTGGCGATCCGATCCTCGATGCCCTGGTTGTAGATCTCGGTGATCGCCGCGGCGTCCTCGCGCCGCGCTGGGCGCGCCGTCAAGGCTGGCTTTGAGGCGCTGGTCGTCATCGTTTCGCTTGACTCTTCCATAATTCCCGAAATATTGAATAGATCGCAATTCGGGAGTCAATCATGAAGCGGATGCACCTGCACGTGAGCGTGCCCGACCTGGCGGGTTCGATCCAGTTCTACCAGACCCTGTTCGGCGCGGCGCCGTCGGTGGTGAAGGACGACTACGCCAAATGGATGCTGGAAGACCCGCGGGTCAACTTCGCCATTTCGCAGCGCGGGGCCGCGCACGGCGTGGACCATGTCGGCGTCCAAGTGGAGAGCGCGGCGGAACTCGCCGAGCTGGCCGGGCGGCTGAAAGCGGCGGGTGAGCGGACCTTCGACCAGCAGGCCGCCACCTGCTGCTACGCCAAATCCGACAAGAGCTGGGTCAACGACCCTGCCGGCGTCCGCTGGGAGACCTTCTTCACTTTCGACGACGCCGTCACCTACGGCGAGGACGTGGCGCCGGCCGCGATCCCCGCCGCATCCTGTTGCGGGGCGGCGCCGAAGCAGACAAGCGCGGCCTGTTGCTGACAATGGACGCGTCCAGCGCCGTCAGCGCCCTCTCAGCGCTCGCCCATCCAGGCCGGATCGAGGTGTTCCGCCTGCTGGTGAAGGCAGGTCCCGCCGGGATGGCCGCTGGCGACATCGCGCGCGCCACCGGCAGCCTTGCCAACACCCTCTCGACCAACCTGAACGTGCTGGCTGGCGCGGGCCTTGTCGCCTCGCGGCGCGACGGCCGCTCGATCATCTACGCCGCCGGCTACGACCGCATGCGCGCGCTGCTGGCCTTCCTGATGGAGGACTGCTGCGGCGGCAACGCCGAGATCTGCGCGCCGCTCGCCGCGATCGCTGCGAGCTGCTGCTGAAAAAGGAGACGGACGATGAGCGAGCCACTGAACCTGCTCTTCCTCTGCACCGGCAACTCAGCCCGATCGATCATCGCCGAGGCCATCGCCAACCGCGAGGGCCGCGGCCGCTTCCGCGCGTGGTCGGCTGGTTCGATGCCGAAGGGCGAGGTGCATCCGCAGGCGCTGAACCTGCTGCGCAGCCTGCACTATCCAACCGAGGGAATGCGGTCGAAATCGTGGGAGGAATTCGCCGGCCCGGGTGCGCCGAAGCTCGATTTCGTCTTCACCGTCTGCGACAACGCCGCCGCCGAGGTCTGTCCGGTCTGGCCAGGTCAGCCGATGACCGCGCACTGGGGCGTGCCCGACCCGGCCGCAGTGGAAGGAACGCCGGCCGAGATCGGCGCTGCGTTCGCTGACACCTATCGGATGCTGAACAGCCGCATCAGCCTGTTCATGAACCTGCCGCTGGCCGCGCTCGACAAACTGTCGCTGCAGCGCCGCCTCGACGAGATCGGCGAGCGCCGCCAGACGCCGGAGCAGGCATGACCGAAACGCCGGCGGACGCCAGCCTCGAGCCCCCGCTGGCGCCCTTCGGCGCCCTCCATCGCCTCGCCGCCGAGGCGCTCGGCACGGCGCTGCTGCTGATGATCGTAATCGGCTCGGGAATCATGGGCGAGCGGCTGGCGGGCGGCAACGTCGCCATCGCGCTGCTTGGTAATACGCTGGCCACCGGCGCGGGTCTGGCGGTGCTGATCACGATCTTCGGGCCGCTCTCGGGGGCGCATTTCAATCCCGCTGTTACGCTGGTCTTCGCCTTGCGACGCGAGATCGAGGGCCGAATGGCGGCCGCCTATGTGGTCGTCCAGGTCATCGGCGCGGTCCTTGGTGTCTGGACCGCGCACCTGATGTTCGCCGAGCCGGTGCTGCAGGTTTCCGCCAAGCTTCGAGACGGGCCGGCGCAGGCGCTCTCGGAAGGCGTCGCCACCTTCGGCCTCATCGCCACCATCCTCGGCTCGCTGCGCTTCCGCCCGGACGCGACGCCGACGATGGTCGGGCTCTACATCACCTCGGCCTACTGGTTCACCGCTTCGACCTCGTTCGCCAACCCGGCCGTGACCATCGCCCGCTCGCTCAGCAACACCTTCGCCGGCATCGCGCCGAGCTCAGCGCCGGTGTTCATCGCCGCCCAGATCGTCGGCGCGCTCGTCGCGGCCTACCTGCTGCGCTGGCTGTTGCGGGACCAGGCCGCCCGGGGATAGCGCGCAATGGCCGACCCCGTGACCGTGGTGGCCGGCCTGCCGATACCCTCGACCTCGCCGCTCTTCCTCGCCGTCGTCGGCGTGCACGTGCTGGCGGGACTGGTCTGCGTCGTCGCCGGCGCGGCGGCCATGCTCAGTCCCAAGCGCGCCGGCCGCCATCCGCGGTTCGGCACGATCTACTACGCGGGACTGGCTGGGGTCTTCCTGACGGCTGGCGGCCTGGCCGCGATGCGCTGGCGCGAGGACTATCGGCTCTTCATCCTTGGGGCGCTGGCGCTGGCGGCGGCCACCATCGCGCGCGAAGCCCGGCGGCGCCTCTGGGCGCACTGGCCGCGGCTGCATCTGACCGGCATGGGCGCCTCATACATCCTGTTGCTGACTGCCTTCTATGTCGACAACGGCCCGAACCTGCCGATCTGGCGGGACTTTCCCCCCATCGCCTATTGGATCGGGCCGAGCCTGGTCGGCATTCCGATCATCGTGTGGGCTTTCTGGCGACATCCCATCGTTCGTCGCTGAGAGACGCGGCGCAGCGCCCCGCGCGATCCTGCGGCCTTGCCCAATCGGCGATCCCGGCTCAAACATGACGCGACCGTCAACATCGCGGCGGAGTCGGGCGGGCGATGGGAGAGCTGGGCTGATGGACGACGCAGGCTTGGACATCCGGCGCGCGGCGCGTGAGCGGGCCTATTCGATGCCCCTCGAGGAGATCGAGGTGGCGGACGACGAGCTGTTCCGCACCGACACCATGTGGCCCTACTTCGAGCGGCTGCGGCGGGAGGACCCGGTGCACCGCTCGGTCCATCCGCTGCACGGCCCCTACTGGTCGATCACCAAGTACCACGACATCGTCGCGGTGGATTCCAACCACCAGGAGTTCTCGTCCGAAGGCTCGATCACCATCGAAGACCCCGACGATGACTTCCAGACGCCGATGTTCATCGCGATGGATCCGCCCAAGCACGACGCCCAGCGCAAGGCGGTGAGCCCGGCTGTGTCGCCCGCCAACCTGCAATACCTGGAGCCGCTGATCCGCGAGCGGGCGGGGCTGATCCTGGATTCCCTGCCGATTGGCGAGACCTTCGACTGGGTCGATAAGGTCTCCATCGAGCTGACGACGATGACGCTGGCCACGCTGTTCGACTTCCCGTTCGGGGAGCGGCGCAAGCTGACCCGCTGGAGCGACGTGATCACCGCCGCCGAGGGCGCGCCGGGCTTCGGCACCAAGGAAGAGCGGCAGGCCGAATTGATGGAGTGCCTCGGCTACTTCGTGAGCCTCTGGAACGAACGGGTGAACGCCGAGCCGAAGGGCGACCTGATCTCCATGATGTGCCACGCCGAGTCGACGCGGAACATGGAGCCGATGGAGTATCTGGGGAACCTGATCCTGCTGATCGTCGGCGGCAACGACACCACCCGCAACACTATCTCCGGCTCGATCCTGGCGCTGAACCAGAACCCCGACCAGTACCGCAAGCTGAAGGCCAACCCGGCGCTGATCCCGTCGATGGTGTCCGAGACCATCCGCTGGCAGACGCCGCTAGCGCACATGCGCCGCACGGCGACGGCCGATGTCGCGTTCGGCGGCAAGCAGATCAAGACCGGCGACAAGGTGGTGATGTGGTACGTCTCGGGCAACCGCGACGAGGAAGCGATCGAGAACCCGGACGCCTACATCATCGACCGCGAGCGCCCGCGCCAGCACGTCTCGTTCGGCTTCGGCATCCACCGCTGCGTCGGCAACCGCCTGGCTGAGCTACAGCTGCGGGTGATCTGGGAAGAGATCATGCAGCGCTTCCCCGACATCCAGCTGATGGGCGAGCCGGTCCGCGTCGCCTCCTCGTTCATCAAGGGCTACGAGCGCCTGCCCGTGCTGATCCCGGCGCGGACCTGAACTCTACCGCCGATCAGTCGTCGTCGGGCGCGAGCCTCGTTGGAGGGCCGATTCATTTCAGGTCTTCCGGCGCGCGCCCGGCCGGGCAGGGTCCGGCGAACTGGAAGGCGAAGTGGGAGCGCACGACAGGGACTGGCGGTCCCGGCCGGGCCTCAGCATTGCTTCCGTCCATGACGTAGGACGAGTGAAAGTCGCCGGAATAGCGCGCCTTGATGTCGCCGTGCAGGTCGTGGTCGCTGCAGCTGGCGTCGATCTCGAAGGCGCCGTCGGCGCCGCGCGACCAGGCGATCTTCTCGCAGTTCGAGCTCGCGTCGGTGATGTGGACGGGCCGGCCGGAAAGGCAGATGTCGCCTTTGCTCGCGATGCCATCGTCCACCCCGACATAGCGCCAGAGTCCGGCCAGCGGGCGCGGCATGTCGTCCGCCGTCAACGGCTTCGGCCCACAGCCGCTTGCAGCGCCGAGGATCGCAAGGGCGGAAATGAGCGACAGCTTCCGGACCACGCCGCGCTCCTGATCAAGCCGGGCCATGCTTGTCGCAGCGGCCGCGACGGTCAAGCCCCCGCCGCTACTCGACGCGCGCCGCGCCGAACCGCTATGTCCCGCCGATGACCACTCCCATGGACGCCCTTTCCGGCGCGCGAGCCGATATCCGCCGCATTCCGCTCGAGAACATCTCCAGCCTGGCCAAGGGCGCGTTCGGCGACCCCAGCATCATCCCGCTCTGGTTCGGCGAGGGCGACGTGCCGGCGCCGGCGTTCATCGGCGAGGCGCTAAGCCGCGCGATCGCCGCCGGGCACGTGTTCTACACCCACCAGAACGGCATCCCGGAACTGCGCCAGACCCTGGCCGACTACCTGACCGGCCTCGGCCAGCGGCCGATCGGACCGGAGCGGATCACGGTCAGCTGCAGCGGCATGAACGCGATCATGCTGGCGATCCAGCTCAGCTGCGAACCAGGAGACAACATCATCGCCGTCGATCCGGTGTGGCCCAACACCGGCGGCATGGCGCGGCTGGTGGGCGCGCAGGTGCGTTCGGCGGCGATGGATTATGGCCAAGGCGGCTGGACCCTCGATCCGCAGAACGTGGCCGACCAGATCGACGAGCGCACCCGCGCCGTCTTCTTCGCCTCGCCCGGCAATCCCACCGGCGCGATGATCCCGCTGGAAACGCAGGCAGAGCTGCTGGCGCTGTGCCGCCAGCGCGGCGTCTGGCTGATCGCCGACGAGGTCTACAACCGCCTGGCGTTCGGCCGGAACTCGGCCCCGACCATCCTCGACATCGCCGATCCGGAAGACCGTCTGATCGTGATCAACAGCTTCTCCAAGTCGTGGGCGATGACCGGCTGGCGGCTGGGCTGGATGGTGCATCCGCCCTCGCTCGGCCCGACCCTGGCGATGATGACCCAGTACAGCACCAGCGGCGTCACCACCTTCCTGCAGCACGCCGGCGTGGCCGCCATTCGCGAGGGCGAGCCGTTCGTCGCGTGGATGCGCGGCTACTGCGAGACCGGCATGGGAATCGTCTGCGAGGCGCTGGAGCGGCTGCCCAGGGTGCGGATGGGGCCGCGGCCGCAAGCCGGCATGTATGCCTACTTCGAGATCGACGGCATGCCTGACAGCCGCCAGGCCTGCCTCGACATCCTGGCCAAAACCAGCGTCGGCCTCGCCCCCGGCGTCTTCTTCGGCCCCGGCTCGGAGACGTTCCTGCGCGCCTGCGTCTGCCGCAAACCCGAGGTGCTGGCGACCGCGATGGAGCGGCTGTCGGAGGCTCTGGCCTGAGAATCACTTCTCCCAGAGGGAGAAGGAGGGGCCCGCGGCGCGTCAGCGATGTGGGAGGATGAGGGGTTACGGAGCTTCAGCCTAGTCCGCCGGCAGCGTGACCCCTCACCTTCCCACGCCTTCGGCGCGGCCCCCTCCCTCTCCCTCCGGGAGAGGTCTGCTGATCACAGGAAGTTCGGGTTGCCGGACACGGGCGCTTGAACGAAATTTGCGGCGCATCAGACATGGGGCGCCTCATGCCGACCATTGGCGATCTCGGGCTCCTGGCGAACGCGGTCTACGAGGCTGTTCCGGCGGTGCAGGGCTGGACCTGTCCGAGCCACCGCGTCGCGTCCGGCCGCCTCAACGGCTTCCAGGCGGCCACCTTCACCCAGGGTGGGGTCACGGTGATGGCGTTCCGCGGCACCGCCCAGGCGATGGACGTGGCCGCCGACCTGAAGCTCGGAACCGGCATGAACTCGACCTACTTCGCCGACGGCGAGGACTACGCCGCCGCCGTCCCGCCGGGCGACAATGTCTATGTCTGCGGCCATTCGCTGGGCGGGGCGATCGCCCAGGTGGTCGCCAACCGCGGCGGCTACAAGATGGTGACCTTCAATGCCCCCGGCGTCGCCGTCTTCGCCTCGCGCAACATCGGCGATGCGACCCTGGGCATGACCGCGGTGCGCACCGGCGGCATGCTGCTCAGCTCGATCCGCCACCCAATGCAGGCCTACCGCGACGTGCGGGCCACCTTCCACGCCGTGCGCGGGCTCAATATTCGCCTCACCATGGACGCGGTGAGCCAGATGGGCGTCCACTACGGCCAGTTGGTCACCATCCAGGGCCCGTCGATCAATCCGCTCACCGAGCACAGCATGGACACGGTGAACCAGGCGCTGGCGACCAACCCGATCGGCGCGCGGTCGCTTGGCAGCCTCTAGTCAGTCAATCATATCAAGTCATTAACCCTAACGCGCGACGCTAGTGCGTTATGCGTTATGTGACTCGCCCCACGTCCCGTCGCCACCTGCCGCGCCTTGCCATCGCCGCGGCAGGCTTCGTCGCGCTGGGGATCGGCTGGCGGCTGACCAGCGCCGAGCCGGCTTCTGCGGGACCTACCGCCATGGAGGTCGTCCCAATTGACTACGTGCCGGAGGACAGCGGCGTCGGCCTCGACGCGCCGATCGATCCGCTGTCCGCGGCCGACGCGCCGCTCACCGTCGCACCCGCCGGCCCCAGCGCCCCGCTCGACTTCCTGCGGGTGACCTCCAGCTTCGGCATGCGCCGCCACCCGATCCTCGGCTTCAGCCGCATGCACCAGGGCGTGGACTTCGCCGCCCGCGAAGGCGCGCCGGTGCTGGCGTCGGCCGACGGCGTCGTGACCCAGGCCGGCGTCGAGGGCGGCTACGGCAACCTGATCCGCATCCGCCACGCCGGCGGCTGGGGCACCGGCTACGCCCACCTCTCCGGCTACGCGCCCGGCATCGCCACCGGTGTCGCGGTGACCCGCGGCGAGGTGATCGGCTTCGTCGGCCACACCGGGCTCGCCACCGGCCCGCACCTGCACTTCGAGGTGAGCCTCGCCGGCGTCAAGCTCGACCCGATGACCACACCGTTCGGCGGCGCCCCGACCACCGATCCGCACGCCGGCGCGTACGCCCGGCTGCGCCCGGCGATCACCGTCGATCTGCCCCCGGCCTAACGGTCTCCCACCGAAATCTGACTTGCGCCGCGCCGCCCATTGGTGGCGGGATGTCGCTCGCCTTGATGTTTATCCATTTTGCAGCCGCCCGCGCAGAAGGCGGCCATTTCGATGATGGGAGATGAGCCTATGACCGATACGCTCGAGACCGCGCCCGACAAAGAGCGCACCGACATCGTTGCGACCAGCAACGGCCCGGTGCGCGGCTATCGCGACCGCGGCCTCGCCATCTTCAAGGGCCTGCGCTACGCCGCCCCGCCGCTGGGCGCGCTGCGCTTCAGTCCGCCGCAACAACCCGCGCCCTGGAGCGAGCCCGCTGACGCGCTCACCCTCGGCGCGCCCGCGATCCAGGTCGGCGTCGAACCCGGCGGGACCACCGGCGGCAAGAGCGCCGGCGATCCGCCCGCGCCGGGCCAGCCCGGCACCGACGAGGACTGCCTGTTCGTCAACGTCTGGACCCCGGGCCTTACCGGCAAGCGGCCGGTGATGGTCTGGCTGCACGGCGGCGGCTTCGCCAACGGCTCCGGCGGCGCGGCGATGTACGACGGCGAGGCGCTGGCGCGGCGCGGCGACACGGTGATCGTCACCGTCAACCATCGCCTCAACGTGTTCGGCTACCTGCACCTGGGCGACCTGGGCGGCCACCCGTCGTCGGGCGAAGCCGGCATGCTGGACATCGTCCAGGCGCTGGCCTGGGTGAGGGGCAACATCGCGGCGTTCGGCGGCGATCCGGGCAATGTCACCATCTTCGGCGAGAGTGGCGGCGGCATGAAGGTCTCGCTGCTGCTGGCGATGCCCGCCGCCGCCGGCCTGTTCCATCGCGCCGTCATCCAGAGCGGACCCTGGCTGAAGGCGGTCAGCCGCGAGAACGCAACCAAATACGCCAAGGCCTTCCTCGATGCGCTGGGCGTGAAGCCGGGCGAGTTGGCGAAGCTGCAGACCTTCTCGGCCGCGGAACTCCAGGCCGCCGCCGCCAAGTCCGCGCCGCCCAATGTCATCGCCGGCTTCAGCCCCTGCGTCGACGGGATCGCCCTGCCCAGCGGCCCGTTCGATCCCGAGGCGCCAACGATCTCGGCGAACGTGCCGGTGATGATCGGCACCAATAAGGACGAGGCGACGCTGTTCCTGTTCGCCGACCCGCGCTTTGGCGACTACACCGAGGAAGACCTCGCCAAGCGCGCCAAACAGGCCGTCGGCGACAAGGCCGAGGCGCTGATCGCGGCGGTGCGCGAGGCGTTCCCCGACTACTCGCCGAGCCACCTGACGGCCGTGGTGCAGACCGTGGCGATGTTCTGGGGCGACTCGATCACCCTGGCCGAGCGCAAACGCGCCCAAAGTACGCAGGTGGAGGGTGCGGCGCCGGTCTTCATGTATCTGCTGGAATGGGAGACACCGCGCGGCCGCGGCCGCCTGCGCTCGCCGCACGCGCTGGAAATCCCGCTGATGTTCGACAACGTCGAGACCGCGCGCAACTTCGTGGGCGGCGGCGACGAGCCCCAGCGCCTGGCCGACCAGATGAGCGAAGCCTGGCTCGCCTTCGCCCGCACCGGCAATCCGGCCACCCC
>DATNIH010000007.1:0-4838 GCA_035604515.1 Caulobacteraceae bacterium | reverse complement strand
CAGACAAGGCACCTGCATTCCTCCCACCGATCCTCGAGGCGGTGGGCCAGCCTTCGCGCCTGCTCGAGGAGCGGCACCGCGGCATCGAGTTCGCCGTCCCATCGTCGCAGTAACGCTTGGCCGTGGAGAAGCCAGAGTGACTTGCGATCGGATCGGTCGGGCATCGCACCCGCCTCGGCGATCAGAGTGCGGGAGCGCGAAATGTCCTGTTCGAGCATGAGAAGGCAACAGGCCGTGTTCGCGAGCTGCACGGCGGCCGTCGCCGGGTCGGCACCGCGGCCAATCTCGGCAGCGCGCAGCGAATTCGACGCGGCGGCGGCGGAATCGCCTTCCTCGTAGTGCAGCTCGGATAGCAGGTAATACCCGGTCGTAGCATCCGAGGCCAAGCCGCTCGTCTCGGCCACATTGACCACGGCGGCCAGATTGTCGAGGAGGTCGCCCCGATGTGGCTGCCGGCTTCCCCCCGAGGCGATGATCTGGATCCTCAACAGCGCGATCTGGAGTCGCGTCCTGTCCGCTCCGGTTATGACCCGCGCCAAGTGCCTCATTCCGCGCTCGGCGAAATCGATCGCCTCGTCGTGGGCGAATACACGCAGGCTGTGCTCGCCGGCGAGTGCGAACCCACGTGCCGCCAATGTGTCGTTGCCGCCAAGGGCGGCGTGCCGCGCGAGTTCGCCGCCAAGCACGCCAACCCCGACATTCGCGTCGAGGGCATCGGCAAGTCCCTGCGCAATCTGCCCGTGGATAAGCCGGCGTCGCGGCTGCGAGATTTGACCGTAGGCCGCGCTACGTATCAAGTCATGCGCGAAGTCGTAGCGCTCCTCACCGACACCGCGGATGATGCCGCGCCGCTCGAGTTCCCCCAGCGCCTCGAGCCACTCTGACGGACTCAGCTTCACGCATCGCGCGAGGACGCCGACATCGAACACTCGCCCGAGCGCGGCCGCCCAAGGCAGAATTGCGCGCGCCGGCCCCTCGGGCCTCGCCAGGAGCTCGGCGAGCGCGCTGGCGATACTCCCGGGCAGGGTCGCGCTTCCGCGTTCCAGGCTGCGCGCCAATTCGAGTGTGAAAAGCGGGTTACCTTCGCTCGTGGCGACCACCGACGCGACGTTCAGGTCGGGCGCGACGGTGCGGGCGAGCGCTGCGGTGGCTTTCTCGTCGAGCGGGCGCAGGGGTAACTCGATTAGGCGTCCCTCCCGCGTCAAACCTTGGACCAGACGCTGGGCGATGCCGTTGTCCGCAAGCTCTCCCGGACGTGCCGTCGCGGCTACCACGACCCGGCAATTTCCCTCAAAGGCCCGGATCACGTAGTGCAGCAGTGATACAGACGCGTCGTCGACCCATTGCAGGTCATCGATCAGAATACCGACCGGCGACCGGTCCGAAAGCTCCGCGATCAGCGACACCAGGGCCGTGAACAGGCGCGTACGGTCGCCTTCGTTCGGCGCTGCGCCGATGCCGTCGGCAAGCAGCGGCTGCAGGCCGGCGCGCGTCCCCTCAGGCATGGTGTGACGCGAGAAGCGTGCCAAAATGTCGGCCCAGATTCCATATGGGCGAATCATTTCGGCTTCGAACGCGCGGGCCGCTAAGACCTCCCCACCCCCACGCACGATCGTATCGCCTAGGTAACGCAGCAGGCACGACTTGCCGATGCCGGGATCTCCGACCAGCAACACAAACTTTGCAGAAGCGCTGGCCGCCGACGCGGCAGCGACAATGGCGTCGAGGATGGCGCGCTCGTCGCTGCGTCCGACAATAACGGGGTCGGCGATACGCACCGCGGCGGTCGGCTTTGTCGTCCTCGCTTCTTCGTCCGCCGCTCGCGCCACGCTCGGTGCTTTGAGCGTGGCGCGGGCACGCTCCAGCGCCGCGCCAGGCCTCGCTCCGAGCTCCGCTTCCAACAGCTGTCGACAGTAATCGTATTGACGCAAGGCCTCCCGGTGGCGACCGAGAGTCGCGAGGAGCCGGATGACGGCAAGATGGCTGCTTTCGTTCAGCGGATCAATGCTGACCCGGCTACGCGCATGGATGAGCGCCTCCTCCGGCGCATCAGCGAGCAGATCGACAAGTCTTGCCAGTACAGCCATACGAAGCTCTGCCCACTTTTCTCGCTCGGCGACGCACCACTCATGGAAACGCGAGCAGGCCGGCAGATCCAGCCCTTCGGCGAATTCGCCGCCGAAGAGCGCCGCCGCCTCTCTCAGGTCGTCGATCGCAGCAGTCCCGACGCCGCCAGCCCCAAGCACTGCGAGGCGGCTCACATCGACGTCAGCCCCATCGTGGACGAAGGCGACGTGTTCGCGATCGGCGACCAGCAGGCAACGCGCGCCGACGTCTAACAACGGTCGCAGCTTCGCAAGGCTCCACCGCAATGCGGCGCGTGGGTCGTCCGGGCCTTCCCACAGCAGATCGCACAATCGCTCCCGCAGCTGCGGTCGGCCGGTCGCAACGAGATACGCGAGTAGTGCACGCGTCTTTTTCGACGGGGGCAATTCCAGCGGACGGCCATGCAGCTGAAGCTGCAGGTCGCCCAGCAAACGAATTCGCAGGCCGTCCTCGCTCATGTGCGTGCGACCCTCCTCGATTGAAATACTACGCTCGCTCAAACGCGCCTGCCCACGCGTACAAGAAAAACTTCTCAATGTCGCGACGCGCCGATCCATCGGCCGCCACCCGCCGGGTGCAAGCGAGAAAAGACCCTGTTTTTGTCATTGGCGCAGCGAGGGCGGGATGTGTCCAGGCGGCGCCGGCATGCAAGACCATTTGAGGAGAACTTTATGAGCGAACAAGCCTTCATCAAGTTGCGTGAGGACCTGCGCGGGACGCTAATTGGGCGCGACGATCCCGTGTACGAAGACGCACGCAAGCTCTACAATGGCATGATCGACAAGCGCCCGCGTTGGATTGCCCGCTGTGTCGACAGCGCCGACGTGATCGCAGCGATCCGATCGGGCCGCGACAGCGGTCTACCGATCGCCGTGCGCGGCGGCGGCCACAACGGAGCGGGACTCGGAAGTTGCGACGACGGCCTGGTGATCGACTTGTCACCAATGAAGGGCGTGCGGGTCGACCCGGGGACACGAATGGTACGTGTCGGTCCCGGCTGTACGCAGGGCGACGTCGACCATGCGACGCACGCATTCGGGCTCGCGGTCCCGGCGGGAATCGTCTCGACCACCGGCATCGCCGGTCTGACTCTCGGCGGCGGAACCGGTTACCTGACCCGAAAATACGGCTTGACGATTGACAATCTACTTGAGGCCGACGTTGTGCTGGCCGACGGCTCGCTCTTGACCGCCAGTCGGTCGCGCAATCCCGATCTCTTCTGGGCGCTGCGCGGCGGCGGCGGGAATTTCGGCATTGTGACGAGCTTCGTGTTCCAGGCTCATCCAGTGAGCATGGTCTATGCCGGACCGATCTTCTGGGACCGGAAGGATGCCCGCCCGATCATGCAGTGGTATCGGGATTTTCTGCCCCGCGCCCCGCTGGAGCTGTGTTGTTTCGCCGGCCTGAAAACCGTGCCGTCGACGGACCCCTTCCCGAAGAACCTGTGGGGCAAGCAAATCTGTGCGTTGATCTCCTGCTACGACGGGACTGCGGAGCAAGGTCAGCAGGCGATGAAGCCGATTCGCGACGAGCTTCCGCCGCCACTGCTCGACTGGATGGGGACTATGCCGTTTCCCGCGCTGCAGGCGCTGTTCGACGGTCTGCTCCCGAAGGGGCTGCAGTGGCACTGGAAGGGCGATTTCGTAAGGGACCTGTCCGACGCCGCGATCACGACGCATCTCGAACATGCCGCAACGGCGCCGAGCGAGCTGTCGCTGATGCACCTGTACCCGATCGACGGTGCGGTCCAACGCGTCGGAAAGGACGAAACTGCGTGGAGCGCCCGTGACGCGACCTGGTCGATGGTCATCGCCGGCATCGATCCCGACCCCGCGAAGTCACCTACCTTGACCAAGTGGGCGCGGGACTATTGGACGGCGGTGCACCCGTACAACGCTGAAGGCGGCTACGTGAATTTCATGATGGACGACGAGGGCGATGCGCGCGTGCGGGCGAGCTACGGCGACAATTACCCTCGCCTGGCCGCGCTGAAACACCGATACGACCCCGCTAACGTATTCCGCGTGAACCAAAACATCAAACCCGCCGTGTGATTCGCCGTCGGGGCGTGACGTCCGGAACGACAATAAGTCGGGATTTCGAGCGCCGGCGCCCCGCCGACGGCGGCCTCCGGCCATCGCCGCCGACGCAAGCTGCGCCAAGGCTGGTGCGGCGCTTCTCGATAGGTCGGCGACGGAACCCTAAACCCGCTTGGTCGCACCGTCTATCGGACCGATGATCTTGGCGGGTTTCTTGGTCTGTTCGAGGATCGCGTTCATCGCGCTGACGACCCGGCGACCATCTCGCCGCCCTCGCGCGCCTGTCAGCGCCGTTTGCAGATCGTGGACCGCAGGCGGCCCGACCGGTGAGACACTGGCCGCGCCGACGACACTGTTCGGTAGCATGCCGGCAGGTCGAGGACATCGCATTTCCACGCTCCCTCCAACCATGGTTCCAACGCTGGCCGAGGATGCTGAATCCTGATCGCGGGGCTTGCCACTCGTTTCCGAGGGGACCGGCGGGCAACGGCGATCCAACCAACGTTTACCAATAGGAGCCTTCCATGAAAAACTTTCTACGCGTTTTCAGTCTTTCCACGATTGCACTGACCCTGGGGTCAGGCCCCGCCTACGCTTTTGACCAGCAGGACTGCGACAGCGTAATAGCCCTTGGCCATCAGCTTTACCCGGCAACTTGCGAGCAGGGCAGCGGCAAGACTCGGGAGCAGGTTG
>DATNIH010000006.1:0-28798 GCA_035604515.1 Caulobacteraceae bacterium | reverse complement strand
GGCGCTGCTCGGCTCGGCGATCGGCGTCTCCATCGGGGCGGCGGTCACGCTGTGGCTGCAGAGCGTCGGAATCGTCATGCCGATCGACCCGAAGGTGATGGCGCAGTTCGGCATGCCCTCGCGGCTCTATCCGGCGCTGACCGCGTTCAGCGCTTTCACCGGACCCGGCGCCTTGCTGCTGACCATCCTGGTGGGCGGACTTGTCCCCTACTTCCGCGTGGCGCATCTGACGCCCGCGATCGCGATGCGGGCGACCTAACGTGGGCCGGTTCGCGCTTTTCGCGCCGCTCGCCTGGCGCAATCTGTGGCGCAATCCCAGGCGAACGCTGATCACCGCGGCGGTCGTCACGGTGGGGGTCTGGTCGATCCTGACCTTCGACGTGATGCTGAAGGCCTGGGCCGACTCAAGCCGCGAGGAAAGCCTGCGGCTGCTCACCGGCGAAGGCCAGATCCACGCGACCGGTTACCTGGACGATCCGGGCGTGCCGCACAGCATGCCTGGCCCCGCCAGCGCGCTGCTCGGCTCGCTGAACGGGCCAGCCGTGAGCGCCTGGGCGCCCAGGGTGCGCGTCCCGGCGATTATCCAGAGCGAGTACCGCACCCGCGCCGTCACCCTGATGGGCGTCTCCCCGGCGGCGGAGCGCAAGGTCTCCGACCTGCCCGCGCAGATGCTCAGCGGCCGCTACCTCAACGGCGATGGCGACGCCGGCGTCGTCATCGGCCAGGATCTCGCCGACAAGCTGAAGACCCGGCTCGGCAAGCGGGTGATCATCATGGCCCAGGCGGCCGACGGCCATCTGGCCGAGACAGGGGCGGTCATCGTCGGCCTGTTCGGCAATACCAAGCCGGTGCAGGACGAGTTCGTCTTCACCGGTCTCGGCGCGGCGCAGTCGCAGTTGGGGCTGGGCAGCCAGATCTCCGAGATCAGCTTCGACGCCGCCCTGCCGGCGACGCCGCAGACGGCGGTCGCCGCCCTGACGCGCGCCGCGCCGACCCTCGATGTGCAGACCTGGATGACGCTCTCGCCGCTGGCCTACACCATGGAGACCTTCTCCCAGACCTACATCGCGATCTGGCTGATGGTGATGTTCCTGCTGATGGCCATCGGCATCGTCAACACCCAGCTGATGGCCGTGTTCGAGCGGACGCGGGAGTTCGGTCTGTTGCAGGCGCTGGGCATGCGACCCGGTTGGATCGTGGCCCAGGTGATGCTGGAATCGGCGATGCTGATCGGCGTCGGTGTTGCAGGCGGCGTGGGACTGATGGTGCTGACGCTACTGCCGTTCGCGCACGGGCTCGACCTCGGCTTTCTGGCCGCCGGCGCGGAAATGGCCGGCGGGACCAGCGTGCTCTACCCGCGGCTGGACCTGGCCGACGCCGTGACCTTCAGCCTGATTGTCTGGGCGCTCGGGGTGGCGACGACGCTCTGGCCGGCGCGCACCGCCGCTCGGGCGAGCCCGGTCGCCGCCATGGGCGCGCTCTGAGGGGAACGAGAAAGATGGCCGAGATAATTCGATGCCGCGGCGTGACCAAGATCTACCGCCAGGGGACGGTGGACGTGCCGGCGCTGCGCGGCGTCGACCTCGGCATCGAGGCGGGCGACTTCGCGACGCTGTCGGGGCCATCCGGCTCGGGCAAGACCACCCTGCTCAGCCTGATCGGCGGGCTCGACCGGCCCACCGCGGGCGACATCACCGTCGACGGCGAGGCGCTAACCCGCCTGGACGGCGCCCACCTGGCGGACCTTCGGCTGAAGAAGATCGGCTTCGTGTTTCAGACCTACAGCTTGGTGCCTGTGCTTTCGGCGATCGAGAACGTCGAGTTCATCCTTCGGCTGATGGGCCGCCCGGCGGCGGAGCGGCAGGCCCGAGCTCGCGAGGTGCTACGCGAGGTCGGCCTCGAAGGGCTGGAGGACCGGCGGCCGTCCCGACTCTCGGGCGGCCAGCAGCAGCGCGTGGCGGTCGCCCGCGCGCTGGCGCCGAAGCCCGCGATCGTCCTGGCCGACGAACCCTCCGCCAATCTCGATTCCAGCAATGCCGAGGAGCTGATCGGCCTGATGGCGCGTCTGAACGCGGCCTCCGGCATCACCTTCCTGATCGCCACCCACGATGCGCGGGTGATCGCCCATTCGCGCCGCAGGATCGAAATGACCGACGGCAAGATCACCGCCGACGAACGCCGGGGCGCCGAGATTGCGGCCTAGCGCTCGCGGGTGGGTGGCCGGGCTTGGCCTCGCCCTCCTCAGCGGCCCTGCGCTGGCGCAGACTGATCAGATCCACGGGCGCGTCGAGGTGCAGGACGCCGAGCAGTTCACCGGCGCGGACAGCGTCCAGGCGCAGCTAGGCCAGCAGACCGCCAACGACGTCCTGGGCAATCTGCGGCTCACCTGGGAGCCCACCTGGGGTCACTGGAGCTTCCAGATCCACTATGTTCTGGCGGCCGAGGACGGGCCCAATGTCGCCCTGGCCCGGGCCGAGGCGGGCCTAATATCGCAGCCGCCCGCCACCCTGTTCAACCTGACCGACACCTTCCTGAACCGTGGCCCCTGGGTCACCAGCCAGCGCCTCGACCGGCTGGCGGTGACCTACACGACGCCGGACCTGGTGGTTCGCGTCGGCCGCCAGGCCCTGACCTGGGGAAGCGGCCTGGTATTCCGCCCGATGGACCTGTTCGACCCGTTTGGACCGACCGCCACCGACACCGAGTACAAGCCCGGCGTCGACATGCTCTACGTGCAACGGCTTTTCGCCGACGGCTCCGACCTGCAGTTCATCGTGGCGCCGCGTCAGGCGCGGACGGGCGGCCCCGTGACGGCCGACGCCAGTTCGGTTGCGCTGCACTTCGACACCACCGTCCTCGGCCACCAGACGACGCTGATGCTGGCCCGCGACCACGGTGACTGGGTGACGGCGCTCGGCGTCAACGGCGCGCTTGGCGGCGCGACCTGGAACCTCGAGGCCGTGCCGACGGTGCTCAAGACCGGCGGCGTGAGGGTTTCCGGCATCGCCAATATCAGCGACGCGGTGACCCTCTTCGGCCGCAACACCACGCTATTCGGAGAGTATTTCCACAACGGCTTCGGCGTCGCCGGACGGCCGTTCGATCTCGCCTCCCTGCCGCCCGACCTGACGGACCGGCTCGCCCGCGGCCAGGTGTTCGACACCCGCCGCGACTACCTGGCTGGCGGCGCGACGGTGGAAGTCACGCCGCTGCTCGACCTCAGCCCCAGCCTGATCGTCGACCTCAACGACGGCAGCTTGCTGGCGCTCGCGGCCACGACCTATTCGCTCGCCGACAACATCACCCTGGCGGCCGGCGTACAGGCGCCGATCGGACGGGTCCGCACCGAGTTCGGCGGCCTGCCGCTCACCGCCTCGAGCCGGGTCCTGCTGGCGCCGCCCGGCCAGATCTACCTGCAACTGCGTCGCTACTTCTGATCCCGGGCGTATCGAGCACCGGCCCGCGCCCCGCCGGTCAGCGCCGCTTCAGTTCCTCTATCGCCAAGACCACGAAAATTGCCTCGTCGCGGCCGGGATACCGTTGTAGGTCTTGTTTAGCAACTCACCGGACGCTGGAAGACTGCAACGCGTCGTGGTGACCACCAATCGCGCCAGGCGGCGCCTTATGTACCAGTTCGCACCTAACTCCTGACATTTATGTGCGAAGCGGTAGGTAAAGGATGGCCGGGCCATAACGAGGAACTCCGATGAACCCGCTTTTCTCTCCCCGCTCGCTCGCTCCCCTGAAGCCTATCGCGATCGCCGCTGCGGTGCTCGCGACGACGGCGGCGGCCGCCAACGCCGATATCCTGCACTATCAGGCGCAGCTGCGCGGCGCCGCCGAGACGCCCCCGAATCCCTCAAAAGCCCGCGGTGAGGTGACCGCCGTCCTGGACACCGACCGGCACGCGTTCGAGTACACTGTGACCTACAAGGATCTCAGCGGCCCGGTGACAGTCGCCGGTTTCAAGCAGCCGACCAGCCCGCCGGACGACCCGATCGTCACGGCGCCCACCGACCCCAAGACCGGCGTCATCCACGCCGTGGTGACCCTGACGAAGGGGCAGGTGCAGGATCTCAACGCCGGCAGGTGGATCTTCGATATCTCCACCGGCGCCAGCCCGGCCGGCGAGATCCGCGGCAAGGTGCAGCGGACCAGCGTCTATTGAGCCGCAAACCTCGCTAGGCGCCGGGGCCGAAGGGCGATAGGCAGCAGGCGCGACCAGCCTTTCGCGCGCCCCTCCCCGGCCCCGATGAGTCTCGAGCCCGAGCAGTACCAGAGCCTCGCCAGCTTTCGCCTGGCGCTACGGCGATTCCTCGCCGGAGCGGAGGCGATCAGCAAGGCGGCGGGCGTGACCCAGCAGCAGTATCAGGCGATGTTGGCGATCAAGACTTGGCCATCGCGGGCCATGACCATGGGCGACCTGGCCGAGCAACTGCTCCTGACCCACCACGCGGCCGTTCAACTGATCAATCGCATGACCACTGCCGGCGTCGCCGCGCGCGCGCCGTCGAGCACCGACCGGCGCGCCGTACTGCTGAAACTGACCCCTGCGGGCGAAGCGCTGATCGAGCGTCTGGGGGCGCTCCACATGGCCGAGGTGCTGCGTCAGGAGCCGCACCTGACGCAGTCCTTGCGGCGGCTGAAACGGACTTCGCCGCAGCCGACCGTTGAAGCTGGCGATGAGGGTGACGGTTCCTAAGACCACCGCCATTGACGGGCGCTGCCCAGGCGAGGCTTATACAAGCGTTTGAAAGACGGCCGTTCTTGCCGGCCGCAGGTATGTTCTCGAGGAAACCACCATGACCGCCATCAACGCCGTGACCGACTACGCCCTGGACGGCGACGTCGGCGTGATCACCCTGAACTCGCCGCCGGTGAACGCACTCTCGGCAAACGTCCGCGACGGCCTCGCCGGCGGCGTGGCCGCCGCGCTCGCGGACCCGGGCGCAAAGGCGGTGGTGATCATCTGCGAGGGCCGCACCTTCATCGCCGGCGCCGACATCACCGAGTTCGGCGGCGCGCAGAAGGGCGCCAGCCTGTTCGACGTTCAGGACGCGATGGAGAACTCGGCCAAGCCGGTGATCGCAGCGATCCACGGCACCGCCCTGGGCGGCGGATTGGAAGTGGCTCTGTGCGCCCACTACCGCGTCGCCGTACCGTCAGCCCGCTGCGGCCTGCCCGAGGTGAACCTCGGTCTGCTCCCTGGCGCCGGGGGCACCCAGCGGCTGCCGCGCATCGTCGGGGTCGAAAAGGCGCTGGAGATGATGACCTCGGGCCAGCACGTGCCGGCCAACCAATGCCTGGCCATGGGCCTGGTCGACGAAATCGTGCCGGAGGGCGAGCTGCGCGTTGGCGCGGTCGCCTTCGCCCACAGGATTGCAGCCGAGGGGCGGCCGCTGAAGAAGGTGCGCGAGTCGAACGAGAAGGTGGAGGCAGCGCGCGGCCATCCGGAGATCTTCGAGAGCTTCCGCAAGGCCAACGCCCGCAAGTTCCGCGGCTTTCTGGCCCCCGAGTACAACATCCGCTGCATCGAGGCGGCGGTGAACGAGCCGTTCGAGGACGGGCTGAAGACCGAGCGACGCCTGTTCGGCGAGCTGATCAGCGGCTCGCAGTCGGCGGCGCAGCGCTACGCCTTCTTCGCCGAGCGGCAGGCCGCCAAGATCCCCGATGTGCCGGACGACACGGCGGTGATCCCGGTGAACAAGGTCGGCATCATCGGCGCCGGCACCATGGGCGGCGGCATCGCCATGAACTTCCTCAACGCCGGCGTCCCGGTGACCATCGTTGAGGTGAAGCAGGAGGCGCTCGACCGCGGCCTCCAGGTGGTGCGCGGCAACTACGAGCGCTCGCGAACCGCCAAGCCGGAGGAGACCGAGGCGCGCATGAGCCGTCTGACCGGCTCGCTCGACATGAGCGCCCTGGCCGACTGCGACCTCATCATCGAGGCCGTATTCGAGCGAATGGATATCAAGAAGGACATTTTCGCCAAGCTCGACGCCATCTGCAAACCAGGTGCGATCCTCGCCACCAATACCTCGGGCCTCAACATCGACGAGATCGCCTCGGTGACCAAACGCCCCGAGGCGGTGATCGGCTTGCACTTCTTCTCGCCCGCCAATGTGATGAAGCTGCTGGAGGTGGTCCGCGCCGACCACACCTCGAAGGAGGTGATCGCCACCTCGATGAAGCTGGCGCGCAAAATCGGCAAGATCGCGGTGCTGGTCGGGGTCTGTCCCGGCTTTGTCGGCAACCGCATCCTTGGGGCCCGCCAGCGCGAGGCCAACAAGCTGATCATGGAAGGCGCGATGCCCTGGGACATCGACCGGGTGCTGTACGATTTCGGCTTCCCAATGGGGCCTTTCGCCATGAGCGACCTGGCCGGGCTGGACATCGGCTGGGTGAAGGAGAAGTCGCACGGCGAGACCATCCGCGATGTGCTGTGCGAGATGGATAGACGTGGCCAGAAGACCGGGGCCGGATGGTACGACTATGACGAGAACCGCAACGCCAAGCCCTCGCCGGTGACAGAAAAGATCCTGCATGACTTCATTGTGAAGTCGGGCGCAAACCCGCGCAAAATCTCCGACGAGGAGATCCTGGAGCGGTGCGTCTATCCGATGGTCAACGAGGGCGCGAAGATCCTCGATGAGGGCAAGGCGATCCGCCCCTCCGACATCGATGTCGTCTGGGAAAATGGTTACGGCTGGCCGGTTTACCGTGGTGGGCCGATGTGGTTCGGCGACCAGGTTGGCCTGCCCAAGGTGCTCGACAAGATGAAGGAATTCCAGGCCCAGATGGGCGACCAGTTCAAGCCCGCCGCTCTGCTGGAAAGGCTGGTCTCGGAGGGCAAGAAGTTCGCCGACGTGAGATAACGGCGGTTTGCCTCGCGCCGCGACGGCGGCTAAGCTCGGCCCCGATCTCTAGAAAGGGGCCACATGCGTAAGTTTCTAGCCGTCCTGGCGACGTGCGGTCTTGCCGCCGCCTCCAGCATCGCTTTTGCCGATCCGAGCCAACCCTACGGCATGGATCGTAATTCCGGCCACCAGTCGGCCGGTGATCTTCCCCATTGCGACCGCCCGATCGGCATCGCGGCGGTGCAGGAGCCGGACCGCGACTGGTGGAGCCCGCTCGGGCTTTCCAATCCCGAGGCGGTGCTCAAGATGTTCGCCTTGCAGTCGGGCTGCCTGCGGATGGTCGACCGCAACAAAGGCCTGGCCATGCGCAACCAGGAAGAGGGACTGAACCGCGGCGGCGAGCTGCAGCGCGGCTCCAACCTCGGCCGCGGCCAGGTGCTGGCGGCTGACTTCTTCATCATCCCAGACATCGCGCGGCAGAACAGCGACTCCGGAGGCGGCAACATGGTCGGAATGTTCGGCCACTTCCTGCCGGGCGCAGCTGGCGCGATCGTCGGCGGCATCAGCATCCACAGCCAGGAAGCCAGCACGCTGATCACCCTGGTCGACGCGCGCACGACCGAGCAGCTCTACATCGCCCAGGGCGATGCGAAGAAGACCGACGTCGGCTTCGGTGGTGGCGGCGGCTGGGGCGGCTGGGCGGGCTACGGCGCCCTGGCCGGCAGCGGCTACACCAACACCGACATCGGCAAGGTGATCATGGCCGCCTACTACAAGGCGTTCGTCGATCTGGTTCACTACATGCAGACCCAGCAGCCGGGCGGCGCCCAGGAGAACGCGCCGATCGCTGCGCAGCGGGTCACGCAGGAAGTACACCTGCGCAAGGCGGCTTCGACCAGCGCGGCGGTGGTCTACACCGTTCACACCGGGTCGCTGGTTTACCCGACCGGCGCACGCAACGGCATCTGGATGGAAGTGGACGACGAGAACGGCAACCGCGGCTGGATGTCGTCGGCCTACGCGACGCCGCGCTGAAGCTAATGAAAATCCCGGCTGCGCTGCAGCCTGGGCTCTGAAGGACGCCGATGGGGAAGCTCCCCGTCGGCGTTTTTCATGTCCGCCAGGCGCGGCGACAGATCGATGAAACGCTCGGCGACGACGTGGATCACGTCCGACGCGCGCTGAAGCTTGCCGCTGACCACCAGGAACGACGCGGTCATCACTGTGCGGCGGTTGGGGGTGAAGACATCGCGCCAGACCACGGCGTTGGCGATGCCGGTCTCGTCCTCGAGCGTGGCGAACACCACCCCCTTGGCCGTGCCGGGGCGTTGGCGGATCAGCACGAGGCCGCCGACGGTGACACGCGCGCCATCCTTCATCGACGCCAGCTGCGCAGTCGGCACGGCGCCCAGGCGGGTGAGCAGCGGGCGGAAGAAGCGGCAGGGATGCGCCTTCAAGGAAAGCCCGGTGGTGCGGTAGTCCTCCGCCACGTGCGCTGGCAGTTGCATCCGGGGCAATAAGACAGGCTCCTCCTCCAGGTCGAGCGCCGCCAGCAGCGAGCCCTCCTCGCCGGCCCGGACTTCCGGCGCCAGCGCCTTCACCCGCCACAGCCCCTCGCGCCGGTCCATGCCCAGCGAGCGGAACGCGTCAGCCTCGGCCAGCAGCTCCAGCGTACGCCGCGAGAGCCGGGCGCGGCGAGCGAGCTCTTCGAGCGTGGACGCGCCAGCCTCACGGGCCCGCATCAGCGCCTCGATCTCCGTGTCCTTCAGCCCGCGGACCTGACGCAGGCCCAGGCGGACAGGTAGGCCTCTCCTCCCCTCCCCCCTGAGGGGAGGAGTCGGGGGTGGCGGGCTCTCCCCGCCATCGAGATGTTCGAGATCATCCGCGATCAGACTGTCCGGCTCGCAGACACCCCCACCCCCCACCCCCTTCCCTTGTGGGAGAGGAGGTTCCAGTCGCGAGTCCCAGTCGCTCAACAGCACGTCCGGCCCGCGCACCTCGACGCCGTGCTCCTTCGCGTCCCGCACCAGCTGGGCCGGCTGGTAGAAGCCCATCGGCTGGCTGTTGAGCAGGGCGGCGCAGAAGACGTCAGGGTAATGACATTTTATCCAGGCCGAGACGTAGACCAGCTTGGCGAAGCTGACCGCGTGGCTCTCCGGGAAGCCGTAGGAGCCAAAGCCCTCGATCTGTTTGAAGCAGCGCTGGGCGAACTCCGGATCGTAGCCGCGCCGCACCATGCCTTCGACGAACTTCACTCCGTAGTCGCCGACCGTGCCCAGGTTACGGAACGTCGCCATCGAGCGGCGCAGGCCGTTGGCCTCCTCCGGCGTGAACTTGGCCGCCTCCATGGCCAACTTCATCGCCTGCTCCTGGAATAGCGGCACGCCTTTGGTCTTGCCGAGGATCGACTCCAGCTCGTTCGCCGGTCCGTGCTCGGGCGCCGGCTTCGGGAAGGTGACCGGCTCCAGCCCGTCGCGGCGGCGCAGGTAGGGATGCACCATGTCGCCCTGGATCGGGCCGGGCCGCACGATCGCCACCTCGATGACGAGGTCGTAGAACTCCCGCGGCTTCAAGCGGGGCAGCATCGACATCTGCGCCCGGCTCTCGACCTGGAACACGCCAACGGAGTCGGCCTTGCACAGCATGTCATAGACGGCCGGGTCCTCCTCGGGGATGTCGGCCATATCGGCGAACACCCGCCCGTGGTCCTCAGCCAACATGGTCATGGCCCGCTTGATCGCCGTCAGCATGCCCAGGGCCAGCACGTCGACCTTCATCAGGCCGAGGGCGTCGATGTCGTCCTTGTCCCACTCGATGAAGGTGCGGTCCTGCATCGCCGCGTTGCCGATCGGCACGGTCTCGTCGAGCCGTCGCTTGGTCAGGATGAAACCGCCGACGTGCTGCGAGAGGTGGCGCGGAAAGCCGAGCAGTTCGGTGGCCAGATCGACGGCGCGGCGGATCTCCGGATTGGTCGGATCGAGCCCCGCCTGGCGGATGTGGTCGTCCGGCACCTCATCGCCCCAGCTGCCCCAGACGGTGTTGGCGAGCGCGGCGGTGATGTCCTCGGTGAGCCCCAGCGCCTTGCCGACATCGCGAATGGCGCTGCGGGGCCGGTAGTGGATCACTGTGGCGCAGATGGCGGCGCGGTGGCGGCCATATCGTTCGTACACGTACTGCATCACCAGTTCGCGACGTTCGTGTTCAAAGTCGACGTCGATGTCGGGCGGCTCGTCGCGCTCCTTGGAGATGAAGCGCTCGAACAACACGTCATGGTCCTTCTTGCAGGGATCCACCGCGGTGACGCCCAGACAGAAGCATACGGACGAATTGGCCGCCGAGCCGCGGCCCTGGCAGAGGATGCCCTGGTCCTTCGCCCATTTGACGATGTCGTGCACGGTGATGAAGTAGTTCGGGTAGTTCAGCTCCTCGATCAGGGCGAGTTCCTTGTTGAGGAGGTCGACCACCTTCTGCGGCACGCCGTCCGGATAGCGCCAGTCGGCGCCGGCCCAGGCGAGGTCGGTCAGGTGCTGTATCGCGGTCTTGCCCGGCGGCACCGGCTCGTCGGGATACTCGTACTTCAGCTCGCTGAGCGAGAAGCGGCAGAGATCGGCGATCTCCAGCGAGCGGGCGACCGCCTCGGGCCATAGGGCAAAGAGCCGCGCCATCTCGTCCGGCGTCTTTAGATGACGCTCGGCGTTGGCTTCCAGGCGAAGCCCGGCGGTCTGGATCGTGCATTTCTCGCGGATGCAGGTCATTACGTCCTGCAGCGGACGCCGCTCTGGGGCGTGGTAGAGCACGTCGTTCGTCGCCACGATCGGCGCGCCGGCGGCCCAGCCGAGCGCTTCGAGACGGGCGATGCGTTTCAGGTCCTGGGCGGCGTACCCACGGGCGGCGGCGAGCCAGACCCGGCCGGGAAAGTCCTTCGCGGCCCGCGTCAGCGCCCGTGCGAAACCGTCGTCCAGCGTCTTGGGCGGCAGGGCGATCAGCACCTGGCCCTCGCCGTATTCCCGCAGATCGCTCCAGACCAGTTCGCACTCGCCCTTCTTGGCCCGCATTTGGCCGACGGTGAGCAGCTTGGTCAGGCGGCCGTAAGCCTCCCGGTCGGTCGGGTAGCAGAGCACGCTCGGAGCGCCGTCGGCGAAGTCGAGCCGGCAGCCGGGAATGAACCTCAGGCCGACTTCCTTGGCCTTCGCATGCGCCCGCACGACCCCGGCCAGGCTGTTGCGATCGCAAACCGCTATGGCGGAGAGTCCGAGCGCCTTGGCCATGAGCACCAGCTCGCCCGGGTGCGACGCGCCACGCAAGAACCCGAAGTTGGTGGTGACCTGGAGCTCGGCGTAGGCGCTCATAACTCCCCTCCCCCTTGAGGGGAGGGGTCGGGGGTGGGGGGCTGCTGTAAGTACGCCAACGCCCCATCGAGCCGCGCGCCGATCCCAAGCTGATGCTCGATTTCAGCAACGACCCGATCCCACTGGCGGGCGACCACCTCGTTCGAGAACCGAAGTGTCCGATATCCGGCTGTCGCGAACCAAGCGTCCCGCTCCCGGTCCTTTTTCGGATCGTGAAATGGGCCATCCAGTTCGACGATCAGCCTGGCGGCGTGGCAGCCAAAGTCCGCCACAAACCGGCCCATCGGAACCTGGCGACGGAAGTGCAAACCATGGTTTCGGCGCAGAGTGCGTAGCCAGACCCAGAGCCTCCGTTCGGTGGTGGTGGATTCGTTGCGCAGGCTTTGTGCGAGCTTTGAGTAGAGCGGGCCGCCCAGCCTGCGCGTGGGTGGAGGATCATCGTGGTAGCGGTGAGAGCCCCCCACCCCCGACCCCTCCCCTCGGGGGGGAGGGGAGTTTTTGTCTTTATCCCAGCCCATGCAGCCACCATTTCGGGGGCACGTCGGCGCCGTAGAGGCCGGCGCGGAAGAGCCAGTAGCGAGCGCCGGTTTCGTCCTCGACGCGGTAGTAATCGCGGACGTGGGCCGGGCCGGTTTCGCCGGGTGGGCGGCGCCACCATTCCTCGGCAAGACGCTCCGGCCCCTCTGACCGGCGCACCCGGCGCAGCTGGCCGCGCCAGCGGAAGAACACCGGCGGATCGTCGGGGACGCGGGCCATCGCCTCGATCGGCTCTGGCCGGGCGAAGAGGCGCACCGGCCGCGGACGGTCGCTGGGCCAGGTCTCGTCCGCAGCCTGACTTTCGTCCGCAATCTGGGCGAACGGCGCACGGCGGACCACGGCGCGCTCGGGAATGTGGCTGGGATAGGCGCCGGCGCGCCAGACCCGGCCGTCGCCCAGGCGGTTAGCGAGGCGATCGACCAGCGGTGCGATGCCATCCTCGGCGGCGATCTCGCCGATCGCTTCAAGCCGGATTTCCCGTTCGGGCAGCACCTCGACCCCCGTCGCGGCGAGGGTCACCACTTCGATGCCGAAGCCAGGATCGACGCGCTCCAGCATCGGCGCGAACAGGCGGGCGATGGCGTCGGGGCTGCGGCCATGCAGGGAAAGGCCGATGCTGAGCCGCTCAGCGCGACCGTCAAGGCGGTGGAAGACAAGCTCGAAGCGGCTGGCGCCCTGGCCCTCGGCCAGCAGACGAGCGCAAAGACGCTCGGCGATATCGCGGCTGGCTCGGGCCAGATCCTCCGGGGCGCTGATCGGCTCGGCGAACGCCAGGCGCGCGAACCAGGGCGTCGGCGGGCGGCTGAACACCAGCGCCTCCTCGGCGCGGCCAAGGGCCTGGTCGAGGCGCGTGAGCGTGGCCTGGCCGAAGCGTCTGGCCAGCTGCGGGCGCGGCAGGCCGGCGATCTGGCCGATGCGGGCGAGGCCGAGCCGGGCCAGCTGGGCGGCGGTCTCCGGTTCAAGCCGCAGCGCGGTGACCGGCAAGGTCGCCAGAGCCTCAGCCTCCTCGCCGGGCGGGACCATTGTGCGGTCGTCCCCGCACCTGGCCAGGGCCCAGGCGGCGCCGGCCGAGCCGGCGACGGCGCCGCGGGCGCGGATACCCTGCCGCGCCAGCCGGGTGAACAGGTCGTCCAGCATCGCCGCTTCCCCGCCCCAGAGATGGGCGACGCCGGTGATGTCGAGCAATAGGCCATCCGGCGGATCGACCGCCACGGCGGGGGAGTAGCGCACGCACCAGTGTGTGAGCGCGTTCAGGCTTGCGAGGTCGCCCTCGGGGTCGGCCTCGGCCGTGACCAGCTCTGGGACCAGGGCCATGGCGTCGGTCGCCTTCTGGCCGACGTAGAGGCCAAGCGCCGCAGCGGTCTGGTCGATCGCATAGAGCCGCCGCACGCCACGCTCGGTGGCGATAAGGGCAAGGGGCGCGGGCTCATGTTCCCCTCCCCCCTGCGGGGAGGGATCAGGGGTGGGGGTGTCGGCTGGTTGACGGCCGGTTTGGGCCTTCACCGCCCGATCGGCGGTCACCGAGCCCGCACCCCCACCCCCAACCCCCTCCCCGCAAGGGGGAGGGGACTTAACTGGCGAGGCGTTCTTCCGGCGCCAGGTCGTGATCGCCCAGGTCGGCGACCAGACGGAAAGGATGCGCGGCATCGTCTTCCTCCCTTCCTTCCATGATCCAGGCTCCCGTGCGCCCGCCCCGGCAGCGTTCCAGCCGCACCCGCCAGCGCGGCGCCCCCAACCCCGGATCGCCGGCGCCGGGCTGGCTGGGCGCGGGTGCGATGGTCCAGCGGGTGGCGGCCGACGAGCCGGTCTCGCCCCGGGCCGCGCCGCCGAACGGCCGCCGGCGCAGGACGAAGCCGGTGGCCTGGCTCTGCTCGCAGGCGAGCTGCAGACGCCGGCCGGCGACGAGGTCGACCACGTCCGCCTCGCCGACCACCACGGCGACGCCGGGGGTGCGCAGCGCATCCTCCATCACCGCCAGGGCCTCGTCCTCGCTCGGGGCGCAGACCTGGATCAGCCGCTCGGCCGGCAGCCCCAGGCCGACCAGGCCCGGCGCGTAGAGATCGTCGCGCCGCAGCACCCAGACCAGTTCGCCTTGACGCGCGAGCGGCGCGGCCAGGCGCGCGACAAAGGCGGCGCTGGCGGCGGCGGTTTCCAGGTCGAGCCCCTCGCCGGCGAAGGCGTGCCAGGACCGCAGCGCCAACCCCCCGCCGGGGAGAACCCCATCGATCCGCGCGTCGCCAAAACCGATGACCTCAGAGGCGCGCCGGACGCCGCGCTCTACGACGCCACGTTCGAGGGCGGCGATCTCGGCGCGCAAAGTCGCCAATGAGGGTCGAGCAGCGGCAGGCATGTCCGTTAAACGCCATAAGTTCTCTTTTTGTTCTAAGCCTGAGCGACGCAGAGTCAAGCCGGCCGCAGAGTCGCAGCCGCTCAGGTCAGAGGCGTGTGGGAGTCCGGCGCGGGATCGACCTCAAGCCGCAGCCATTCCCGCCACTATCAAAACTTCAGCGCCCGCGCTTCCTTCACGTGCGGCAGGGCCTTGATCTTGCCGAGCAGTGCGGCGTCCGGGGCCTCGTCGACACCCACGAGGGCGATGGCGTCCTGGCCGGCGGCCACGCGGCCGAGGTTGAAGGTGGCGATGTTGACGCCAGCTTCGCCCAGCAGGGCCCCCAACGCGCCGATGAAGCCGGGTTTGTCCTGGTTATTCACATAGAGCACGTCCGGCGCGAACGCCGCGTCCAGCTCCATGCCCTTCACCTCGACGATCCGCGGCGTTCCGGCGACCACCGTGCCGGCGAACGAGCGGCGGCCCATCTCTGTGGTCACCGTGATGCGGATCAGGCTGTCGTAGACCGGCGAGGTCTCCTGGCGCGATTCGGAGACGGTGATGCCGCGGTCCTTCGCCACCGCGGGGGCGGAGACCATGTTCACCTCCGACAGCATCGGCCGCAGAAACCCGGCCAGCGCGGCCGCCGTGAGCGGGCGGGTGTTCAGCGCGGAGACATGGCCCTCGTAGGCGATGTCCACGCCCTTCAGGCCGACGTCGACCATCTGGCCGGCGAAAGCGCCCAGCTTCTCGGCCAGGGCGACGAACGGCTTCAGCTTGGGCGCCTCGTCGGCGGTGACCGAGGGACTGTTCAGCGCATTGGTGACCGCGCCGGTGAGCAAGTAGTCGCTCATCTGCTCGGCCACCTGCAGCGCCACGTTCTCCTGCGCCTCGTTGGTCGAGGCGCCCAGGTGCGGGGTGGCGACGAAGTTCGGCGCGCCGAACAGCGGGTTGGCCTTGGCCGGCTCCTCGATGAACACGTCGAACGCCGCGCCGCCGACGTGACCGCTCTCCAGCGCCGCGCGCAGGGCGACTTCGTCCACCAGCCCGCCGCGGGCGCAGTTGATGACCAGCACACCCTTTCTGGCCTTCACGAGGGCCTCCTCGGAGAGGATGTTGCGCGTCTTGTCGGTGAGCGGGGTGTGCAACGTAATGATGTCGGCGCGGCCCAGCAGGTCGTCGAGTTCGACCTTCTCGACGCCGATCTCGACCGCTCGCTCCGGCGACAGGAACGGATCGTAGGCGACCACGTGCATCTTCAACCCGTTGGCGCGGTCGGCGACGATCGAGCCGATGTTGCCGGCGCCGATCAGACCCAGCGTCTTGCCGTAGAGCTCGACGCCCATGAAGCGGTTCTTCTCCCATTTGCCGGCCTGGGTGGAGGCGTCGGCGGCGGGAAGCTGGCGGGCCAGCGCGAACATCATGGCGATGGCGTGCTCGGCGGTGGTGATCGAATTGCCGAACGGGGTGTTCATCACCACCACGCCGGCGGCGGTGGCCGCGGGAATGTCGACATTGTCGACGCCGATACCGGCGCGGCCGACCACTTTGAGGCGGCTGGCGGCGGCGAGGACATCCTTGTCCACCTTGGTGGCGGAACGGATGGCGAGGCCGTCATAGTCGGCGATGATCTTGAGCAGCTCGTCCTTGGGAAGGCCGGTGCGCACATCGGCGTCGACGCCGCGGGTGCGGAAGATGGCCACGGCGGCGGGGGAGAGCTGGTCGGCGATGAGGACTTTGGGGGTCATTGAAGATCTCCGTCCCCTCCCCCTTGAGGGGAGGGTGGCCGCGCCAGCGGCCGGGTGGGTTTCTCGAAGCGCCAGGCGTGGTGGAGGCAAACCCCCACCCCGGACCCCTCCCCTCGAAGGGAGGGGGCTTAAGCCGGCGAGAGTTCAGAAGCGAGGGAGGCGAATGCCCAGTCGAGCCAGGGCGTGAGAGCGCGCAGATCGTCGGTGTCGACCGTGGCCCCGCACCAGATGCGCAGGCCGGGCGGCGCATCGCGATAGCCGCCGATGTCGAGCGCGACGCCTTCCTTTTCCAGGAGCGCGGCCAAGCGCTTGGCGAAGTCGGCCTGGGCGTCGCTGGAGAGGGCCGTGACCTGCGGCGCAACCACCTTCAGGCAAACCGAGGTGTTGGAGCGGGTCGCTGGATCCTCCGCCAGGAAGCCGATCCAGGGCGTCTTGGCGACCCAGTCTTCCAGCACCTTCAGGTTCTCGTCTGCGCGACGCCGCAGCTCGGCAAGGCCGCCGATCGAGGCGGACCACTTCAGGGTGTCGAGATAGTCTTCGACGCAGAGCATCGACGGAGTGTTGATGGTCGCGCCTTCGAAGATCTCGAGGTTGACCTTGCCGCCCTTGGTCAGGCGAAAGATCTTCGGCAGGGGCCACGCCGGCTTGTGGCTTTCCAGCCGCTCGACCGCCCGCGGCGAGAGGATCAGCATGCCGTGCGCCGCCTCGCCGCCCAGCGCCTTTTGCCAGGAGAAGGTGACGACATCGAGCTTCGGCCACGCCAGGTCCTGCGCGAAGCAGGCGCTGGTGGCGTCGCAGATGGTCAGGCCCGTGCGGTCGGCGGCGATGAAGTCGCCGTTCGGCACGCGCACGCCGGAGGTGGTGCCGTTCCAAGTGAACACCAGGTCGGCGTCGGGGCGCACCTTGGTCAGATCGGGGAGCTGGCCGTAGGGCGCATCCAGCACCTCGGCGTCCTGCTTCAGCTCCTTGACCACGTCAGTGACCCAGTCCTTGCCGAAGCTTTCGAATGCGAGCAGCTGGACTGGCCTTGGGCCAAGCAGCGACCACAGCGCCATCTCAACCGCGCCGGTGTCCGAGGCTGGGACGATGCCGATCAGGTAGTCGGCCGGGACCTGCAGCACGGCGCGAGTCTGGTCGATGGCCGCCTGCAGGCGCGCCTTGCCGAGCTTTGAGCGGTGCGAGCGGCCCAGAACCGCCGACCTCAGGTTTTCAGGGGACCATCCGGGGCGCTTGGCGCAGGGTCCGGATGAAAATTCGGCGCGGGCCGGCCGCATGGCCGGTTTGGCGAGGGTATTCACTGTGATGTCTCCCATCCTTGCAGATGAGTCGCGCCCCGTTGGGAGGGCGTGGCCCGCCGCGCAAGAACCCTGGTTCGCCGGTCAGCGCAAGGGGGAAAATCTAACGGGCGCGAGAGGCGCGCTGCTGGCGCAGCACCTCTCGTTCGGCTTCTTCGCGGGCCAGCGCCTGGCGGCGACGGATCGCCAGCGCGACGCCAACGACGATGCTGACCATGATCCCCCAGTCGTCGGCGTTGTTGATCCAGGCGTGCAGCAGGTCATGTGGCAGCTCCATGACCAGGTAATAGGCGTGAAGGCTGAACTGCGCGGCCTGGAAGATCATCGCTGCGCCGAGCCACAGGCTCGCGTAGCGGACGGCCAGCAGCAGGAAGGTGACCGCGCAGACGAAGTCAATCACCAGCAGGATCGTCTCGGACGGAACGTTGCCGACCGTAGGGTTCAGGATGAAGGTGGCGACGTCGAGGAGCGCGAAGGCGACAGCGGCGGCGCGCGTGGCCCGATCGCCCTTCCAGAGCGCAAATCCTACCGTTGTGACGGTGGCGGCCTGCGCAAGTAGATAGAGAGGATTCAGGCCAGACATGCATTGCGCCCCTAACCCGGGGTTAGAGGCGCAAAACAGTTAAGTTATCGCAACCCTAAAAGGGTTAGGCGACTTCGCGCAGCGAAGGCTGGCTGGTCTCGGTCTCGACCTTTTGCTCAATGCCGTCCATCCGCGTGCGGATGCCGAGGCGCAGGCGCAGCTCGTCGGCGGCGGCGTGCGCTTCCACCATGGCGGTGCGGGCTTCGGAAAGAGCGGCGATCGCGGCGGCGACTTTCGCCATCGTCGGATCGGTCGCGACGGCCGAAACCTTCGTTTCGACGCGGCCACGGATCATGTCGCCCATCAGTTCAGTCGCTTCGACCAGCGCCGCATCGACGGCCGCTTCGGTCGCCCGCAGCTTGGTCGCAACGGCCTTCGCAACAAACACCTTATCCACGGTTCAATCCCCTTAACCCCAAGGAATAATTTACCCTAAATGAAACGTTAAGGTGCGTCCAGCCCAAAAGCGGGGCCGGAAGCGAAACGTTAGGAATGGGCAGGTATAGTTTGGGCAAGGGTGCGGTAAATCCGCGCACGTTAACTATATCGGACCCGCCAATGAGAGAGCGAAGCAGGCCGCCGTTCCAGGCGCGGGTCGCCAGCGTGGCGATCGTGACCACGGTCGCCGTGCTCGTGGCCGCCTGCGTATGCTTTATGCTGCAACAGTGGAGCGTTAGCCGCCAACAAGCAGCGCGCGAGGAGCTGACGCTCGCGACCGTCGTCGCCGGCGCCGCCGCCCCGGACACCGCCGCTCACGACCTGGACGGGATCCGCCACGACGTCGTCGCAGCGGTGGCTGACCGCGATCTGATCGACGTGCGGCTAACGGACGCGAACGGCCGCACCCTGGTCTATTTCGCCGCCCCGCCGCCCAAGACCAGCGACGTCGGCCCGCCCCGCGCCGCGAGCGCCCCGGTCGTGCTCGACGGGAAGACGATCGGCAAGGTCGTCCTGCGCGCTCGCGAGCCGACCATCGTCGGCCTGTTGCCCCGCTTCCTCGCCCTGACCGGCATGCTGTTCTTCGGCGCCAGCGGCATCGCGCTCTTCGTCGCCCACAGCCTCTCGCGCCGGGTCACCGCGCCGATCGAGCGGCTGTCGCGAGCCATGGCCCAGGTGGCGCTGAGCGGCGAGTTCCGCCGCCTCGATCCGCTCGACGCGGACGACGACGTCTTCCTGCGGCTGATAAACACCTTCAACGACCTGCTGACGCAGATCGACGCCAACCATCAGGAACTGTGCGAGACGCTCGAGGACCTGATGGAGGCCCGCGATGCGGCCAATGCGGCCAACATCGCCAAGTCGCAGTTCCTGGCCAACATGAGCCACGAGATCCGCACCCCGCTCAACGGCGTGCTCGCCATGGCCCAGGTGATGGAGCGCGGCGAGCTGCCTGAGGAACAGCGCGAGCGGCTGGCCGTCGTGCGCCAGTCGGGCGAACAGCTCCTGGCGGTGCTGAACGACGTGCTCGACCTTTCCAAGATCGAAGCCGGCAAGCTCGAGCTCGCCGACCAGGACTTCGATCTCGACCGGGTGGTCGCCGCGGTCGGCGATGGCTTCCGCACGATGGCCAGCGAAAAGGGCCTGGAGTTCTCAGTTGAGATCGACCCGAGAGCGCAGGGGCTGTGGCGCGGGGACAGCGATCGCCTAAAGCAGATTCTGGCCAACCTGATCTCCAATGCCGTCAAGTTCACGCCCGAGGGCAAGGTGGCCGCGACGTTCGAGGTGGCGGACGCTGGCGGGCTGCGCCTGTCGGTCACCGACACCGGCATCGGCATCGCCCAGGACAAGATCCTCACGCTGTTCGAGAAGTTCACTCAGGCCGACTCCTCGACGACGCGGCAGTACGGCGGCACCGGCCTTGGTCTGGCCATCTGCCGTGAGCTCGCCCAGCTGATGGGTGGCCAGATCTCGGTGATGAGCGAGGAAGGCAAGGGCTCGACCTTCATCGTCGAGCTGCCGTTCCCACGTGGCTCGACGGCGGAGGCCGCCGAGGCGCCGCAGGCAGCCGCCGAAGTCGGCCAACGCAGCGTCCGCGTGCTGGCCGCGGAGGACAACCTGGTCAATCAGAAGGTGCTGAAGGCGATCGTCGAGCCGATGGATGTCGAGCTGGCCATGGTCGGAGACGGCCGCGCCGCCGTCGAGGCCTGGCGGACCGGCCATTTCGACGTGATCCTGATGGACATCCAGATGCCGGTGATGGACGGCATCGCCGCCGCGAAGGCGATCCGCGCCGCCGAGAAGGCTGAGATGCGTCCACGGACCCCGATCCTGGCTCTGACCGCCAACGCCCTGGTGCACCAGGTCGAGGAGTACCTGGGCGCCGGCATGGACGGCCACGTCGCCAAGCCGATCGAGATCTCCAAGCTCTACGACGCCATGAGCCGCGCGCTGAGCGTGCCGGCGGACGCAGCCAAGGCGGCCTAGAGCTCGAGCCGCAGCCGGCCGTCAGACACCGTCACCGCCCGGCCATCGATCAGGACGCGATCGCCGCGGAGCTCGCAGACCAGATCGCCGCCACGGCCGGGATAGGCCTGGTGGAAGCGCAGTCGCGGCCGGCCGAGCTTCTCGGCGAACAGCGGGGTCAAAGCGCAGTGCAGCGATCCGGTGGTCGGATCCTCCGGGATGCCTGAGCCGGGCGCGAAGAAGCGGCTGACGACGTCGTAGGCGCCGGTGGTTATGGCGCTAATCGCGACATTGCCGCGCCCGTCGGTCGCCTCCGAACCGACCAATCTGAGCGCGGCCAGGTCGGGCGACGCGCCGCGCACCACGTCCTCGCTCGCGACGATCGCGATCAGGTAGGCGGCGACGAAGACTTCAACGGGCATGACGCCCAGAGCCTCGGCGATGCCCGCCGGTGGAACGATCCGCCGTGGCGGATCGGCCGGGAAGTCCATTCGGTATCCATCCGCCCGTCGCTCAACGTGCAGGGGGCCGGACAGGGTGTCGAACGTCATCAGCGACGCGCCGAACCCAAGTTCGGCGAAGAGGACGTGCGCGCTGGCGAGCGTGGCATGGCCGCAGAGCCGCGCTTCCAGCGCAGGCGTGAACCAGCGCAAGCCGAACCGCGCGGGGTCTGCGGTCCTGACCAGGAAGGCGGTCTCGGCCTGGTTGTTCTCGGCGGCGAGCTGCTGCATGCGCGCCGCCTCCGGCCAGACCTCGAACGGCTCGACCACGCAGGCCGGATTGCCCTTGAAGGGCTCGGCGGCGAAGGCGTCGACGGTCCACTGCCGCATGGCGCTACGCCGCGGCCCTGGCGGCCGGCGCGGCCTGAAGGTCCTTGGCGAGGCGCAAGCGGCTCTCGGCGATGGTCACGGCGCGCCCTTCGATCAGCACGCGCGCGCCGCGCACCTCGCAGGTGAGCTCGCCGCCGCGGCCAGGGTACGCCTGGTGGAAGCGCAGGCGCGGGCGTCCGAGTTTCTCGGTGAACAACGGCGCGGCCGTGCAGTGGTAGCCGCCGGTCGTCGGATCTTCCGGGATGCCCGAACCCGGCGCGAAGAAGCGGCTGACCAGATCGTAGGGCCGTCCCGGATCGGCCGGCGCGGTGACGCCAAGGTTGCCGCGGCCGTCGGAGAAGCGCGCCGCGATCGCCTGGAGACCCGCCAGATCGGGCGTCAGATCGCGCACCTGCGTCTCATCGGCCAGCACCACCACAAGGCGGTCGGCGGCCCACACTTCGAGCGGCTGGACGCCGAGCACGCCGGACAGGCCATCGGGCGTGGCGATACGCCGGGGCATGTTGGCGGGGAAGTCCATGCGATACCCGCCGTCTTCGCGCTCGACCGTCAGCGCGCCCGACTTGGTGTCGAAGACGATCGCGCCGGCCTCGAGACCGAGCTCGGCGAAAAGCGCATGGCTGCTGGCGAGCGTGGCGTGGCCGCAGAGCGGAACCTCGATCGCCGGGGTGAACCAGCGCAGGCCGAAGCGGCTGGGGTCGGCGGTCGCCAGCAGGAAAGCCGTCTCGGCCTGATTGTTCTCCGCCGCCAGAGCCTGCATCCGCGACGCCTCCGGCCAGGCCGTGAACGGCTCCACCACACAGGCCGGATTGCCCTTGAACGGCTCGGAGGCGAAGGCGTCGATCATCCATTGGCGCATGGGGCTACTCCGCAGCTTGGGCGGTCGGCTGAGCCAGCCGGGTGGTGAGGCGATCGCGTACCTCCGGCCATTCGTCCCGGACGATCGAGAAGTAGACGGAGTCGCGCAGGCTCCCGTCGCGGCGCACCATGTGGGCGCGGAATACGCCTTCGCGGTTCGCGCCCAGTTTGGCGATGGCGGCCTGGGAACGGAGGTTGCGGTTGTCGGTCTTCAGCTCGACCCGGTTGAAGCCGAGCGACTCGAAGGCGTAGCGCAGCAGGGCAAGCTTGCAGGCCGGATTGACCCGGCCAGCCCAGACCTGGGGCGCATACCAGGTGTGGCCGATCTCCAGGCGCCGATGCTCCGGCTCGATCGCGAGGTAGCGTGTGCTGCCGACCAGAGCGCCGTCGGTCCGCACCGCCCACACCGCTTCGCGGCCGGCCAGAGCCAACTTCAGCGAGTGGTCGAACCAGGCGTCGAAACCCGCCCCCGACGCGTCATGCGGCATGTGCGCCCAGATCTCGGCATGGTCGGCGGCGCGGGCCAGGCCGTCGCGGTGCTCGGCCGTCAGCGGTTCGAGCCGCACCGGCCCGGCGATGAGGGTGGGTCGGAGGTCTGAGAGATTGAGCATTGTCACGGCCATCTCGTTGGATGCGCACGGATTGACTCGATCAATTCTCGGAGTCAAATTAAGTATTGTCACCATGACAATTGAAAGTCGATCCTTGTCCGCCTGGCGACCTCAGCTGACCGCAAGCGAAGGCCCGGCCTACGTCCAGATCGTCGAGGCGTTGGCGGCCGACATCGATCGCGGCGACCTCGCCCGCGGCGCGCGGCTGCCGACCCAGCGGGCGCTGGCCGATGAGATCGGCGTCGGCATCGGAACCGTGACGCGCGCCTACGCCGAGGCCGAGGCGCGCGGCCTGATCGAGGCCGTGGTCGGCCGCGGCAGCTTCGTCGCCCAGGCGCACCCAGCCCTGGAGAGCGACGGGCTGATCGACCTTGGCCGCAACGTCTCGCCGATCGCCCCTGCCGCGGCCGCGATGCGCAGCACGATGGCTGCGCTCTCGCGGCGCGCCGATCTTGCCCAGAGGCTCGACTATGCGCCGGACGCCGGCTTTCCGGCCGACCGTCGCGCCGGGGCGGATTGGCTGCGGCGGATGGCAAACTTCGAAAGCGCCGACGAACGCCGCTTGATCGTCACCGCCGGCGCCCAGCAGGGGATCTCCGTCGCGCTCGCCGCGCTCTGCCGACCGGGTGATGCGCTGATCGTCGAGGCGGCGACGTTCAACGGCGTCAAGCTCGCCTCCGCCCAGATGGGCCTGCGGATCGCGGCGGCGGCGATGGACGCCGAGGGCGTCACGCCAGACGCCTTGGACCGGGCGGCCGTGCAGAGCGGCGCGCGGGTGGCCTACCTACAGCCGTTCCAGAACCCCACCGCGCGGGTGATGAGCCCGCAGCGCCGGCGCGATATCGTCGAGGTCGCAAGGCGGCGCGGCGTGGTGTTGGTCGAGGATGACCTCTACGGCCCGCACGTCGCCGAACTCGGTCTGCCGCCGCTGGCCGAGCTGGCCCCGGATCAGGTGATCTATGTATCCGGCCTGTCGAAGAGCACGGCGCCCGGCATGCGGACCGGATTCCTGATCGCGCCCGAGCATCATCGCGCCGCCGCTCTGGAAGCGCTGCGGGGTGCGAGCTTCGGCGCGCCGACCTTCGGCGCCGCCTTGGCGACGCAATGGATCGAGAGCGGCGTCGCCTACGAGGTGTTCGACGCCATCCGGCGCGAACTGACGCGGCGCACCGAACTCGCCAAGACCGCGTTGGCGGGGCATGTCGCGCCGCTCACGCCCCGCGCCAGTCCGCACATCTGGCTGCCGCTCGGCGAGCTTGAGGCCGAGCGCGTCGCCGGCCAGTCGCTGCGCGCCGGCGTCAAGCTCACCCCGCCGCGAGCCCCGTTCGTCGATGGCGCGCCGGTCGATGGCCTGCGCCTCTGCCTCGGCGCCGCCCCCGATCTGGCGGCGCTGGCGCGGGGTTTGGCGGTGGTGCGGGCCGCCCTGGCGCCTGGTCCTCCGCCGTCCGAGAACGTGGTCTAGCGACTTGGCATTGTTTGAGACGCGCCAGGACGGCTTCGAGCTAAGCGATGACCCGGCGCGCTTCGACCTGGCGCGCGGCCACCGCTGGATCGCCGAGGACAGCTATTGGGCGCAGGGCATTCCGCTGGTCGTGTTCGAGAAGGCGGTGCGGGCCAGCCTCACTGTCGGCGCCTATGCCGCGTCCGGCGAGATGGCGGCGATGGCGCGGGTGGTGACCGACCGTGCGACGTTCGGCTGGATCTGCGATGTGTTCGTGGGCGAGGCCTGGCGCGGCCAGGGGCTGGGCAAGGCGCTGATGGCCTACCTGGCGGCCCACCCCGACCTGCAGGGCCTGCGCCGGCTGCACCTGGCGACCCGCGACGCCCACGGTCTTTACGGGCAGTTCGGCTTCGGACCGCTGACCGGCGTCGACCGCTGGATGGAGATCAGGAACCGCGACGTCTATCGCCGCTAGCTCGGTTCGACGGTCAACTCCGGCCAGCGCGCCTTCACGTTCGCCGCCGTTCGCTCGAACCCGCCGGTCTTGCGGATCGGATTGGGCCGCAGTCGCATCGCGAACAGGTCGTCGAGCCCGAAAGGGGCAATGATGACCATTCTCCCGTCGAGGCCCAGCCGCGCGCCAACGGCGAATATCGGGCTCACGAACCGCTCCAGCGCCTCGGCGCTGCACGACAGCGGCGGGTAGGGCTCGCCGAACTTGCCCTCGAACCAGACGTGGACGCGGGCCTGATTGCGCGCCTCGACCTGCTCGCGCAGCGGTGGCTCGAACGCGGCCGCTGCTCGCCGGATCACCGCATCCTCGGCTTCGTAGGAGATGTCGGAGGCGTCGAAATAGGCGAGGTCGTAGTCCTTGATGCCGTAGTCGGGATCGCGGCCGGTCAGGTGGTTGAACACGCGCTGGTAGACCGCGCCGGAAACGATCAGCCAGTCGGGCAGCGCCAGCTCGCGGGCCGTCTCCATCACCTGCATCAAACTGGGCGCCGCGCGCAGGACAGCCTCCAGGCGGCTCTCGAACTCGTTCACGGCCGCCTCATCGGCCAGGCGTGGTCCAACGGACCGGCGCCGGCCCCGAAGCCGGGCGCGCGCCGGATCGCTTCGGCGGTGTAGGCCCAAGCGCGGGCGACGGCCTGTTCCAGGCTGAGGCCCTGAGCCAGCCCGGCCGCGCAGGCGCTGGCCAGCGTGCAGCCGGTGCCGTGCGTGTGCCGCGTGGCGATGCGCGGGCCTTCCAGCACGGTCTCGCCGGTAGGAGTCATCAGCAGATCGATGACAGATTCGCCGGCCACATGCCCTCCCTTCATCAGCACGGCCCTGACACCCGACGTCAGCAGCCGCTCGCCGGCGTCGCGCAGATCGTCCGTGGTGTCGATCGCAAGACCGGTCAGCGCGGCGGCCTCCGGGGCGTTCGGCGTGACGAGCGCGGCGCGGGCGACAAGGCGTTGCAGCGGCGCCATCGCGTCGCCGACCAGCAGCTCCGCCCCGCCCTTCGCCACGAGCACCGGATCGACCACCAGCGGGATGCCTGGGAACTCATCCAGCGCCCCCAGCACAGCCTCGATCGAGGCGGCGTCGCCGAGCATGCCGGTCTTGATCGCGTCCGCGCCGATGTCGGACAACACCGCGCGGATCTGGGCGGCGATGATCATCGGCGGCACATGATGGATCGCGTGGACGCCGAGGGTGTTCTGCACCGTCACCGCGGTGATCGCGCTCGCCGCATAGCCGCCGAGCGCCGTGATGGTCTTGATGTCGGCCTGGACGCCCGCGCCACCGCCGGAGTCAGACCCGGCGATGACGAGGACGCGGCCGCGCGCCTGGTTCATGCCTCCGCTTGGCCGATCGCCGCGGCGACCGCAAGCGCCTGGCGCGTCTCGGCGACGTCGTGCACCCGGATCATCGCCACGCCGGCGCGGGCGGCGGCGAGCGCGGCGGCGATCGAGCCGCCCAGCCGCTGCCCCTCCGTCGACTTGTCGCCGGCGATCTTGGCGATGGAGCTCTTGCGGCTGGCGCCGACCAGCACCGGAAAGCCGAGCGCGACAATCCGGTCCAGACCCCGCAGCAGCGCCAGGCTCTGCGCGGCGGTCTTGCCAAAGCCGATGCCGGGATCGACCCAGATCTTCTCCCGCGCCACGCCGGCTGCGATCGCCGCATCGGCGCGGGCGGCCAGGAACGTGGCCACCTCGCCCACCACGTCGTCGTAGCGCGGCGCCGCCTGCATGGTGCGCGGCTCGCCCCGCATGTGCATGAGCGCCACCTCGCAGCCGAGCGCCGCGGCGGTGGCGGGGCTTTCCGGCGCGAAACGCAGGGCGGTGACGTCGTTCCACATCGTCGCGCCGGCCGCGATCGCGGCGCGGGCGACCGCGGGCTTCATGGTGTCGATCGAGATGGGAAGCTGGCTCTCTCGGCGAACCGCCGAGATCACCGGGACAACGCGGGCAATCTCGCTGGCCTCATCGGTTGGCGCGGCGCCCGGGCGGGTCGACTCGCCGCCGATGTCGAGCACATCGGCGCCCTCTGCGATCAATCGGCGGGCGTGAGCCAGGGCGGCGTCGGCGTCGAGGAACGCACCGCCGTCGGAAAAACTGTCCGGCGTGACGTTGACGATCCCCATCAGCAAGGGACGCCTGCGACGCCCCCCACCCGGCTGCTGCGCAGCCACCCTCCCCTCGAGGGGGAGGGTCAAGATTACGCCGGCTCCGGCGCGGCGCCGGGCGGGATCGGGATCGGGATCGAGGCGGGGCGCGGTGCGAGCGGAACCGACGAACGCGGACCAGGCGGGGCGATCATGTCGGGCTCATCGCGACGCGGCGGAATGCCCTTCAGCACGGCGATGATCTCATCGCCGCTCAGGGTTTCGTACTCGAGCAGCGCCTTGGCCAGAGTGTGCAGATCCTCCAGCTTCTCCGTCATGATCCGCTTGGCCTCGAGGTAACCGCCCTGGGTCAGACGCTTCACCTCGGCGTCGATGATCTTGGCGGTGTCTTCCGAGACGTTCTGGTTGCGCGCCACCGAGTGGCCGAGGAACACCTCTTCCTGGTTCTCGCCGTACTCGACGATGCCAAGGGCTTCCGAATAGCCCCACTTCGTCACCATCAGCCGCGCGAGCTTGGTCGCCTGGCTGATGTCCGAGCTGGCGCCTGAGGTGATCTTCTCACGGCCGAAGATCAGCTCTTCGGCGACACGGCCGCCGTAGAGGATGGCGATGCGCGAGGTCATCTGCTCGTAGCTCATGGAGAGCTTGTCGCGCTCAGGCAGCTGCATGACCATGCCCAGGGCGCGACCGCGCGGAATGATGGTCGCCTTGTGCACCGGGTCGGTGGCCGGCACGTTCAGCGCGATCAAGGCGTGGCCACCCTCGTGGTAGGCGGTCATGCGCTTCTCGTCTTCGGTCATGACCATGGACTTGCGCTCGGCGCCCATCATCACCTTGTCCTTGGCCTCCTCGAAGTCGGCGTGGGTGACCATGCGGCGGTTCTTGCGCGCGGCCATCAGGGCGGCTTCGTTGACCAGGTTGGCGAGATCGGCGCCCGAGAAGCCGGGCGTGCCGCGGGCGACCACCTTGACGTCGACGTCGGCGGCCAAAGGCACATTGCGCATGTGGACGCGCAGGATGCGCTCGCGGCCGACAATGTCAGGGTTGGGCACCACCACCTGGCGGTCGAAGCGGCCCGGGCGCAGCAGGGCCGGATCGAGCACGTCGGGCCGGTTGGTGGAGGCGATGACGATGATCCCCTCGTTGGGATCGAAGCCGTCCATCTCGACCAGCAGCTGGTTGAGGGTCTGCTCGCGCTCATCGTTGCCGCCGCCAAGGCCCGCGCCGCGGTGACGGCCGACGGCGTCGATCTCGTCGATGAAGATGATGCAGGGGCTGTTCTTCTTGGCCTGCTCGAACATGTCGCGCACGCGGCTGGCGCCGACGCCGACGAACATCTCGACGAAGTCGGAGCCGGAGATGGTGAAGAACGGCACGTTGGCCTCGCCGGCGATGGCGCGCGCCAGCAGCGTCTTACCGGTGCCGGGGGGGCCGACCAAGAGCAAGCCGCGCGGGATGCGGCCACCGAGCCGCTGGAATTTACCGGGATCGCGCAGGAACTCGACGATCTCCTGCAAATCAAGCTTGGCCTCGTCGACGCCGGCCACGTCCTCGAAGGTGACGCGGCCGTGCGCCTCGGTCAAAAGCTTGGCGCGGCTCTTGCCGAAGCCGAGCGCCTTGCCGCCGGCGCCCTGCATCTGGCGCGACAAGAAAATCCAGACGCCGATCAGCGCGACAAACGGCAGCCACGAAATCAGCAGCGACACGAACCAGGGCACGTTCTCGGTCTGCGGCCGCGCCGTGATCGAGACGCCCTTATTATAAAGACGCTGAATGAGGCTCGGATCGCTCGGCGAATACGTCTGGAAGCTGCGGCCGTCGGTGAAGGTGCCGTGGATTTCCGGCCCCTGGATCAGGACATCCCGCACGCGGCCTTGATCGACCTCGCTGAGCAGCTGCGAGAACGAGATGTCTTGCGAGGTCGTGTGCGTGCCCGGATTCTGGAACAGCGTGAACAATGCAAGCAGCAGCAGGACAATGATGACCCACAGCGCGAAATTCCGAAGATTGGCGTTCATCACATGTCCTTGGCCGGCGATCGGCCGGCGCCCGACGGCCTATTAGCGCCGCGAATCGTGGCGGCTTCACGTCTGACTTAACTATAGCAATGTAGGGGCCGACTCGCCCCCTGCCAAGGGAAGCCCAGAATGCGCAACTTGGCGAATATACGCCTATTTCGTAAAGCGCTTGTTGCCGGTTCGGCGTATGGTTGACGGACGGCGAGCAGGCGCCCGTTCGACGGTAAGGCGCTCTGTCCCAAGCGTGATCAGCGCACCAGCAAGTGTTCGACGTAGCGGAGCGCGCGCGGTACGCAACGCATCGTAAAGCAATTCAAGCTTGCTGAGTTCG
>DATNIH010000005.1:0-11947 GCA_035604515.1 Caulobacteraceae bacterium | reverse complement strand
AGGCATCGGGCAAGCTTCAGCGCCAGCGCCGACTTGCCGCTTGCCGTGGGCCCGGCGATCAGCCAGATGCGAGCCTCAGACTTGGGAGCCGACATGCGGATCGTCCTCACCGTCGTCGTCCCGGACTACGACAAGCTGCAGGAAGTCTTGCCACAGACCCTGGAAGCGGTCGCGGGCGCCGGTTCGACCATTCAGGACACCGACATCCTCGGCGACGGCGCCTTCGACATCTTTTTCGATCACGACGACCCCACCATCGTCCGCGCCAGGGCCGAGAACGCGCTCGAACGCGAGCCGGCCGACATCTGTGTCCAGCTGGTCGAACACCGCAAGAAGCGGCTGCTGATCGCCGACATGGATTCCACCATCGTCGGCTGCGAGTGCCTCGACGAGCTGGCGGATTTCGCCGGGGTCAGGCGCGAGGTGTCGCTGATCACCGAGCGGGCCATGCGCGGCGAACTGCCGTTCGAGGACGCGCTGCGCGAGCGGGTGGCGATGATCGCCGGTCTGCCGCTGGCCGACATGCAGCGCTGCTACGACGACCGGGTGAAGCTCAATCCCGGCGCGCGCACGCTGGTGGCGACGATGGCGGCTGCCGGGGCGCGCTGCGTGCTGGTCAGCGGCGGGTTCGACTTCTTCACCAGCCGCGTCGCCCACGCCGCCGGTTTCCACGCCCACTGGGGCAACCGGCTGATCGACGACGGCGAGGCGCTGACCGGCCGCGTCGCCGAGCCGATCCTCGGACGCGACGCCAAGCTCTCGACGCTGCGCGCAGAGGCCGCTGGCTTCGGCGCCGCGATGGCCGACACCGTGGCGATCGGCGACGGCGCCAACGACGTCGACATGATCACCGCCGCCGGCCTCGGCGTCGCCTACCGCGCCAAGCCGGTGCTGGCCCAGCAGGCCGACGCCAAGCTCGACAAGGCCGACCTGACCGCGCTGCTCTACTTCCAGGGCTACGGCGCCGACCGCTTCGTTACCGGCTGAGACGGGAGTTGATTTCGCCCGGGCGGCTCGGCCGGCTAACCGGCGCCATGGCCTTCCCGCATCCGATTCGCGCCGTGATCTTCGACATGGACGGCCTCTTGGTCGACACCGAGGTGATGATCCGCGACCTGATGGTCAAGGCGGCCCTGGCGCGGGGCGCCCACCTGCCGTTCGAGGTGTTCATGCAAATGGTTGGCCTGCCGGACCAGGCCTCCAACGCCGTCGCCCGCGCCCACTTCGGCGACGAGTTCCCGCTTGAAGATCTGCTGGCCGAGGTCTCGGCCGGCGCGAGGGCGGCGTGCGAGGTCGGGGTGGCGCTGAAAGCGGGCGTCATCGAGTTGCTCGATCATCTCGACGCGGCGGCCATCCCGCGCGCCATCGCCACGTCGTCCAGCCACGGCGCCGTGCAGCGCACGCTGGGGCCCAGCGGCGTCCTCCCGCGCTTCGACGCCATCGTCGCGGCCGGCGACTATCCGCGCGGCAAGCCCAACCCCGACCCGTTCCTGACCGCCGCCGCGCGCCTCGGCGCCCTGCCCGAGCACTGCCTGGCGCTGGAGGACTCGCACAACGGCGTACGCGCCGCCCACGCCGCCGGGATGATGACGGTGATGGTGCCCGACCTGCTCGAAGCCACCGACGAGATGCGCGAGAAGTGCCACGCCATCGCCGAGAGCCTGCACCACGTGATCGAGATGATCGACGCCCAGCCGGCCGTCGCGCCGTAGGGGGCTTGTATTGCGCCGCCCATCGGGTGGCTTACCGTAGCGGTCCGAACGATGTGGGACAGAGGTCGAATGTCCGCAGTCAGAATCGCGAGGAAACGAAATGGCTACTAGGTGTCTGGCCAGCCTTGCTGCGCTCATGCTGGCGACGGTTGCGAATGCTCAGCCGGGTGGCGCGCCGTCGCCCAGCACGCCCCGGATTGTGACCTTCAAGGCGGGCGAAGTCGGTCCCTACTATTGTCCGGCCCCCCAACGGCTTCAATCGGCGCGGATCGTCTCGGGCGGCGACAAGGCGCAGCTGATCCTGGGGAAGATGGTTATCGACGGCGGGCTTCACATGTCGGGGGTTGGCGGAGGGCCGCGATGCGCCGAGCTCAGCGCTGTCACTGGGCCCATTCCCTCCGGGTGCTTCAAGCTGAGCGAAGCAAGCGCGTCGGCGACGAAGATCGCAGTCGTCTGCATCCCGTAGCGGCTAGGACGGCGCCGAAGCGGCGCTTGCCGCCTTCCGTTCACCTGGCGTGGCTTGGGTGTGAGGCGTGACGTCGTCGTCGCCGGCAAGGGGGCTGCTTGCAATAGCCGTGGCGGGTGCGGATATGGGACCCGCATGGCCATTCCCGACAAAGACCGCGTTCTTGCCGCCCTCGACAAGGTGATCGATCCCAAGACCGGCCGCGGTTTGGCGGCCGCCGGCCTGGTGCAGGGGCTGATGATCGGCGAAGGCCGGGCCGGTTTCATGCTCGAGGTGCCATCCGAGGATGCCGCCCAGTACGCCTATGTGCGCGACCAGGCGGAGAAGGCGCTGAAGGCGGTCCCGGGGGTCGAGAAGGCGCAAGTGGTGCTGACCGCGGCCGCGCGGGCTGGCGTCAGCCGCGTGCGCAAGGCCGCCAAGGTGCCCGACGATCCGCGCACCGATCCGGCCGGCAAGCCGCCGCCGACGCCGTTCGAGCACGTCAAGCGCGTGATCGCCGTGGTCAGCGGCAAGGGCGGGGTCGGCAAGTCGACGGTGGCGGTCAATCTCGCCTGCGCGTTCGCCGCGCTCGGCCTGAAGGTCGGACTGCTCGATTGCGACGTCTACGGCCCCTCGGTCCCGCGGATGATGGGCGTCGACGAGGAGCCGGTGTTCGAGGACGGCAAGCTGACGCCGCTGATGGCCTTCGGGCTCAAGCTGATGTCGATCGGCTTTATCGTCGACGAGGGCCGGGCGATGATTTGGCGTGGGCCGATGGTGACCTCAGCGGTGCGCCAGATGATCAAGGACGTGCGCTGGGGCGGCCCGGGCGACGAGTTGGACATGCTGGTGGTGGACATGCCGCCCGGCACCGGCGACATCCAGCTGACCCTGTTCCACGACTACAAGATCGACGGCGCGGTGATCGTCTCGACGCCGCAGGAAATCGCCCTGATCGACGCCCGCCGCGCCGCGGCCATGCTGCAGAAGCTGGGTGTGCCGGTGCTGGGCGTGATCGAGAACATGGCCTACTTCCCCGACCCCACGAGCGGCGCCCGGATCCCGATCTTCGGCACGGGCGGCGCCAGGGCCGAGGCCGCGAAGCTGCGCGTGCCGCTGCTGGCGGAGATCCCGATCGACATCGCCCTGCGCCAGGGCGGCGACGAGGGCCGGCCGGTGGTGGTGAGCGATCCGGAGGGGCCGGTGGCGCGCGCGTTCCTCGGCGCGGCCCGGATTCTCGACGACTGAGCTACTCGGCCGGGGCCGGGGCCCCGTCGAGCGCGCCTGTCAGCGACTCTTCGCCGGCCGCCAGGTCGAGCGCAGCAAGCGCCTCGCGGATCTCCGCGTGGCGCTTGGCGTCGAGCTTGTAGCCGAAGAACATCGCCCCGCCGAACCAGACCAGGATGACGGGTGCGAACAGGTAGCACATCTCCAGGCCGAAGATGGCGTGCGGGGTGTTCACCGCGCCCTCGGCGCCGTTGTAGCCGACGAAGGCCAGCACCGGGAACACGATCGCCACCGTGATGCTCTGGCCGATCTTGGTGGTGGTAGTGACCATCGAATAGAGCAGGCTGGTCAGGTCCTGCCCGCGCTCCAGCCGCACCTCGTCGACCACGTCGGCCATCATCGCGCGCACCAGCGGCAGGAACGCCGCGGCGGTGAAGCCGACCGCCATCATGCCGAGGATGGTTGGGATGTCATCGGTCCACTTGTAGCCCGGCCAGACCCGCGGGATCGCCATCAGGATCGACTGGGTGATCGAGTAGACGACGCAAGCGATCTGCACGGTGCGGTGCTTGCCGAACCGCTCGGAGACGACGCGGGCCCAGAACAGCGCGCCAGCGATGCCGGCGCCGGCGTAGAAGATCAGCAGGAAGCTGACGTCCTGGATGGTGAAGCCCTTGGCGTCGTGGAAATAGTACACATAGAGCGGCCCGGTCGTGCCGGGCCCCAGCGTCAGCAGCAGGTCGGCCAGCATCAGCCGCCACATCGACGGGCGTCCGATGGCGCGCCGGTAGTCGCCCACCGAGAAGGTCGGGCGCTGCGTGGCGGCCTGCGGGATCTTCTCTGGGGTGAACATGGCGCAGATGAACAGCCCGACCGGGAAGGCGATCACCAGGCCCAGGCCGATGATCGGCATGCTGGCCTTGAGCCCGGCGGAGATATGGCCGCCGGTGAGCTTGGGCAGGGCGAGGATCACGGTCGTGCCGATCACGGCCATGCCGGTGGTCCAGGCGTAGAGCCGGGCGCGGTCGTCGTAGGTGCGGGCGAGCACCGCCGACCACGCGGCGAGGCCCAGGGTCACCATCGACAGGCCGGCGTAGCTCACCACCAGCCAGAGGATCAGGTAGAGCTGGGTGACGTGGCCACTCGGCAGCAGCACCTTGTAGACGCCGAGCATCACGATCGGGACGCCCAGCACCAGCCAGGGCCGGTAGCGGCCGATCGGCGTCTTGGTGCGGTCCATGATCAGGGCGACCAGCGGATCGAAGAAGACATCGATCACCCGCACCACGGTGATGGCGAAGCCGACCAGCAGGAAAGCCTGGGCCGCGCCCGGCTTGTAGGGACCGATCCCGAGGCTGACGTAATGGCGCGGCAGGTAGACGCCGTAGATCAGCAGCAGCGCGGCCACCGGCATGCCGATGCTGCCGAAGGCGAACACCTGCGACAGCGGCACTCTGGCGGTTGGGGCTGACGCGGCCGACGCGGGCGTCGAAGACATGGCGATCCTCCCAGATCGACGTTGGACGCCTTCGGCGCTCCAGTTGGGAGGATTAGATCACGGCTTTGGAGGGGGCGCACGCCGCAAAGCGCGCCAAGCGCCGGGCTTCATTCTGCGGGGGCCACGATGCTCGGCGGCTCAGAGGTGGGGCCGACCAGCGACTCCTCCGCGGCGGCGACATCCAGGTCGGCGAGGGCCTGGCGGATGTCGGCGTGTCGCTGGGAGTCGAGCTTGTAGCCGAAGAACATCGCCCCGCCGAACCAAACCAGGATGATTGGCGCGAACAGATAGCACATCTCCAGACCGAAGATGGCCTGCGGGGTGTTACGCGCCGCTTCTGCGCCGTTGTAGCCGACGGCCGCCAGGATCGGGAATACGATCAACACCGTGATGCTGGCGCCGATCTTGGTGGTGGTCGTGACCATCGAGAACAACAGGCTGGTCAGGTCTTGTTTGACCTCAAGCTTCACCTCGTCGGCCACGTCGGCGATCATCGAACGCACCAGCAGCAGGAAGGCGCTGGCGCAGAAGCCTACCGAGAACATCCCCAGAATGGTCGGCAGCGACTGGACGAAGGTGTAGTGCGGCCACACCCTCGGCAGCGCCATCAGGATCGCCTGGGTGATCGAATAGCAGACGCAGGCGATCTGCACCGTCCGATGCTTGCCGAAGCGCGTCGAGACCTGGCCCCAGAACGGCGCGCCGAGGATGCCGGCGCCGATGTAGGCGATCAGCAAGAGGCCGACGTCCGGCACCGCGAAGCCCTTGGCGTCGTGGAAATAATAGACGTACAGCGGCGCCGTGGTCCCGGGCCCCAGCGTGAGCGCTAGGTCGGCCAGGATCAGCCGCGCCATCGACGGGCGCCCCAGCGCCCGGAAGTAGTCCCCGAAGGTAAACGATGGGCGCTTGGCGATGGCCTGAATCCGCTCGGGCGTCAGGCCGGCGCAGATCACCAGGGCGATCGGAAACGCGATGATCAGGATCAAGCCCAGGACGGGCATGCTCGACTTGACGCCCGCCGCGATCTTGCCGTGGGTGAACAGCGGCAGGCAGAGGATCGCAATCGACCCAAGCACCGCCATGGCCTGCTGCCAGGCGAAGACGCGCGAACGATCGTCGTAGGTTCTGGCCAACACGGCCGACCAAGCGGCAAGGCCTAGCGTGACCATCGACATCCCGGCGTAGGTGACGACGAGCCAGCCGACCAAGTAGACCGTGGTTGGATGCGCCGGGGGGATCAGCACCCGGTAGACGCCGAGCATCACGATCGGTACGCCGATCAGCAACCAGGGGCGATAACGCCCGATCGGCGTTTTGGTCCAATCCATCACCAGCGCGATCAGTGGGTCGAAGAAGATGTCGATCAGCCGGGTCACGGTGATCGCGGCCGTCACGGCCAGGAACGCCGCCTTTGCTCCAGGCTTGAAGTCGCCCAGCCCCAGGCTGACGTAGTGTCGCGGCAGGTAGACCCCGAAGATAACCAGCGTCGCGGCGACCGGAATGCCAAGCGTGCCGAAGGTCAGGATGTTGTGAAGCGGAACCCGCGGCGCAGGCGCCGTGGTTGTACTCGTGGACAATGTCGTTCCTCCGAAATCGACTTTGGGCGCCGTTTTCCGACGCTCCTAATGTGGTCGACTAAATCACGGGCGTTTGCCGTGCGCACGCCTCAAAATACAGGTCTCACTCTGCCGGTGCGGGCGGCATCACCACATCGCCGCCAAGACCCTCCAACACGGCCGCCGGTCCGAGCTGAGCGTCGCGTTGGTCGAGCGCGGCGCGGATTTCCGCGTGGCGCCTGGAGTCGAGCTTGTAGCCGATGTAGCAGGCGCCCCCGAGCATGACGAAGAAGATCGGGCCGAGCAGGTAGACCAGCTCGAGGTTGTGGATCGCCGCCGGCGTGTTGTGGGCGCCTTCCTTGGCGTTGTAGCCGACCATGGAAAGGATGGTGAAGGTCAGGCCGATCGACAGCGCGCTGGCGATCTTCTCGACGCTGGTCATCATCGCGTAGAGCAGGCCCTGCTGGTGCTTGCCCTTGGCCAGCCGGATCGCATCGCCCGCGTCGGCGCACATCGCCCGCCCCAGCAGCACGAAGCCGGCGGCGAGGAAGCCGAGGCTGAACATGATGATCGCCGCCGGGATCAGCGAGCCCCTCGGCAAGAAGTTGAGGATCATCAGCCCCAGCGAGTAGAGCGTCGAGGCGATCATCAAGGTGCGATGCTTGCCGAGCCGCGTCGCCAGCCAGGAAAGTCCCGCCGCGCCCAGTACGCCCGCGGCGATGTAGAGCGCGAGCAGGTAGGTCGAGGTGCGGAAATCGAAGCCGCGCGAGTCCTGAAAGTAGAACAGGTACATCGCCGACATCCAGCCGGGGCCGAGCGTCAGGCAGAAGGCGGCGGCCACGATGCGCCGCATCTCCGGCCAGGAGACCATCTCCCAGTAGTCGCGCCACGTCGCCTTCTCGGTCGAGTGCTGCTCGATGATCCGCTCAGGCGTGAGGGCGCTGGCCAACAGGATGCCCAGCGGCGTCACAATGACGATGAACCAGCCCATGTCCTGCACGTCGGTCGCGGCGTTCTTGCTCCCGACGATCACCGGCACAAACAGGACCGCCGTCGCGGCGATGGTGCTGACGATCTGGATCGCGCCGAAGACGCGCGAGCGGTCGTGGTATTTCGAGGCGATCACCGAGGCCCATGATGCGTGCGACAGCGCGATCACCGAGGTGCCGAGGTAGTAGAGGAACAGCCAGCCGACCAGGTAGATCAGCGAGACGCCGACCGGCGCCAGGAACAGCATGTAGACGGGAATGCCGAGCAACGGCGCGCCGCACAGCAGCCAGATCCGGTAGCGCCCGAGAAGGGTGCGGGTGCGGTCCATGAGCACGCCGATGAACGGGTCGAACAGCATGTCGCCAAGCCGCACCGCCATGAAGGCTATGCCGACCGCCCCCAGGCTGAGGCCGAGGTGGCTGGCGTAGTATTTCGGTAGGTAGACCGAGAGCGCCACCGCCAGCGCGCCGATCGGCAAGCCAGGCAGGGCGAAGGCGAGCAGCCGGGGCAGCGAGATCGAATGGCCCGCGGGCGCGGCTTGGGCGGTCGAAGACAAGCGGCAGGTTTCCTCGGAGGCGAACTGACAAGGCGCGCCGCTCGCGGACGCTTGTCGCCCAGGGAAGCTCGCTCGGCCTAAAGGCGCAAGCGGATTCGTGAGCGACGTTCAGTTGGGGTGGCGGGCCGAGCCGAGGACGTTGCGGCTCGCCTTCAGGCCGTCTCGCTCATCTTGCGGAAGAACTTCTGGGTCTGTTCGCCGCCGTTGAGGTAGGCCTGCTGGCCGGCGGCGTCGGTGATTTTGGCCCAGTTGTCGCGCACTTCCTCGACCGAGAGCCCGGCCTCGCCGAGATAGACGCCCTCGGTTTCGTAGATCCGGGCCAGGGCGAAAGCGCCCGCGCCGGCTGTGAGGATCGCGCCGGTCGGCGCCTCCTCCGAGCACAGGTAGACCACGCCCGGGGTCACATAGTCGGGCTTCAGCCGGTCGGCGATCTGCGGCGGCAGGATGTTCTCGGTCATCCGCGTCGCGGCCACCGGCGAGATGGCGTTGACGTGGACGTTGTTCTTCTGGCCCTCGAGCTTGAGGCTGTTCATGAAGCCGACCAGCGCCAGCTTGGCCGCGCCGTAGTTGGTCTGGCCGAAATTGCCGTACAGCCCGGTGGACGAGGTGGTGACGACGATGCGCCCGTAGTTCTGCTCGCGCATGATCTCCCACAGCGCCTTCACCGGCTTGACCGTGCCCATCAGGTGCACGTTCAGCACGAACTCGAAGTCGGCGATGTCCATCTTGGCGAACGACTTGTCGCGCAGCACCCCGGCGTTGGCGACCAGGATGTCGACCCGGCCCCAGGCGTCCATCGCCTGCCGCACCATGTGCGCCACGCCCGCATCGTCGGTGACCGAAGAGCCGTTGGCGATGGCCTCGCCGCCGAGCGCCTTGATCTCGTCCACCACCTTGGCCGCCGCCTCCGACGAGCCGCCGGAGCCGTCGACCGCGCCGCCGAGGTCGTTGATCACCAGCTTGCAGCCGCGCCGGGCCAGTTCGAGCGCGTGCTGGCGGCCAAGGCCGCCGCCAGACCCGGTCACGATCGCCACCTTGCCGTCGAAGCGGATGTCCGCCATGGCCTTGCTCCTTGAGACGTCGGCCGGCCTTGTGCGCAACCGGCGCCGGGGCGTCAAGGGAACCCGCTCTCGCGCCGATGGCGCGCCGGTCAGGGAGGCGTAGGTGAGGACAAGAACCATCGTCGCTGTGATTCTCGCCATCGTCATCGGCGTCTGCGCATCCATCGCGACCTATCGGCTGACGAACCACCAGCCGCACTCGCCAGCCAAGGCGCGGGACGACGCGGACGTCGGATTGACGCCCTGAGCCTTCATCGTGACTCTGGCCGAGTGGATGGTGCGGTTCGGCCGATTGCGACCCCAAGCGCGAGAACGCCGATCATGGCGCCGCCGCAGTAGCCGGTCACCGCCTCCCAGCCGCCCCAGCGCCAGAACCAGCCGCCGGCCGAGCCCAGCATGCTGGCGCCCATGTAGTAGGCGAGCAGATACAGCGACGAGGCGTGGCTTCGGTTCGCGATCGCCAGCCGCGCGACCCAGCCGCTGGCGACCGAGTGGGCCACGAAGAAGCCGATCGTGACCCCGGCGACGCCCAGGATGACCAGGGGCAGCGGCTGGGCGAGGCTCGCGGCCAGTCCGGCGAGCGCGATCACCGCGCCCAGCATCAGGATCGGCGCGCGTCCGAAGCGGTCGGCGAGGGCGCCGGCCCAGGACGAGGCGACCATGCCGACCAGGTAGATCAGGAAGATCAGCCCAATCTGCCCCTGATCCAGACGGTAGGGCGGCTGCGCCAGGCGAAAGCCGATGTAGTTGTAGACGCTGACGAACGCGCCCATCGCCAGGAAGGCGACGAGGAACAGCATCGCCAGCCCCGGCTCGCTGAGATGGCCGCGCCAGGCGTAAAGGTGCGTGCTGATGGAAAGGCCCGTTCGTCTGACGAAATGGCGCGAGCGCGGGAGCAACAGGACGAAGGCGACCGCGGCCACCAGGTCGACCACCGAGACGACGCCGAGGGCGACGCGCCAGGACGACAGCTGCGTCATGATCCCCATCGCGACCCGGCCGGTCATGCCGCCGAAGGCTGTCCCGCTGACGTAGAGGCCCATGGCCAGGCCGAGGCGATCGGGCGGCGCCTCCTCGGCCAAGTAGGCCATCGCCGTCGCCGGAACCCCGCCCAGCACCAGGCCCTCGAACCCCCGCGCGACGAGAAGCACCGGCCAGCTCGGCGCGACCGCGCAGGCCAGGTTGAGCAGCGCCGCCGCGCACATCGAGCCGAACATCAGGCCTCGCCGGCCCAGCGTCTCGGAGACCGCGCCCATCGCCAGGATCGAGATCGCCAGCGCCCCGGTGGTCGCCGACAACGCCAGCGAGCTGGCCGCCGCATCGAGATGAAACTCGCGGGCGAACTCGGAGAGCAGCGGCTGCACGCTGTAGATCAGCGAGAAGGTCGCGAACCCCGCCATGAACAGCGCGAACGTGATCCGCCAGATGTTGGCGGGCGGCCTTTCGCTCATTGGCTCGCCGAACGATTGCTGCCGTCACCCCGGCCAAGCGTCCGCCAGGACGCGCTGAACCGGGGCCGGACGAGCCGCCGCCAAGCCGGAATTCGTCTAAGAACTGGCGCGCCCGGCCCCGGCTCGACCTTGCAGGTCGTCCGGGGTGACGGCTCCGCCATGGCGCGATGTGCCCGTCAGGCCGCCTCGAAGATCGCGGCGATGCCCTGGCCGCCGCCGATGCACATGGTCTCGAGGCCGTACTTGCCGCCCTGACGCTTCAGCTCGCGCAGCAGGTTGGCGAGGATTCGCCCGCCGGTGGCGCCGATCGGGTGGCCGAGGCTGATGCCGGAGCCGTTGACGTTGAGCCGGTCGCGTTCGTCCCAGCCCCAGCCCTTCAGCACCGCCAGCACCTGCGGGGCGAACGCTTCGTTCAGCTCCACCAGGTCGATGTCGTCCCAGCTCTTGCCGGTGCGCTCGAACAGCCGCTTCACCGCCGGCACCGGGCCGATGCCCATGCGCGAGGGATCGCAGCCGGCGGCCGCCCAGCTGACGAACCAGCCCATCGGCTCCAGGTTCAGCTCGGCCAGCTTGTCCTCGGCGACCACCAGGCAGGCGGCGGCGGCGTCGTTCTGCTGGCTGGCGTTGCCGGCGGTGACCACGCCGTCCTTCTCGATCGCCCGCAGCTTGCCGAGGCTCTCGGCCGTGGCGTCGGCCCTGACGCCCTCGTCCTGGCTGAAGACGATCGGATCACCCTTCTTCTGCGGCACGGAGACCGCAACCACCTCGTCGTCGAACTTGCCCGCGGCCCAGGCCGCCGCGGCGCGCTGGTGGCTCATCGCGGCGTACTCGTCGCAGGCCTCGCGGCTGATCTGGTAGTCGCGCGCCAGGTTGTCGGCGGTTTCGATCATGCCGCTGATCACCCCGAAGCGGCTGACCGGCTGGCTCATCACCCGGCCGCGGGCCAGGCGGTCGTGCAGGGTGACCGAGCCGGCGCGGGCGCCGTTGCGCATGTCGAGCGAATAGTACTCGGTGTTGCTCATGCTCTCGACGCCGCCGGCGATCACCACGTCGGCCGCGCCGGTCTGCACCATCATCGCCGCGTCGATCACCGCCTGCAGGCCCGAGCCGCAGCGGCGGTCGAGCTGGTAGCCGGGGGTCTCGATCGGGAAGTCGGCCGCCAGGGCCGACCAGCGGGCGATGCAGGGCGCCTCGCCGTTGCCGTAGCCCTGGGCGAAGATCACGTCGTCGACCTTGGCCGGGTCGAGCCCGGTCCGCGCCACCAGCGCGCGCAGGATCACCGCGCCGAGCTCGCCGGCGGTCATGGGGGCGAGGCTGCCCTGGAACTTGCCGACGGCGGTGCGGATGGGGGCGACGATGGCGGCGCGGCGCATGGCGTTGGCTCCGACGGGCGGCGAATGGGTCGCTCGCTCTAACCCGTCAGTCCGCCGGGTTCACCTGAAAACATCCCC
>DATNIH010000004.1:0-4054 GCA_035604515.1 Caulobacteraceae bacterium | reverse complement strand
TGCGTGGCAGTCATCGACCATCACCAGCGCCTCGTAGCGGTCGGCCAGATCGGTGATCGCCGCCAGATTCGCGATGACGCCGTCCATGGAGAACACGCCGTCGGTCGCGATCATGATGGTCCGCGCGCCGGCCGCCCGCGCGGCGGCCAGCTGGGCCTCGAGGTCGGCCATGTCGCCTGCGGCGTAGCGATAGCGCGCGGCCCTGCAGAGCCGGACGCCGTCGATGATTGAGGCGTGGTTCAGGGAATCGGAGATGATCGCATCGGCTTCCCCGAGCAGCGGCTCGAACACCCCGCCGTTGGCGTCGAAGGCGGCGGCGAACAGGATGGCGTCGTCGTAGCCGAGGAAGCCGGCGATGGCGCCCTCGAGGTCTTTATGCAGCGCATGGGCGCCGCAGATGAAGCGCACGGAGGCGAATCCGGCGCCCGCGTCGCGGGCGGCCTTCGCGGCGGCTTCAGCGACGCGATCGTCCCCGGCCAGACCGAGGTAGTCGTTGCTGCAGAGGTTGAGGGCCTCGCGCACCGTTCCGTCGACGCAGCGGACGCGAACCCGCGCGCCCTGCCGGGAGACCAGCACGCGTTCGGGCTTCTCCAGCCCCTGCGCGGCGATCTCGTCGAGGGTGTCCTGAATGCGGACGATAAAGGCGCGATTCCTCATCGGATGAGCCAAGGAGCAAGAACAAGGCCTCTCTGGCGACTGCGCGCGCGTGCGCGACACGCCGGCCGCCTCTGCGTAGGATTGAAGCCATGTTCGCCATGGCCCTCTCGGCGCCCGGCCAGGCCCTGACGCCCCTCCGGCGGCCGACGCCGGACCCAGGGCCGATGGAAGTCCGCCTGCGCGTGTGCGCCTGCGGCGTCTGCCGCACCGACCTGCACGTCGTCGATGGCGAGCTGCCCGTGCGGCGATCGCCCATCACGCCTGGGCACGAGGTCGTCGGCATCGTCGAGGCGCTGGGCGAGGGGGTCGAAGGCCTTGGCCTTGGCGACCGCGTCGGCGCGGCGTGGCTCGCCCGCACCTGCGGCGTCTGCCGCTATTGCCGCTCCGGGGAGGAGAACCTCTGCGACAAGCCGGAATTCAACGGCTGGACGCGAGACGGCGGTTACGCCGACGAGATGCTCGCCGACGCTCGCTACTGCTTCCCGATCCCCGCCGGCTACTCCGACGAGGAGGCGGCGCCCCTGCTCTGCGCCGGTCTCATCGGCTTTCGCGCCTGGCGCAAGGCCTGCGAGCCCAGGCCGGTCGAGCGCCTCGGACTCTATGGGTTCGGCGCGGCCGCGCACCTCCTGGCGCAGCTCGCCATCGCCAAGGGGCAGGCGGTCTACGCCTTCACCCGCGCTGGAGACGATGGGGCGCAGGGCCTGGCGCGGACGCTGGGCTGCGCCTGGGCGGGGGCGTCGGAGGACCAGCCGCCGGAGGCGCTGGACGCGGCGATCCTGTTCGCGCCGGTCGGCGGGCTCGTTCCCAAGGCGCTGGCGGCTGTCCGCAAAGGCGGAACGGTGGTCTGCGGCGGCATCCACATGAGCGACATCCCGAGCTTCCCCTACGACCTGCTCTGGGAGGAGCGGCGGGTCGTCTCGGTCGCCAACCTGACGCGCCAGGACGGGCGCGACTACCTGCCCATGGCCGCCGAGGCCGGCGTCAGGGCGCACGTCGTCTCCTATCCGCTCACCGACGCCAACCGCGCGCTCGCCGACCTTCGCAGCGGCGCCTTCGCCGGCGCGGCCGTGCTCAAGCCGTGAGCCGAAGCCGCCCGTCCTGATCGCGCTCGACTGGCCGATGGCGTAGAAGGCTCTGCAGGACTGTCAGCCAACGGGGGCCAGGCCATGGCGCGCCGATTCGTCGATCTTTCCATCGCCATCGAGGTGGGCGTGCCGTCCGACCCGCCCGGCATGGAGCCTAAGATCACCTACACAGCCCACAACGAGTCCGTGCCGCAGATGGCGGTGTCGTTTCCGGGGCTGACGGCCGAGGACATGCCGGACGGCGAGGGCTGGGCGGTGGAGCGAGTGCAGCTGTCGACCCACAACGGCACCCACATGGACGCGCCTTGGCACTTCCACTCGACGACCGACCATGGCCAGCGGCGCGCGCCCACCATCGACGAGACGCCGCTGGACCAGTGCTTGCGGCCCGGCGTGAAGCTGGACTTCCGGGCGCTGCCGGACGGCTACGTCGCCACCGGCGCCGACATCGAGGCGGAGCTCGAGCGCATCGGCCACACGCTCCAGCCGTACGACATCGTGGTTGTGAACACCCGCGCCGGCGAGGTCTTCGGCAAGCCGGAATACATCCACAGCGGATGCGGCATGGGCCGTGAGGCGACCCTGTACCTGACGACCCGCGGCGTGCGCGTGGTCGGCACCGACGCCTGGTCGTGGGACGCGCCCTTCAGCCACACGGCGAAGCGGTGGGCCGAAACGCGCGATCCGGCCATCATCTGGGAGGGACACAAGGCCGGCCGCGAGGTTCCCTACTGGCAGATGGAGAAGCTCGCCAACCTGGCCAGCCTGCCGCCGTTCGGCTTCGAGATCGCCTGCTTCCCAGTTAAGATCAAAGGCGCATCCGCCGGCTGGTCGCGCGTGGTCGCGATCTTCGACGAGTGACGAAGACCGAGGGGATCATGCGATGATCAGACTGCTCCTGGCGGCGGCGGCGCTGGTGCTTCTGGCCGGCTGCAACATGATCGATTGCGAGGGCGCGGCCGTGCCCGGCTATGGCGCCGGCAACTGCCGATTCCATACGACCTTCCTCGCCGCCGCGCACATGCAGGTCCACCAGCGGCCGTTAGCGAAGTCTTAACCAAATCGGTGCGCGGAAACGGCCGATTTGTTTACCTTAACGGCGAAGGCCGGTTTCCCATTGTTTTAGCGGCCGACCCGGCAAAACTTGCCGGGCGCGGTCGGCAGAATCGGCCGGCGCTGCGCCACATGCGGTCGAAATCTGCCGGGCGCGCCGATCGCCCGCGCCGCGATAGCGTCGCCATTTCAGCCTTCTAAGGCGCCGCTTGATCGCCCAGCGACCCTGGCGCGGGGCTTGCGTGCATGTGCAGTCGGGCAAAACGCCCCCGGCCGTCAAAACGACGCCGGACACCTGAAAAGGGAACAAGTACAATGCTCAGCGTTAATACGAATCCTGGTGCGCTCATTGCGCTCCAGAACCTTACTGCGACGGCCAGCGCCCTCGCCCAAGCCCAAAACGAAGTCTCCACCGGCCTTGCGGTCGGCTCTCCGCAAGACAACGGCGCCGTCTGGGCCATCGCCCAGAACGAGCGGGGGACCTCTGGCGCCTTGAACGCGGTCGTGCAGTCGCTGCAACGGGGGCAATCGACCATTCAGGTCGCCACCGCCGCCGGGACGAGCGTCTCGAACCTCCTGAACCAGCTGAAGACGCTGGCTCTGGCGGCGTCGGACCCGTCGCTCGACCCCACCAGCCTCGCGGCTGACAACACCCAGTTCCGTTCAATCCTGACGCAGATCACTCAGATCGTGAGCAACTCCGACTTCAACGGGGTGAACATGATCAAGAACGGCGGCACGAACATCATGGCCCTCGCCACGGCGACCGGCAGCCAGATCACCGTGCTCGCCCAGGATCTGTCGCTGGGCCACGCGAACATGGGCGCCGTCTCGGCCAACGCCTCGATCGGCACCGCCGCTCTGGCGACCGCCATGGTGGCTTCGGTCAACACCGCGATCACCAAGGTGAACTCGGCGCTCGGCAACCTCGGCAACGGGGCCACGGCCCTGCAGAACCAACTGACGTTCGTTCAGGACCTGCAGGACACGCTGGACACCGGCATCGGCAACCTGGTCAACGCCAACCTCGGCAAGGAAAGCGCTCAGCTGACCGCCCTGCAGACCAAGCAACAGCTTGGCATCCAGGCGCTGTCGATCGCCAACCAGTCGAGCGCCGCGCTGCTCAGCCTCTTCCGGTAGCTCTAAACGCGTGAGGCGGCGGGCCGGCAAGACCGGCTCGTCGCCTTCGCGTGAGCTCAAGAGGCGCCGGGGTTAATCCCGGCGTTCAGGCATGACCCAGATCGTCAACCCTATCGGAC
>DATNIH010000003.1:0-21168 GCA_035604515.1 Caulobacteraceae bacterium | reverse complement strand
GAGCGCATCACCGATCCGGGCGACATCGTAGCGGCCCTGAAGCGCGGGATCGAGGCGACCGAGCGCGGCCAGCCGGCGCTGCTGGAGTTCATCACCGACAAAGAGATCACCATCTCGAACGAATAGGCGGTGCGAGACCTTTGCGGCGGCTCGCGCGCTGAGTTGAACCTCGCGCCAAAAACGCGCGAAGCCGACCTACATCGGTTCCACGTGAAGGTGAGGGCCTTGGGTTCCATGAAGGCCTTCAGGGAAGAGCCTGTGGAAGCTGAGCCCGGACGCTTTCAGCTTTGCTGCGACCTGCGCCGGGGTCATGCCGGCGACCACGACATCATAGGCGCCCGGCGCCTGCGGCGAGCCCAGCGAGTGCCGCGACAGCGCTCCCGCGGGCACCGTCAGAGCGCCCTCCGCCCGGAGCTCAACCTCCCGCGCCTTGGTTCTGTAGCCCCCTGTCTCCCGCCAGACGCCGGCGCCGAAAACCTGGTTCATGACGATTTGGAATCGCGTCTGGGACATGCCGTGGTCGGGGGAGGGGAGTTGGGCCAGCGCTTCCTTGGCCCCTGCATAGTTCTGCGCCGCCGCCTTCCCGAGCCACAGCGCCGCCTGGGCGTCGTCGGTCGCGACGCCGGTCCCGGAATGAAACGCCTCCCCCAACGCGAACTCAGCCGAGGCGTCGCCCTGGTCGGCCGCTTTCGAGTACCATTGCACCGCCTGGGCGTCGTCCCGCGGCCCGCCTTTGCCCAGATGGCGCATGGTGGCCAGCGCGAGCTCCGCGCGGACGTCGCCTTGCAGCGCGGCCTTCGTGAACCATCCGCCCGCGTTGGCGTCGTCGGGCGTGACGCCATCGCCTGTTTGATAGGCGAGGCCGAGCGCGTACTGCGCATCGGCGATCCCCTGGTTGGCCGCAAGCTGGAACAGCTGCACCGCCATTATGGGATCGCGCGCCGCGCCTTGCCCGCTAGCGTATTGCCGTCCGAGCGCGAACTCGGCGTGGCCGTCGCCCTGGTCGGCGGCCCGTTGGAACCACATAACCGCGGCCGCAGCGTCCCGAGCCACGCCGCGCCCCCCAGCGTACATCTCGCCGAGCAGGTATCTCGCGGTGGCATTGCCTTCATCGGCGCTCTTGCGCAGCCAGGTCGCGGCCGCGGCATCGTCGCGCGTCACGCCTTCGCCCTGGGCGTAGGCCATCCCAAGGCCAAGCTCGCCGGTCGGGTTCCCCTGCGCGGCGGCCTTCCGATCCCATTCGAAAGCCTGGGCAGGATCTTTGAGGACGCCGCGCCCCTCTCGGTACAGTTGGGCGAGCATCGCCTCGGCCCCTGAGTGCCCTTTGAGAGCCGCGCTGGCCAAGAGGTCCGCAGCGGCCGTGTTGTCGATCGGCCCACCGCGGCCCGCCAGACGCATGAGCGCGAGATCGAACTGCGCTTCCGGATCCCCGCTCGACGCCGCCTTCGCGTACCAGCTCGCGGCTATTGCGTCGTCCCTGCCCACGCCCGCGCCGGCGGCGTAGAGGGTCGCGAGCTGCGTCTGCGCCCGCGCGTCGCCGGCGGCGGCGGCCGATTGCCATTGGCGGGCGGCATCGCCGAAATTGCCGCTGCGAGCTGAAGCCAGGCCTTCGTCAAAGCTTCCCGCATTGGCCACGGCCGCCGATGCCAGGCTGACAACGGCGATTGCTGCGCCCGAGGCGAAGCTGAGCAGTGAGGGCTTGAAAACGCTGATCAAAGTTCCTGCCTCTTAGCGCAGACCAGCCGTCTCCAGCAAACGCCGCGCCACTCTGGCTGAGACTTCAGCATAAGCGCGCCAGTGCGTGCGGCGCGCGCCGTGCAGGAATTGTCTTAGAGAGACCGCCACAGAAGGAAGGACTCACCAGCGGCCAACAGCGTCCCGAAAACGAGGTTGTCGCGACACGAGCCAGGCTGGCAGGAAGATGTCGAAGTTGTCAGCGCGGCCCTGACGTCCTGTTCGAGCCGAAGCCCCCTCGCTGGCGGCGAGGGGGCCCGGTTCGGCGAGCTGTCGGGTTCCGCTAGTAGGCGCTCCAGATGAAGAGCCTGAAGGCGTTGTTGTCGGCGGCGTTCGACCCCGCGCCGTCCCAGTTATCACGGGCGCCGTTGAAGCGGGTGTAGGCGGTGTACTGCATGCCGATCCGGGTGTTGAAGCGCTTGCCGAGCGGCGACTTGCCGTTGCCCCAGGGCGTGGCGTCGAGCTGCAGCAGCACGCCGGTGCTGTCCGGCCGCAGGGTGCGGTTGCCGGCGTAGAGGATCGGATTGGCCGAGCCGGTGGTGTCGAACGCACCCACGGTGAAGCCGATCTTGTCGCGCCAGTAGTAGGACGCATCGACGTGCACGTCGTTCAGGGTGTTGTTGACGCAGGTCGCATCGCCGCCGGAGAGCGCACAGGTGGCGGCGAGACTCTGCCGTTCGTGCAACAGGCGGCCGTTGATCGTCAGCACGTCGGTGTTGGACATGGTGTCGACGTAGGACGCGTCGAGCCCAAGGTCGGTGTAGCCATCGGTGAAGCCGGTGGTGCGGTCGAGGCCGGGGTAGATGTCGCTGTGCAGGCCGAAGGCGCCGACCTCAAGCGTGCCGGTCTTGCCGATGTCATGCTGGAATGCGACCCGCCCATAGGGCGCGACGCCTTTGATCGAGCCGGGATTGGTCGGATCCACGCCGAGCGATGACAACGCGTTGGCGCTCGGCGACCAGTAGCCGCCGCCTTCAAGATAGACCTCGGAGTTGATCCAGGCGTAGCCGGTGAGGCCGAGCGACGTCTGCGCCAGGGCGCCGTTCAGCAGCGGTGAGGTTGCCGGTGTCGAGGCGAGGGTCGAGGTGGTGTAGGGATAGCCCCAGGCCGGCAGCGTGTTCCAAGCGTCCTGCACCGTTGGCGCGTTGTTGAGGCTGGCGCCCAGCGTCACGTCGGCCGTGTGGATCTTGACCGTGGTGGTGGCGCGCAGGTCGAGATTGTCCCAATGCCAGACCTGGGCGATGCCGTCGTAGGTGCCTTGCACGAAGGCGCCCAGGTGCTCGCCGAAGCCGCCGGCGAAGAACAGGCTCAACTGGTCGAGGTTGAAGTTGTCGTTGCTGTTGAAACCAGGCGGCGGCGGGGTCTGCGCCTGGGCGGTGTGCAGGTAGGAGGCGACCTCCATGATCGAGAGCGGAATGCTCTTGTCGTTGGTGCGCAGCGTGTAGCCCTGCAGTTTGAACTCGCGGCCGAACGGCGTCAGCTGCGGTCCGAACCCGCCGACGTGGCAGTTTTGGCATGGCAGGCCGGTCTGGGCCGCGAAGGCCGGGACGGCGGCGGCGTTGGTTGCCGAGAGCCCGACAACGGCGAAGGCGAGGGCGGCCAGGGCCGCCGCTCGCTGAGCGACCCTGAGGGTCGCCGGTCCGATCCGATCCATAAGGCTTCAGCCCTTCTTGGCGTAGAGGAAGCACCAGCCGTTCGCGCTGATCTCACCTTCGACCACTTTGCAGGCGGCGGCCGGCTGGAACTGGGTGCAGGTGCTGCAGGTCTGGCCGGGCGCCTTCGGCGTCGGCTGATACTTCGCCATTGCCTGCGAGAACTTCGAACTGGCCGCCGCCGGGGTCGCGGCAAGGCTGGCGCCAATCAGGCCGACGCCGGCGGCGAGGCCGACACTGCGGATAAAGCCACGGCGGGAGAGGTCCAGGGTGTGGAGTTTGCTCTCGAACATTTCGAAATCTTCCTTCCAATCTGCAGCCGGCGCGCGGCGAGGCGGTCGGCGTTGCGATCAGAGGATCGGGCGCGGGGCCGTCGGGGACATTGACCCAGGTCAAGCGTCGTCTTCGGTAAATACGTAGTCGGCCGCAAGCGGGCGCCATGCATGGCTGACCCGGCCAGTCGTTGGCGGCCGCGACTTGCGTGAAGCGGGTCTGAAGGTGGTCTCACGCGGCCCACACCGTGATCGAGCGGAGGCCTGCCTGGACGTCTCAGCCGCGGTGCATCGGGGTGCTGAATATCACCGACTGGCTTGGCGTAGACGACAACCGCGCAGGAGGTCCGCCGATTGCGAGCAAGCCCACGAACCCAAATACGACGAGTAGCCCGGCGAAAATCCAGATCCACGACACGCGGGCCTGACGGGACCGAGCCTCTGCGCCGTCCGAAGGGCGCATCGTTCTGCCGATCGACTGCAGTTCCGACCTGACGGTTGTCGTGGGAGTAGTCCTGGTCATATCGCGACAAGATTTCGCTTAAGCCGGTCCCTGCATTGACTTGGATCAAGCTGAGTTCGCCTAGCTGGGGATCAGCATCGCAACCGCCGCGACGCCCATCACCGTGGTGGCGATCCAACCCATGACGACCAACGAGCGGCTCGCCGCAAAAGCGACCAACTCAAGATTGCGGGCAAGCCGCGGCAGCGCATCAGCGGGCCGTGTAACCACCGTCGATGACCAGCTCCGAGCCAGTCACGAACTTGGCCTCGTCGGAGGCGAGGTAGACCGCGCCCCAGGCGACGTCGTCGGGCTCGCCGACATGGCCGAGCGGGTGCAAGGCGTCGAGCGCCCGACGGCCTTCGCTCAGATTCTGCTGGCCAACGTAGCCCTCGACCATCGGGGTCCAGATGAACCCCGGGTGGATGGAGTTCACCCGGATGCGGTCGGGCGCATAGATCAGGGCGTCGTTCTTGCTCATCAGGCGCACCGCGCCCTTGGAGGCGTGGTAAGACGGCACGTCCGCGGCGCCGACGAGTCCGTAGATCGACGACAGGTTGATGATGCTGCCACCACGGCGCCGGCGCAGGTGGGGGACGGCGTGCTTCACGCCGAAGAAGACGCCCTTCACATTCACCGACTGCACCAGGTCCCACTCGGCCTCCGTTAGCTCATGCGTCGGCTTGTTCGCCCCGGCGACGCCGGCGTTGTTGACCAGGATATCGAGGCCTCCGAACTCACCGACCACCTCGCCAAACACGCGGGCGATCTCGGCCTCCCTGGTGACGTCGCAGCGCCAGTATCGCCCCTTGCCGCCGCGCGCCGACAGGTCGGCGGCGAGATCACGGCCGACGTCGTCATGAAGGTCTAGCAGCGCCACGGCCGCGCCTTCCTGCGCCATGCGCGTCGCCGTCGCCCGGCCGATGCCGAGCGCTGCGCCGGTGACGATCGCAACCTTGTCCTTCAATCTGTTCATGGTCCTGGCTCCCAGAGCACGGCGTCCGCAGATGGACCGTTGCCGCCAGGGGCGCGTTGAGCGGGGTCAACTTCCTTCCAGTACAGGCCGAGGATCGCAGGCCCGCGACGTTCGGGATCGCCACGACGCGGGCCCCGCCGCCGATTCAGTTCATGCAAAGCGGCCATGCCAGCGTTGCTCAGATCCATCCTGGTCGTCGATACGGACCACATCCGCACCTCCGACGGCCAGACTGGGGAACCGATGACGGCGGCGCTTTGACGGATATCAAAGATGTTTGTGGGCCGGGCTGGCTGGGTGATGATGGACCGCGACTGACCCATCGGGGTCGACCGGGCGGAAGCCGGATCTTTTGGGCGAGGAAGCAATCAGTGGGGCGGTATCGCGCCAATCTATGGTCCTATGCCGCTGCCGTACTGGGCGTGGCCGCGGCGTTCGCGGCGCGGAGTCTGCTGCAGCCCTGGCTGGGCGACCGGTCCCTCTATCTGCTGTTCGTCGTGCCGGTGCTGGCGGCTGCTTCGCTGGGAGGGGCGGCGCCCGGGCTGCTCGCGACGCTGCTGTCGGTCGCGGCGGGGTGGTTGATCAAGCGGAACATTGGAGCAGGAGGCGATACTGGAGACCTGACGCTCTTCGTCCTGATAAGCGTTGGCCTCGCGGCGGCAGGCGAGGCTCTGTCGGCGGATCGTGCGCGGGCGGCCGCCCGATCCCAACAGCTGCGCGAGCGCGAGGCGCACCTTCAGTCGATCCTCGACACGGTCCCTGACGCGATGATCGTCATCGACGAAAAGGGCAGCATGCAGTCGTTCAGCGCCGCCGCCGAGCGGCTGTTTGGTTGGGAGGGCGCAGTGGTTTTGGGCAAGAACGTCGACATGCTGATGCCCACGCCGTACCGCGAAGCGCACGATGGTTATCTGAGTCGGTACATGACCACGGGTGAACGCAGGATCATCGGGATCGGCCGCGTGGTCGTCGGCCAGCGGCGCGACGGCTCCACTTTTCCTATGGAGCTGTCTGTAGGCGAGATGAAAGTCGCCAACCGGCGCTTCTTCACCGGCTTCGTCCGCGACCTGACCGACCGGCAGCAGACCGAGGCGCGCCTGCAAGAATTGCAGAGCGAGCTGGAGCATGTGTCACGCCTCACCGCCATGGGCGAGATGGCTTCGGCGCTGGCGCATGAACTCAACCAGCCGCTGTCGGCCATCGCCAACTACCTGCGTGGGTCACGCCGCTTGCTGGAAAAGGGCGATCCTGCCAGCCTCCCGCGGCTGGCCGAGGCCCTCGACAAGGCGGCCGACCAGGCTTTGCGAGCCGGCGACGTCATCCATCGGCTGCGCGATTTCATCGGTCGGGGCGAGACCGAACGGCGCATCGAGAGCCTCTCGAAACTGATCGAGGAGGCCAGCGCCCTGGCGCTTGTCGGCGTGAAGGAACTTGGGGTACGCGTCACCATGCGGTTCGAGTCTGGTGTGGACCTTGTGCTGGCCGATCGGGTGCAGATTCAGCAGGTGGTGATCAATCTGCTGCGCAATGCGGTCGACGCCATGCGCGGACGAAGTCCAGCCGAACTCGGCGTGCGCGTCACCGCGCACGACCCTGGCTTCGCGCTGGTCTCGGTGTCAGATACCGGGTCAGGCATCAGCGAAGAGGCGCGTGAGCGCCTGTTCGAGCCTTTTATGACCACGAAGAAGGAAGGCATGGGCGTGGGCCTCTCGATCTGCCGCACCATCGTCGAGGCGCACGGCGGCTCGATCTGGGCTGAGAACAATCCGGCGGCTGGCGCAACCTTCGCCTTCACGCTGCCGCGGGCCGAGCTCACCGCCAATGCCTGAGCCGAAGGCCCACGTCATCGACGACGACGAAGGCGCGCGAGACTCGCTCGCCTTCCTGCTTTCGACGGCCGATGTTCCCGTCGAGACCTATCCCGGCGCGGGCGCCTTCCTGCAGGTCGCCCGAGATGCGGCCGGCGTGGTGGTCACCGACGTCCGCATGCCCGAGATGGACGGCCTCGAACTCGTCCGGCGCCTGAATGTGCTCGGCGTCGCCCTGCCGATCATTGTGGTCACCGGTCACGCCGACGTGCCGCTCGCTGTCGAGGCGATGAAGGCGGGCGTGCTGGACTTCATTGAGAAGCCTTACGACGACGACACCATGCTGGATGCGGTTCGCGCCGCTCTGGTCCGCCTCGACGAGGTCCAGGCCAGAGAGATTCAACAGACGGAATTTCGCCGGCGTTTCGAGGGCCTGACGCCGCGGGAGCGGCAGGTGATGGAAGGCCTTCTCGTCGGCAAGGCGAACAAGGTCATTGCCTTCGATCTCGACATCAGCCAGCGGACGGTCGAGATTTACCGCGCGCACGTGATGACCAAGACTCAGTCCAAGAGCCTGTCCGAACTGGTGCGGATGGCGATTTTGGCGGGGATAGCCTAGCGCGCGCCAGCGATCGCCTCTGCGATCCGGCGGCCCAACTCGGCGCCGATCAGCGGCTTCTCCACAATCTGTACGCCGGCCTCCGCCGCTCTTCTGCGGCAGCGGTCGTCGGGGGCTGTGGTGATCAGAATGGCCGGCGGCGCGACGCCAAGGCCGCGGAGCTCTGCGATGAGCGTCAGTCCATCGGCATCGCGAAGCCTGAGGTCGACGATCAGACAATCGGTGGCAAGCGGGGGTCGATCGAGCAGTTCCTGCCCACGAACAAACGCCGCGACGGCGAAACCCTCTTCCTCCAGGGCGAAGGTCAAGGCGCTGAGTAACGAGACGTCGTCTTCCACGATCGTGACGCGTGGGGGGGGAGGCGGGTCGAACGGCATCCGAGAGAACTCGCCGGGTTTCAGCCGGCGCGCGTTGATCTGGCTCAACGTTCCGCGCGGAGCTCTCCGCAAAACTACGTAGGCACAAGCCACGAATATCGAGGGGCCTCAGGCGAGGCTACTGGTTGACCATCGAATTCTTGATGGCGACCAACCCATGCAGACCCAGCCCTCAGCCCTCGCACAAGCGCTAGATTCGTCCGTCGCCCGCAGTCTTGATATGGACGACGGCCTGCGGGTGATCGGTTTCACTAAGTCTTTCTCGAAAGATCAGCAGATCTTTTGCGAAGGGTCCTCCACCGACTTCATCTATCGCATCGTCTCCGGCGCGGTTCGTTCCGTCCGACTCCTGGCTGACGGCCGCCGGCAAGTTGCCGACTTTTACCTGCCGGGCGACGTATTCGGTGTCGAATTGGACGTGGAGCGACTGGCGACCGCGGAGGCGATCAGCGAAACCGTCGTCGTGGTCGCGCGGCGTTCCAACCTGGCTGTCGACCCTGACCAAAGTCACCGGCTGTGGCGTCATGCCTCGCGCGAACTACGGCGCTGCCGCGATCATGTGCTGACGCTCGGGCGGCGTTCCGCTTCGGAGCGGCTGGCGAACTTTCTGATCGGTTTGGCGAAGCGTCTCGAACGGGGAGACGCGTTCGATCTTCCGATGACCCGCCAGGATATCGCCGACTATCTCGGCCTGACCATCGAAACCGTGTCCAGAACCATGACCCAACTGCAGGGCCAAGGCCTGATCGAGCTCGATGGATGCCGCCACATTCGGCTGAGACGCCCTGCCGCCCTCGCCGATCTCTGCGAGTAGGAGCGCGCGATGCCGATCACCCAGATCATGATCCTGGGTCTCGTGGTCGCGGGCTTCGCGATCTTCATGATCACGCTGGTCAGCGTCTCGACCTATGTCTCCATCGGAAAGAAGGAGCCGGCGCTTACCAGGTCGGTGACCCCGGCCCGACGCGTCGGCGAGACCGCAACGGCAAGCTTGCGGCCTCGAAACGTCGGCGGCCCGCGGGGCCCTTTGAGCAACGCCAGCTAGGCGAGGGACAGGCACGCCCGCACGAGCGACGGGTCCGCGTCAGCCTTGGACAGGAAGCCGAGATGGCCGGCCAGTTCGAGCATGCGGTGGTTGTCCCGGGCGATCGACCCCCAGAGCTCGCTGTAGCCCCGGTCCCTCGCGTAGCCGATCAGCGCCTGCATCAGCGCCCGGCCAAGGCCACGCTGCTGGTGATCGGACCGCACGATGAGCGCGAACTCAGCCGTCTCGCCCTCCGGATCACCAGCCAACCGCGCCACCCCGACGATGTCGCTTGAGCCGTCGAGCGCGACCAGCGCCATCTCCCGATCGTAGTCGATCTGCGAAAGCCGGGCGGCCCAGACGTCGGGCAGCCGGCGCAGGCCGGTGCGGAACCGCAGGCGAACGTCTTCGGCATCGGTGCGAGCGACGAGTTCGCAAAGTCTCGGTGCGTCCTGTGGCCTGATCGGCCGCAGCTCGAGCGTTTCGCCGCCGACCTGGAGCGGCCGGGCCAAGTCGGCCGGATAGGGCTGGATCGCCGGCCGCGGCCGCACGCCGGCCTCGATGCGGATGCGAGCATCCAGGGCCAGCACGCCGGCGTCGTCGGCGAGCAGCGGATTGATGTCCAGTTCGGCGATGGCCGGAACCTCGACGGCGAGCGCCGCCAGGCGGATCAGCACATCGACGATCGCAGCTTCGTTGGCTGCCGGTCGGTCGCGGTAACCGGCAAGCAGGTTGGCGATGCGGGTGCGGGCGATCATGTCGCGGGCGAGGTGCTCGTTGAGCGACGGCAGGCCGATCGCGCGATCGGCCAGCACCTCCACCGCTGTGCCGCCGGCGCCAAAGAGGACGATCGGCCCGAACGTCGGGTCGGTGGCGATGCCAGCGATCAACTCGTGCGCCCGCGGCTTCTGTGCCATCGCCTGGACCATGAAGCCGGTCAGCGTGGCCGTCGGCGCGGCCGCCGCGACGCGCGCCAGCATCGCCTGCGCCGCCGCTTCCACCGCCTCGGGCGCGACGTCGAGCGCCACGCCGCCGACGTCGGACTTGTGGGTGATCTGCGGCGACAGGATCTTCAGCGCCACCGGCCCACCGATACGGTGCGCGACCGCGGCGGCTTCCTGCGGTGTCGCCGCGGTCTCGGTGGCCAGGACGGGCACGCCGTACGCTGCCAGCACCCCCTTCGCCTCGGCGTCAGACAGCAGCGTGCGGCCGCCGGCCAGCGCCGCCGCCACGATCGCCGCGGCCCGGGCGCGGTCAGGACGTTCGCCGGCGCGGTCGGCTGGCGTCTGCATCAGCAGCTGCTGGTTGCGCGCGTGGTCGGCCAGATGCATGAACGCCCGCACCGCCTCGTCAGGCGTCTCGTGCGAGGGAACCTGGGCCGCCGCGAACAGCTTGCGGGCCACCGCCGGCGCGGTCTCGCCCAGCCACGCGGTCAGCACGGCGGGCCGCGGATGGCGCGCGTCGATGGCCTTGAGCACGGCTCTCGCCGCCTCGGTGGAGTCGGTGACGGCGGTCGGGCAATTGATCGCCAGCACCGCGTCCGCCTGCGGATCGGCCAGCACGGCGGTCAGCGCCGCCTCGTAGCGCGCGGATCCCGCATCGCCCAGGATGTCCACCGGGTCGCCCTTGGACCAGGTCGCCGGCAGCGCCGCGCCCAGGGTCGCGATCGTCTGCGGTGAAAGCGCCGCCAGGCGCCCGCCGCGCGCATCGAGCGCGTCGACGGCGAGCACGCCGGCGCCGCCGCCGTTGCTGACGATCGCCAGCCGGTCGCCGCGCACCGCCATGCCCGAGGATAGCGTCGTGACGGCGTCGAACAGTTCGCGCAGCTCGAACACGCGCAGCAGGCCCGCCCGGCGGAACGCCGCGTCGTAGACCGCGTCGGCGCCGGCCAGAGCGCCGGTGTGGCTCAGCGCCGCCTTGGCCCCGGCGGCGCTGCGGCCGGCCTTGATCACCACCACCGGCTTGGTCCGGCCCGCCGCGCGGGCGGCCGACATGAACTTGCGCGCATCGGTGACGCTCTCGATGTAGAGCAGGACGCCGCGCGTGGCCTCGTCGAGGGCGAGGAAGTCGAGCATGTCGCCAAAGTCGACGTCGGCCATGTCGCCGAGGGTGACGATGCGCGAGAAGCCGTAACCGCGGGCGTCGGCCCAATCGAGCGCCGCCGTGGTGATGGCGCCTGACTGCGCGACGAGGGCCAGCGAGCCGGGCCTTGGGGTCAGCTGGGCGAAGCTCGCGTTCAGGCCCTGCGCCGGCGAAATCACGCCCAGACAGTTGGGTCCGATGATGCGCAGCAGCGCCGGTCGGGCTGCGTCGAGCATCTGTTGGCGCAGCGCCGCCCCGCCGCCGCCTGCCTCGCCAAAGCCAGCCGTGATCACCACGGCGGCGCGGCACCCGCGGCCCGCCAGCTCGGCGACAAGCCCCGGCACGGTCGGCGGCGGCGTGGCGATCACAGCCAGATCCGGCGCGACCGGGAGGTCGCCGAGGTTGTGATAGCTGAGGGCGGAGCGGATCGCCGTCTCGTGCGGATTGACCGCGAGCACCGGCCCGGCGAACCCGCTCTCCATCAGATTGCGCGCCAGCACCGCGCCGACGGAGCGGGGTTCGTTGCTCGCACCGATCAAGGCGATGGCGCGCGGGGCGAAGACGGCGTCGAGGTTCCGCGTGGTCATCGCCCGCTCCGGGAAAACGCTAGTGGCTTAGCAGCAGATAGGCCTGTTCCTGTGACAACAGATCGGCGGTGACACCGCCGAACACCCATTCGCCCAGCCGGCTGTGGCCATAAGCGCCGCAGACGATCAGGTCTGCGCCTTCCAGGCTGGCCTGGCGCAGAATCTGGAAGCCGTCGGCGTGCGCGTGGGGCGTCACCTTGCCTTCGGCGGTGATCCCACGCCGCCGCAGCGCTGCGGCGACGTCGTCGACCTCGAGACGGACCTGCGCGACGTCGCGCTCGGGGCAGATGGCCGCCACGACGACGCGCTCTGCCTGCTCGAAGAACGGCATGGCGTCGGAAAGCGCGCGCCGCGCCTCGCGAGTTTCCTTCCAGGCGAGCAGGATCTGCTTGGCCTGCAATGGCGGCGCGGCCGGCGGCGCGACCAGCACGGGTCGGCCGGAGGTGATGGCGAGCTCGGCCGCGTCGCAGCAGATGTAGGGGTCGTGCATCTTGCGCGGCGCGCCGCCGGCGACGATCAGGTCCGCCGCCCGCGAGGCCGCGGCGATCGCCTGCGCCGGCAGCTGCAGCCCCGACAGGAACACCGCCTTGTCGCCGAAATCCTTAGTGGCGGCATGGAAGGCGCCGGAGGCGAGCTTGATGCGGCTGTCGATGGTCTCGCGCATCGCCGTCACCCACTCAGCCTCGACGCTGTAGTAGCCGCTGTCGAAGGCGAGTGGCGGGATCATCTCGGCGCCGACGCCGATCAGGGCGGCGTCGAAGCGCTTTGCGATGTCGATGGCGCAGGTAAGCCTCGCCGCGGCCTCGGCGTCGGCTTGAACGTGCGTGATAACGGCGGCGTAGCTCATCTTGATCTCCTCGGGCGTGGGGCGCCTGGTTCAGGCTTCGATGTTGGTCGCCAGGCTGAAGGTCGGGTTCCAGGGCAGCTCGCTGGCCAGCAGCCGCTGATCGAACGCCTCTGCATGGAGGTCCCGAACCTCGACCTCCTCACCCAACGAGCGTGTCACTGTGGCGTGGGTGTTCGCGATCGCGGTGTTGAGGCTCGCCGGACTGGGGTGAGACGGGATCACGACGTGACGCACAGGCTTCTCCGACCAACGGGCTCGACGACCAAACCACAGCCTGAGTCCTAGGCCCGGGTGACGGGGACGACCTTGAGACAGGTCAACCTGGATGGCGTCCACAGTACGCTCTATCCATGCTGCATGCCATGGAACGGCCGGGCTGCCTCAGCTCCAGCAAACGACGGCGAGGCCGGACCCTCCGGTGCGTCTATCGCGCCACGCAAGTCGGCGAGGACGCCCTGCGGCTCGCCCACGGCAAGGCGGGCGAACTGTTCGGCGACTTCGTTCCGACGCATTGCGCGCCGCCGCCCAACCCCCAGCGGATGAGGCCCGACATGTCGTTCGATCGCCGACGTCTGCTCCAGCTTGGCGCCGCCGCCGTCTCGGCGGGCGTCGCGCCACTGGTCGCCTGCTCAAGCCGCCGGGTCGAGCCTACCGCCGACTACACGATACGAATCGCCACCGGCCCCATCGAACTGGCGCCGGGGGTGATCGTCACCACGACGACCTACAACGGCCAGTTTCCAGGTCCGCTGCTGCGGTTTCGCGAGGGCCGACCTGTCGTCGTGGACATCCGCAACGACACCGCGACGCCCGAACAGCTACATTGGCATGGCCAGAAAATTTCCGTCGACTACGACGGCGCGGCCGAGGAGGGGACGCCCTACGTCCCGGCTCACGGCGCGCGGCGGATCCGTTTCACGCCGGGCCCGGCAGGCCATCGCTTCTACCACACCCACCTGAGGGCCGGCGCCAACCTCGCCGCGGGGCAGTACAGCGGCGAGGTCGGCCCGGTCTACATCGACCCCCGCAACGAACCCGGCCGCTACGACCGCGAAGTCTTTCTCACCTTGAAGGAGTTCCTGCCCAGCCTCAGCCAAGGCGGCGACATGGCGATGGACTTCCTGGCCGGCGAAGAGGAGCCGACACTGAAGTCGACAGGGGAAGCGGCGATGAACGCCTCGCTCGCGCAGGGCAAGCCGCACGGCTACGAGGTCGGCTACCAGTTCTTCGCCATCAACGGCCGCATGCTCGGTCATGGCGAGCCCATCCGCGTGAAGGCCGGCGAGCGGGTGCTGTTCCACGTGCTCAACGGCAGCGCCGGGGAAATCCGCAGCCTCGCCCTGCCGGGGCACGCCTTCCGGGTGGTGGCGATGGACGGCAATCCGGTCGCGACTCCGACCGAGGTCCCGGTGCTCTGGATCGGCACGGCCGAGCGCGTTTCAGCCATCGTGCAGATGGACCATCCCGGCGTCTGGGTGCTCGGCGATCTCTCCGACGACGATCGGGGCCACGGCATGGGTGTGGTGGTCGAGTACGCCGGCGCGAGCGGGACGCCGCAATGGGCCAAGCCTCCGTCCGCCAAATGGGACTATGCCGCCTTCGGCGACTCGACGCCGAAGACCTATGCGCCCGACGAGACGTTCGACATGACCTTCGCCAAGAACAACGCCGCGCTGAACGGCTTCAACCAATGGACCATCAACGGCGTCGCCTTCTCGGACAAGGCGATGGACCCGATGTTCAAGTTGCATCAAAGCCGCCGCTATCGACTGCGGATGAAGAACGCCAGCGACGACATCCACCCGATCCACCTGCATCGGCACACGTTCGAGCTGACCCGGATCGCCGGCAAAGCCACATCCGGCGTGCTCAAGGACGTGGTGATGCTAGGCGGCTACCAGACGGCCGAGGTGGACTTCCTCGCCGACGATCTGGGTCTGGCCCTGTTCCACTGCCACCAGCAACTGCACATGGATTTCGGGTTCATGGCGCTGTTCGACTGCGTCTGATGGCGACCGCGGGGGACGACGCCGGGAAGGACTCGCCGACGGCGCGGGGAAGCGCCGCCGAGGTCTTCGCCGTCGCGCTCGGCCTCGGGCTGACCTCGTTCGGCGGGCCGATCGCGCACCTGGGCTATTTCGAGCGCGCCTATGTCCAGCGGCGACACTGGCTCTCGTCCGACGACTACGCCGGTCTGGTCGCGCTGTGCCAGATGGTCCCGGGACCGGCGAGCAGCCAGGTGGGGTTCCTGGTCGGTCTGAGGCGAGCGGGCTGGGCCGGCGCCTTCGCCGCCTGGCTCGGCTTCACCCTGCCGTCGGCGGCGCTCATGTTCGCCTTCGCCTGGCTGGCGCCGCGGCTGACCGGCCCGCTGACCCAGGCGGCGTTGCACGGGCTGAAACTGGTCGCGGTGGCCGTCGTCGCCCAGGCGGTCTGGAGCATGGGCCGCAAGCTCTGTCCCGACCTGCGCCGCACCGCCCTGGCGCTTGTTGCGGCGACGCTCCTGCTTGTCGTCGGCGGACTGATGATGCAGCTCCTGGCGCTCTTGGTCGGCGCGCTCGGCGGCATGTTGCTCTGTCGCGATGCGACGGGCGCGTCCGCGTCGCCGACGCTGCCGATCGGGAGGCGCACGGGCTTGGCGGCCGGCGCCGCCTTCCTCGCGCTGCTGGTCGGCCTGCCGCTGGCCGCGCAGGCCGCGCCGCCCCGCTCGATGATCGCCATGGCGGCGATCTTCTACAAGGCAGGCGCCCTGGTCTTCGGCGGCGGTCACGTGGTGCTGCCGCTCCTGCGTGACGCCCTGGTTCCAACCGGCTGGGTCTCCGACAACGCCTTCCTGTCCGGCTACGGCGCTGCCCAAGCCGTGCCGGGACCGCTGTTCTCCTTCGCCGCTTATCTCGGCGCCGGGATCGCGCCGGCGGGATCGGGCCCTGGCGTCAGCCTCATCTGGTCGATCGCGGCGCTGATCTTCCTCTTCCTGCCCGGCCTGCTCGTCGCCCTGGCGGGGCTGCCGCTGTGGACCTGGATCGGCGGCCACCCGGCCGCAGGCGGCGCGCTCGCCGGCGTCAACGCCGCGGTCGTCGGCGTACTCGGCGCGGCGCTTTACAGTCCGATCTGGACCAGCGCGATCCTCGGCGCCCGCGACCTCGCCGTCGCGGTCGTCGCCTTCATGTTGCTGGAGCGCTGGCGAACGCCGCCGATCCTGATCGTGGTCTTTTGCGTCGCGGCGGCTTTGGCTATGGCGTTGGTGCGCTGACCGGGTCGAGGCGGCGCGCTGGGGCTCGCCGCCAACGCCCATGTCCGACCTCTGCACGAACACTTGAGCGCAGTCCTGACCGCTGCGCCTAACGGCAGCGCTTTGCTACTTGAGCCGACCTATCTGATCGCTCCAAGCGCGACGGCGAGAAACCCGCCGCCGTTCAGGGCGCCGTGGACGATGATCGAGACCCAAGTGTTCCTTCGTCTTTGGGCTACGTAGGAAAGTATGAAGAGGAACGGGGAAAGCACGAACATCAGGTCAAGGCCGAAGGCGACGTGAAACAACGTCCAAAAGGCCCCGTGCGCCGCCCAGGCCCACTTCCCGAAGGCCAGTTCCTGGCGCGGCAGGATGTAGCCTCTCCAGAACAGCTCCTCTGCGGCGACGTTCAGGACGAAGAACGGCGTCCAGGCGAGAAGAATCCAATATTCATTGGGCTTGAGCGCGGTCACGGTCATGAAGGATGGCGCAGCGGTGAATCCGTGAATGGCCAAGCGCCCGACCTGAACCATCAATTGGGTGACGGCGCCCACGACCACCAAGGCGGCAAGTGACCAAACGGCGTCCCTGCGCGTGAATCGGTCCAGCCTGAAGCGGGTCAGGAGAGGCCTCAGCCGGACCGCCCCCGCCTCGCGTCGATACATCAGCCAGGAAGCCGCCACGAGCGGTGCAAAGACGCCGAATCCACCCATCAGGAACCAGCACACCAGAGCGGGAAGACCGGTCGAAGATTGCAGCAGGGGTATGCCAAGGTGAGTCGCCGCGAAGAGAAGGATCGCTGGCGCACCGAATAGAATGGCGGATCCGCCGAGACCCAGCGGCTTCAGGCGTGGCTGGGTCATGGTTCCACTCTCGTGTTCCAGACCGGCGATCCTGTGCGATGTCGTGTAGACAGGGCCGGCGCCGCGAAGGTCTTGCGATGAGGCATGGGTTGTCTGACGGAAACGGTCGCGCTCGACGGGCGTCTCGTCCATTGGGCGTCGCCGAATCCGTCGCGCCGGCCTCGGCGCGGGTCTCGTCTTCCATGGTCGCCGCCATGCAGGCGTTCGACGCCGCGGTGTCGCTGGGCAGTTTCAAGGCGGCCGCCGGCGCCCTGCACCTGACCGCGTCGGCCATCAGCCATCGCGTTCGCCGGCTCGAAGCGGCGCTGGGTTGCCGGCTGTTCGAGCGATCCCATCGGCGCATTCACCCGACGGCGTCTGGCGAGGCCTTGGCCGCCATCACCGGAAGAGGATTTGCCGAACTGGCGCGCGCCATGGAACGCGGCGGCCAGGCGGCGCGAAGCGGCGTGCTGAAGATCAGCGTCTTTCCCCTCTTCGCGTCGGCCTGGCTGATGCCGCGCATGGCCGCCTTCATCGCCGAACATCCCGAGATCGAACTCTCGATCAGCCCCTCGACCCGCCTCGTCGACCTGGAGCGCGAACCCGTCGACGCCGTGGTCAAGAGCGGCTCGGGCGCCTGGCCCGGCCTGGTGTCGATGCCCCTGATGCGGATGCAAACGTCGCTCCTCGCATCGTCCGCGGCGGCGTCGCAGCTGGCGCTGCGCGAGCCGGCCGACCTGACGCGTGCGCCGCTGATCCAGATGACCAGTTTCCCCGACGCCTGGCCAGCGTGGTTCAGGGGGCAGGGTCTGACCTGGGCCAAGCCCAGTCAGACCATCTGGGTGGAAGGGTTCGAGGCGGCGCTGCTGGCCGCTGAACGCGGCGTCGGCGTCGCGCTCAGCCTCTGGCCCTTGTGCGCCCCAAGCGTCCAGGCCGGGCACCTGGTCGAGGTGCTTCCCATCCGCGTGGAGTCGTCGACCTGCTGGCTGGTGCATAGGGCCTCCGACGCGGGCCATCGCCCACTCACCGTGTTCAAGCGATGGCTGCAGGCTCAGCTGGAGGCCGTCCCCGCCGAGCCGCGCTAGTCCACGCCCTCCCTGACGAACAGCACCTTGATCGTCGGATCCTGGATCGCCTCGTGCGCATCCTCGAAGGCCGCGCGGCGGGTCAGGACCTGTTCGGGGCGGTAATGGCCAGCGGTGACGTGGGCCAGGCAGGCGGGCATCTCGGCACGCGCGTTGACGCGGCTGACTTTCAAAGTGACGCCCACCCCGTACATGTGCCGCAGCGCGACCGGCGTAGTCTCTTTGAAGTCGCCGTACATCCGCTGGCAGACGCCGTTGTGTTCGACCGACCGCAGCGCCAGGGCCAAGCTAGCGTCGGTCGCCGCCGCGTCGATCACTACAGCGAAGAGGCCAATCGGATCCATGGCCAGGCCCGGTGGCGCTTCGTGCGGCGTCAGTCCGAGCGCCTTCGCCTTGGCCAGGCGCCCTGGGTTGTCATCAAGGTAGACCACCCGGCGCGCGCCCAGGCTCTGGGCGGCGTGGCCGGCGAACAGGCCGACCGACTGACCGGCGCCGCCGATCACCAGCACCTCGCCGTCCGGCCGCGCCCGCAGCCACTGCGCCACCGCGACGAAGCCGTCCGTGGCGCCGTCGGCGAGGGCCGGGGTCTGCGACAGCGGGTGACCCGGCGGCTGCCTGACCAGCATGTGGTCGGCGAAGGGAACCCGGATCAGGTCGGACAGAGCCCCGCCATACTCGACGCCGCTCAGCGGCTTCATACCGTAGGACGAGCGAAACGGGACGGCGGCGCAGGCGTTGGTGTGTCCGCGCCGGCATCGCTCGCAGGCGCCGCAGCTGATCTGGAACGGTACAATCACCACGTCTCCCGGCGCGAAGCCCTTCACCGCCTCGCCCACCTCGACGACCCGCCCCGCGGTCTCATGGCCGATGGCGAACGGTCCGGGCAGTCCGGATGCGCCGCCCACGATGATCAGATCCAGGTCGCACCGGGTCACCGCCAGGGGTTCTACCAGCGCGTCGCTGCCCAGCTGCAGCCGCGGCGCCGGCACATCCCACCATTCCAGGACTTTGGGTCCGACGTAGGTCAGTTGGCGCATGTCGTCCTCCGGTGGCGGCAGTCTCCGGCCAGCGATGCCATCGCGAAAAGCGAAAGGATCGGCGCTCAGGTGAGCGTGGATCATGCGAAGCGACGTGGCGAAGGCGACGAGGCCGTGGTCAGGCAGACCTCGCCCCTTGACAACCGGCTTCGGCGGCCAGATTGTCACCGAGTGGTGACTTACAACACTCCCATCTCGGCGCGGCGGGACGTCGAGGACACCAAGGCGCGCATCCTGGCGTCGCTGTCCCGGATCGTCGAACGCGAGGGTCTGGGCGCCGTCGGCGTCAATGCGCTCGCCCGGGAGGCGGGCGCCGACAAGGTGCTGATCTACCGCTACTTCGGCGACCTGGACGGGGTCTACAGCGCCTATGCCGAGCGCCGGGATTTCTGGTGGGCCTGTGCGGATATCGTTGCGGGCATCGACCCGGCGCGCATGTCGCTGCGAGACGCCGTGAAACTCTGCCTGCGCCGCCACGCCGGCGAACTTCGCAAACGTCCCGTGACTCTGGCGATCCTGGCGGCCGAGCCCTCCCAACGCACGCCGCTGGTGGTGGCGCTGGAGACCGTCCGGGAGCGTCGCGCGCTGGAACTCTCGGCCTGGATCGCCGCCCGCTACGAACTGCCGGTCGGCCTGGACCTGGAAGCCGTATCGCTGTTGCTGAGCGCCGCGATCAACTACCTGGCCGCCCGGTCGCGCACGATCCGGGTGATGAGCGGCGTCCCCATCGACACCGACGACGGTTGGGAGCGACTCCTGCACGGGATCGACCAGATCGTCGACGGTGTGTTCGCCAGCGCCTGACACCTTCATTTGAGCAAAATGTCACCGACTGGTGACTTCTAGAGGAGACGACGAAATGACGAGCCTGGCTTTGACGCGAAGAAACCTGCTCTGGACCGGCGCCGGCGTCACCCTGGCGGTGTCCGGCGGTCTGGTCACCCAGGGGTGCTCGGCCGGCTCGCCGGGCGCGGCCTACTCGCCCTGGAGTCTTTGGAACGATCCGGCCGCGCGCGGCACGCCGATGGCGCTGGCGGCCGCCGCGATCCTGGCGGCCAATCCTCACGACAGCCAGCCCTGGCTCTTCCGGGTGGGCGAGGATGCGATCGAGCTGTTCGCCGACACCGCGCGCAACCTCGGGGCCATGGATCCCTTCCTGAGGGAGATGCACGTCGGCCTGGGCTGCGCGCTCGAGAACATCGCGCTGGCGGCGCCGGCGAACGGCTACGCCGCCGAAATCGAAGCGGTCCCCGGCTCGCTCGAGCAGTTGAGCGATCGCATGGGACCGGCGCATGCGGCCACCGTGCGCCTCACCCGTCTCGGCCCGCCGCCGACCGTTCCGCCGGCTTATGCGGCAATCTCGCGCCGACACACCAATCGCTATCGCTACGATCGGGCCAAGGGCCTGCCCAAAGCGTGGCGAGACGCACTGCCGGGTCTCGCCGGCGCATCCGATGTCAGGCTGTTCCTGTTCGAGGACGGTCCGAGCCGCGCCAGCTATGACGCCGTGGTGATCGACGCCACCCAGGCGCTCATCGCTGACACTGCGATGATCGGCGACAGTGATCGCTGGCTGCGCCGCACGCCGCAAGAAATCGAGAAATACCGTAGCGGGCCGACTCTGGAGGCGGCGGGTCTGTCAGCCACCACGCTCATGCTCGCCAGGACTTTCCCGGTTCCACCTTCGACCGAACACCAGGCGTGGTTCACCCACACCCGCGACGATCAGGTCGCCACCGCGCCCCTGACCGGTTACATCGCGGTCCGGGATCGGCACGATCGACCGGCCTCGCTGGCGGCCGGACGGCTCTGGCAGCGCCTGCACTTGAGCGCCACGCTGGCGGGCGTCGCGATGCAGCCCCTCAACCAGCCCATGGAACTGGCCGACCGCGATCGCCAACTCGGACGCGCCGCAGTCTGGGAGCAGCGATTGGCGCAAGTCACGGGCGCGCCGGACTGGCAGCCGACGTTCGCGTTCCGCGCCGGGATCTCCGCCCAGGCGGCCCCGCCCAGTCCGAGGCGTGCTCTCCGTGATGTCGCCACGGAGAGCGCACCGCCGGGCTGACGCGCCGTGACCATGGTCGACCTCCAGTGGGCGCCGCGGGACCATGTCTCCGCATCTTTGCGCGCGATCGAGGTCTCGCTTATGTAGCGCCCCATCGGGCGGACCATGGCGCGCCAATCGCCAGATGCGGGCCTGGTGAAGCTGGCCATTGCAAGACCCTAGAGTAATGGAACGATTTCAATCGCATAGACTATCCGTGGCCCCGATGATGGATTGGACCGACCGGCATTGTCGGCGGCTGCATCGGGCGCTGTCGAGGCGGGCGCGCCTTTACACTGAGATGCTGACCGCCGAGGCGGTGATCCACGGCGACCCGGCGCGGCTGCTGGGGTTCGATGCGGCCGAGCATCCGGTGGCGCTGCAGCTCGGCGGCGCCGATCCGGCGCGGCTCGCCCTGGCGGCGCGCATCGGCGAGGACTTCGGCTACGAC
>DATNIH010000002.1:0-16615 GCA_035604515.1 Caulobacteraceae bacterium | reverse complement strand
GATCCACCGCAGCAATGTGCACCTGATGTCGCTGTATGTCGGCGGCGGCTTCGGCGGCAAGGGCTCCTGCTACGAGGATCTGGCGCTGGCGGCGCTGGCCTCGCGGACGTTGGCGATGCCGGTGAAGATCGCGCTGACCCGGCAGCAGATGTTCAACGCCACGGTCCATCGCCCGGCCACGGTGCAGCGCGTGCGGCTCGGCGCCACGCCGGATGGCCGGTTGACCGCGCTGTCACTGATGGCGGCCACCCACTGCGCCCGCAACGCCCCGTTCATCGAGCGCGCCGCCGCCTTCTCGCGCGCCCTCTACGCCGCGCCGAACCGGCTGACCGGGCACCGGCTGCAGCTCCTGGACGTCGCCGTCGCCAGCGCCATGCGGGCGCCGGGTGAAGCGTCGGGCATGATGAGCCTGGAGGCGGCGATGGACGAGCTGGCCGACCGGCTTGGCATCGATCCGATCGAGCTTCGCATCCGCAACGAGCCGGACAGGCACCCCGAGAGCGGCCAGCCCTATTCCGCGCGCCAGCTGATCGAATGCATGCGCGACGGGGCCGAGAAGTTCGGCTGGCGCCATCGCCAGCTCAAGCCCGGCCAGGTGCGCGACGGCCGCTGGCTGGTCGGCATGGGCATGGCCGCCGCGATCCGCGGCAACTTCCTGTTGCCCGCCAAGGCCAGCCTCAAGGCCGAGGCCGACGGGACCATCCGCCTGCAACAGGGCATGACCGACATCGGCACCGGCAGCTACACCATCCTGGCCCAGATCGCCGCCGAGACCATGGGCGTGCCGCTGGAGAAGGTGATCGTCGAGATCGGCGATTCCGGCTTCGCGCCCGCGCCCGGGTCCGGCGGCCAGTTCGGCGCGGCCTCGGCGGGCTCCGGCGCGCTGGCCGGCGGCATGGCGCTGCGAGCCAAGCTCACCGAGATGGCGGTGGGCGATCCGGACTCGCCGCTCTTTGGCGCGGCGCCCGAGGCGGTGGAGTTCCGCGACGGCCTGATCACGGTGGAGAACCGCTCCGAGACCATCGCCGCGCTGGTGCAGCGCCTCGCGCCCCAGGGGGTCGAGGCCGAGGGCGCTTCGGCGCCCGCGCCCGACATCCGCAACTTCGCCAGCTACTCGCACGGCGCCCAGTTCGCCGAGGTCGGGGTCGATCCGATCACCGGCGAGGTGCGGCTGCGGCGGATGCTGGGCGTGTTCGCCTGCGGGCGCATCCTCAACCCCAAGACCGCCAGGAGCCAGATCACCGGCGGCATGATCTGGGGCGTCGGCACGGCGCTGACCGAGACCAACCGCGTCGACGCGCGCTACGGCAGCCTGACGGGCCAGGACCTCGGGACCTACCTGGCCCCGGTGCACGCCGACATCGCCAACCTCGACGCCTATTTCCTCCCCGAGGTCGACGACAAGGCCAACCCGCTCGGCATCAAGGGCGTCGGCGAAGCCGGCATCTGCGGCGCCGGCGCGGCCATCGCCAACGCGGTCTACAACGCCTGCGGCGCCCGGGTCCGCGACTACCCGCTGACGCCGGAGCGGGTGCTGGCGGCGATGGGGGTGGCGTAGTTCCCTCAACCCGGTGACGGTGCGAAATACCCGGTGGCGCGCTCTGGCCTGGCGGGTTCGTCAGCTGAAGATCTCGCCCACGTGGTCGGCCGGTTGCCGTGGGTGGAGCGCGAGGTAGAGGAACATCAGGGCATCGCCCACCGCGGCCGTGAGACCCACTCCCCAAACCACGTACTCCAGCGGCGTGTGCGAGGCCCACCAGTCGTCGCGCACGAGCGGCGTCGCCAGGGCCGCGGCGACGGCGGCGCGCTGCGGCGCCTGCACCCAGCCGGAGAGGCCCAGCGTGTGCAGCCGCTTCGTCGTCACACAAGCTGTCGAATACAGCGTTGACAACAGCGGCCAGCCGACCGGCCCGTGCAGCAGCAGCGCACCCGTTGTCAGCAGCATGTTGACGAAGGTGATGACGATGATCCCGTGCAGGAACGTGCGCCCGCCGATGGCCCCGAATGGCGAGACGAACAGCCGAACCCAGTTCACTCGCGCAGCCGCACCGTCACCTCGGCCGACAACCCCGCCCGCAGACGGTCCAGCCCCGGCTGACCGGGGTCGAGCACGATGCGCACCGGCACGCGCTGGACGATCTTGGTGAAGTTGCCGCTGCCGGGTTCGAACGGGATCAGCGCGAACTGCGAGCCGGAGCCGGGGGAGATGCTCTCGATCTTGCCGGTGAAGCTCAGGCCGGGCAGGGCGTCGATCTTCACCTGAACCGTCTGGTCCGGGTGCATGCGCCCGATCTGGGTTTCCTTGAAGTTGGCGATGATCACCGGCTGGGCCTGGCCGACGATGGTCATCAGCGTCACGCCCGGCTGCACCATCTGGCCCACCGTCGCCTGCACGTCGGCGAGCGTCCCGGCGGCCGGGGCGACCACTGAAGTTTGCGACTTCTGCCACTGCGCCGCGTCGAGCTCGGTCCTGGCGCGATATTCGGCGGCGGTCGCCTCGCCCATCGCGGCCTGGATCTCGCCGCGGGTGCGCGCGGCGACCAGCGCCTGGCCGTGGGCGGTCTCGAACGCCTGACGCAGGATCGGGTCGGCGGGACCCTTCGGCCCGGCGAGCTTCTCGGCCGAGTTGACCGCGCCTTCGGCGACCTTCTCCTCGGCGTCCAGCCGCGCAAGGCCGGCCTTGGCCGCGGCCGCCGACGCCCTGGCGGCCATCAGGTCGCCCTGCGCTTTGGCGATCTGGAAGTCGTATTCCTCGGGATCGATCCTCACCAGCAGGTCGCCGGCCTTCACCGTGCGGTTCTCCTGGGCGATCACCTGCAGCACCATGCCGCGCACCTTCGGCGAGACGATGGTCTTGTCGGCCTGCACGTAGGCGTCGTCGGTCGAGGCGGTCGGCTTGTCGGAAAAGATCCAGACGAGACCGACCCCGATCGCGACGAGCGCAATCAGGCCGACGACGAGTGCGCGCCATCGCATCCGGGCCGTGGCGGCCGTGCCCCCGCCGTCAACCATGCAAAGTCCAGATGACTCCTGCGCGGGCTTTGCGCCTCATCGTGGCGATGATGCTAGCATGATCGCCTGCGTCGCAAGGAGTGCGGATTTGGCGATTGCCGCGGTCACGGCCGACCTGGAAGAGGCCCCGGCGTTCGAACTGCCTGAGTGGCGCAAGCTGGCGATCTTCCTGGCGATGGCGGTGGGCCAGTTCATGGCGCTGCTGGACATCCAGATCGTGGTCGCCTCGATGAGTTCGATCCAGGGCGGCCTGTCGGCCAGCCTTGACGAGATAGACTGGATCCAGACCGCCTACCTGATGGCCGAGATCGTGATGATCCCGCTCTCGGCCTACCTGGCGCAGGCGCTGTCGACGCGGTGGGTGTTCGTGGCCTCGGCGGCGCTGTTCACGCTGACCAGCCTGTTCTGCGGCGCGGCCTGGGACCTGCCCTCGATGATGGTGTTCCGCGCCGTCCAGGGTTTCGTTGGCGGGGCGATGATCCCGCTGGCGTTCTCAACCGGGTTCACCTTCTTCGACGGGCCGAAGGCGGCGATGGCCACGGCGATCCTGGGGGTGATCTCGACCCTGGCGCCAACGCTGGGACCGGCCATCGGCGGCTTGATCACCGATACGCTAGGCTGGCGCTGGCTGTTCTTCGTCAACATCATCCCGGGCCTGGTCGTGGCGCTGGCGCTGGTAGGGCTCGGCAAGTTCGAAAAGGCCGAGCCCAGGCTGCTGCTTGAGATCGACTGGCTGCACGCCGCCAGCCTCGCCGCCTTCCTGGGCGGGATGCAGTACGTGCTGGAAGAGGGGCCGCGGCGGCAATGGTTCGGCGATCGCGGCGTCGCGGCCATGGCCTGGACCTGCGCGGTGGCCGGCGTGGTCTTCCTCGAGCGCTGCTTCTTCTCGCCCCGCCCGCTGGTCAACATCGCGCCGTTCCGCGAGCGAGGCTTCGCGGCGGCGAGCGCGCTCAGCTTCTTCATCGGCTTCGGCATCTTCACCAGCGTCTACCTGACCCCGGTGTTCCTGGCCGGCGTGCGCGGTTTCTCCAGCATCGAGATCGGCGAGACCGTGTTCATCTCCGGGGTGTTCATGACCCTGTCGGCCGGGCCGGCGGCGTGGCTGGCCTCGCGGATGGATCTGCGCCTGTTGATGACCATCGGCCTGGTCCTCAATGTCATCTCGTTCTGGATGATGTCGGGGCTTGGGTCCGACTGGGGGTTCTGGGAGCTGTTCTGGCCGCAGGCGGTGCGCGGCGTCGCGGTGCTCTTCACCATGGTGCCGGTGGTCGGCATGGCGCTGCGCGACATGCCCGACGACGAGCTGAAGGACGCCTCGGGCTTCAACAACCTGCTGCGCAACCTCGGCGGCGCGGTCGGCATCGCCGTGGTGAACACCTGGCTGATCGACTTCTCGCGCATCCATGCGGCGGGGCTGCTGCAGTCCGTCGGCAAGGGCTCGGATACGGCCACGAACCTGCTCACCGGCCTGGTCACCCGCTTCGGCCAGGCCGGCATCGATCCGTCGCGCGGCGGCGGCATCGCCGCCCAGACCCTGGTTCAGGGCGTGACCACGCAGGCGCTGACGCTGGCGTTCGACGATGTGTTCCGCCTTACCGCCTGGATCTTCCTCGTCTGCCTCGCGCTGGTTCCGTTCTGCCTGGGCGGTCCGATGTCGCAGCGCGTGCGCGGACATCATCACTGACGTCGGACCGCCTTGAAGACGCCCAGGAGTGGGCCTAGCGGGCAGGAGGGACGTCGTGACGCCTTGGGCCGCAGCCTGGCGCACGCTAAGGTCTCACCCGCCCAAGAGGATTGTTCCGCGCATGATCTTCCGTCCGAGCCGCGTGCTCCTCGCCGTTTCGGCGTCCGCGGCCCTTGCCTTCTTCGCCCAGTCCGCGACGGCCACACCCAATCCCGAGCAACCGGGCGTCGAGAGCGACGATCCGGCTTATCCGTTCACGCGGCCTAATCCCGAAGCCGAGATCGGCAAGCTGCCCAACGGCCTGACCTACGGCGTGATGCGCCGGGCCGGCACGCGGCAGGTGTCGATTATCCTGATGGTGGGCGCGGGCAGTGGCGACGAACAGCCGAGCGAGCGCGGCGTCGCCCACTTCCTCGAGCACATGTCCTTCAACGGCTCGACCCACTTCCCGCCGGGCACGGTGATGAAGCGCTTCGCCGACATCGGCGTTTCGATCGGGCGCGACCAGAACGCCGAGACCGGCTTCGATTCCACCACCTTCAGCCTCGACCTCTCCGAGGTCACCCCAGACCGGCTCGACATGTCGTTCACCTGGCTGCGCGACCTGACCGACGGCCTGACCATCTCGCAAAGCGAGGTCGACCGCGAGCGCGGCGTGATCATGTCGGAGTACATCGGCAGCCGCAGCGCCATGGGCGACATCGCCGAGGCCAGCGAGAACTTCCTGCTGCCGAACCTGCTGGGTCCCAAGCGCGCGCCGATCGGGCTGAAAGAGATCATCCAGACGGTCAACGCCGACACCATCCGCAGTTTCCACGACCGCTGGTACCGGCCGGAGAACTCGATCGTCGTGGCCGTCGGCGACCTGTCGCGCGACGAGCTGAAGCAGCGCATCGTCGACACGTTCGGCTCCTGGCACAACGACATCCCGGCGCCGAAGCAGCCCGACCTTGGCCACATCGACCCGACCCGTCCGACCGCCGCGCTGATCGAGACCGCCGACAGCGCGCCGCCGACGCTGCAGGTCTGCCGCGGGACGAACAAGGACCCGGACCTGCAGGAAGGCGTCGTCTCGCGCACCCAGGATTTCGAGACCGCGCTGTGGGAGAACACCCTGGCCAAGCGGCTCTCGGGCCTGTCCAACAGCGCCAATCCGCCGTTCGTCACCGCCGAGGTCGAGCGGCAGGAGCTGTTCAAGGCCGCCGACGAGACCTGCGTCACCGCTTCGCTGCGCGACCAGGATTGGCGCCAGGCGCTGACCGCGATCTCGGACGAGATGCGGCGGCTATCGCGCTACGGCCTGACCGAGGAGGAGTACGCCGCCGGCCAGAAGGGCCTGGTCGCCCAGGTCGAGGCCGAGGTCGGCCAGGCGCCGACCATGACCGGCTCGCAGCTCGCCCAGAGCATCGTCTCCAACCTGACCCAGCACGGCACCTTCTCCACCGCCGAAGAGGACCAGCGCATCGGCCGCCTGGCGCTGCAGACTCTCACCCGCGAGAAGGTCAATGCCGAGTTCAATCGGGTCTGGACCCGCGCCGCGCCGCCGCAGATCGTGCTGATCGCCGCCAAGCCGGAACAGGAGGCGCTGGTGGCCAGGACCTGGCGCCAGGCCGAGACCGGCGCGCCGCCCGCGCCGCCCGCCGCGCATGAGGGCCAGGCCTGGGCCTACGCCAGCTTTGGCCCGCCGGGTGAGGTCGTCAGCCGTGAGCCGCTGCCGGACATCGAGGCGACGCGCATCGCCTTCGCCAACGGCCTTCGGCTCAATTTCAAGCCGAGCCAGAACGCCCAGGACCGGGTTGAGATCCGCGTGCGCTTCGGCGCCGGCCAGGAGGAGCTCTCGGCCAAGGACCTGCCGGCCGCGCGGCTTGGCGCGACGCTGCTGCGCGAAGGCGGGCTGGGCAAGAACGACTTCGGCGACACGGTGCGGCTGTGCGACGGCCATGCCTGCGACTTCGAGCTCTCGGTCGGGCGCGACGCGTTCGAGGTGGCCGGCGCGACCCGGCCTTCCGATCTCGACGTCGAGCTGCAGCTGATCACCGCCTACCTGTCCGATCCGGGATTCCGGCCGGCGATCGACGCGCGCATCCCGACCACAGTGCGCACGCTCTATCAGATCACCCGCTCCGAGCCCGGCTTCGCCGCGGCGTTGGCGCGCGATAACGCCCTGCCGCCGCCGCGCGTGCCGCTGCTGCCGCAGGAGCACGACCTCGACGGGGTCAGGAGCGCCGACTTCGCCCGCATCCTGGGGCCGATCCTGAAGAACGATGCGCTGGAGGTGACCATCGTCGGCGACATCGACGAGGACACGGTGGTCAATGCGGTCGCCAAGACCCTGGGCGCCCTGCCGCCCCGCACCTGGCGCGACACCCGCCGCCCCGACGCGCCGACCGTGCGCTATCCGGCCACCGAGAGCGCCGACGTGCACACCACCCACGACGGCTCGCCGGAAAAGGCGACGGTGCTGGCCACCTGGCCGCTGTTCGTCTGGGATCCGGGCAAGGTGCGCGAGCAGCGCACGCTCGATCTCCTGGCCGACATCGTCCAGGGCGAAGCGATCGACGACATCCGCCAGCGGCTCGGCAAGGCCTACTCGCCGCAGGTGAACGTCGACCTCGACCGCGGCGGCGACCAGGGCGCGCTGACGGTGGCGATCGACACCGCGCCGGACGCCACCGACATCGTCGCCGGCGAGCTGCGCAAGATCGCCCAGAAGCTGGCGGGCGGCGACATCACCGACGCGATGCTGGAGCGCGCGCGGCGTCCGGTGCTGGACAATGGCGCGACGCGCGAGATCTCCAATCCGTGGTGGATCGCCATGCTCGACGGCTCATGGGCCCACCCCGACCAGCTGGACGCGGCCAAGACCTGGGAAGCCGACTACGAGAGCATCACGCTCGACGAGGTCAAGGCCGAGGCCAAGCGCTGGCTGGCGGAGGAGCCCCTGATGGTGATCGCCGCGCCGCAGGCCAAGCAGGCCGCGATCACGCCGCTGAAGCCGAAGGGGTAGCGCGCTCCCTCGCCTCGATGGGGAACGGGGCGGGGTCGCTTCGGCGCGGACGATCACTGCGGCATCGTCGGCGATCGCCAGGCTGCGCGGCGGGATAGGCCTCGGGGGGCGCTCTTGTTACGCCCCTGGCGCGGGGCCTTGCAGTTCGACTGTGGCGGTGTCCGCCTCGATGTCGTTCAGCGCCGCCGGGACCTCGGTCCCGTCCTCGAAGCGCAGGCGCACATTGGCCGGCGAACGCGCCACGAGCGCCACCAGATCGCCGCGCACATCGCCGCTGGCGGTGCGCATCTGGCCCTGGCCGTAGACGTCGATAGCGTAGGTCACCGGGCGCGAGCCGTTGGCGCCCCAGAGCAGAGTCCCCTGGCCGCGCATCGAGCGCAGCAACCGCAAAGGTCCGCCGAGATTACCGCGCATCAGCTGGACCCAGCGGATTGAGCGAGAGACGATATGAGGCCGGTTTAAGCATGAACTGCCTTCTGGGCGGCCCGGAGCCGCGCGGCGCGCAGCGATCCGAATCTTCACCGGCAAGCCGGCTTCCCGCGCGGATAGTAGCACGGATGGGCGCGCAGCGGGGCGATATCCTGGGCATGCCTCGCCGAATGCGCGGTATGAGGTTCGGACGGCGCAGGTCGCGCCGCCGGAATGCGATCCCGGCCGGGGGCGGGCGGACCAGGCGATGGACGAAAAGCGCTACTGGGCGTTTCTCAGCTACAGCCATGCCGACCGCCGCTGGGCGCGTTGGTTTCACCGCGCGCTTGAGAGCTACCAAGTGCCGCGCCGGCTGGTCGGGCGTCCGACGCCGATGGGGCCGGCCCCGCGGCGTCTGCGGCCGGTCTTCTGCGACCGCGAGGACCTGGAAGCCAATCCCCACCTGGGCGAGCGGATCTTCCAGGCGCTCGAGCGCTCGGCCTGGCTGATCGTCATCTGCTCCCCCGACGCCGCCCGCTCGCGCTGGGTCAATGACGAGATCGTCCGCTTCAAGCGCCTGCACGGCGAGGACCGGGTGCTGGCGGTCATCACCGCCGGCGAACCTCACGCGGCCGACACGCCCGACCCCACGGACGAGGAATGCTTTCCGCTCGCGCTGCGCCGCCGGGTCGGTCCCGACGGCGCCTTGACCGACGACGGCGTCGAGCCGATCGCGGCCGACGTTCGGCCGGGCAAGGACGGCCGACGCATCGCCCGCCTCAAGCTGCTCGCCGGCATGCTGCAGGTCGGCCTCGACGACCTGGCGCGCCGCGATGCGCAGCGCCGGCACGCGCAGCTGGCCGTGCTGGCCGCCGGCCTGGGCGCGATCGCCACCGTCACCACCGGGCTGGCCATCACCGCTCTGGTGGAACGCGACGAGGCGCAGGCGCAGCGCGCGCAGGCCGAGGGCCTGATCGAGTTCATGCTCGGCGACCTGCGCAAGAAGCTCGAGCCGTCCGCCCGGCTGGACGTGCTGGACGCGGTCGGGGCCAAGGCCCTGAGCTACTACGCCTCTGAAGCGCCGCGCGGGCTCGACGACGACGCACTGGGCCGGCGCGCCCGGGTGCTGCACTTGCTGGGCGACATCCGCGACCAGCGCGGCGACCTCGCCGGCGCGCTGCAGGATTTCCAGGAGGCCTCGCGCGTCACGGCCCGATTGCTGGCGCAGAAGCCGAACGACGGCCAACGCATCTTCAACCATGCCCAAAGCGTCTACTACGTCGGCTACGTCGCTAGTCGGCGCGGACAGACGGCCGAGGCCGAGCAGGCGTTCACCCAATACCAACGGCTTGCCAACCAGCTGGTCAGGCTCGACCCTGGCCGCGACGCCTGGCGCGCAGAGGTGGTCTACGCCAACGAAAACCTCGGGGCGCTGTGGGTGCACGAGGATCGCCGGGAACTGGCGGTCGCGGCCTTCTCGCGCGCGTTGAAGGTTGATTTGGAGCTCGCAGCAAAAGCGCCGCTCGACCACGACCGCCAGACCGACCTGGCGGGCGTCTATTCTTGGCTCGCCGATGCGCAGACTGGCCAGAAAGCGCCGGCTGCCGCGATCGCCGATCGGCTGAGCGAGCGGGCGATCTACCAGCGGCTTCTGGTTCGTCAGCCGGGCGACAATGCCGTGAAGCTGCTGCTGGTCCACAATGGCGTGGCGCTGGCCGCGCTCTACAACCAGGCAGGCCGTTCCGACGACGCGATCGCCGAGTTGAGCGCGGCCACACAAGCGGCTGAACGCCTGATCGCCTTCCAGGGCGATAACACCGACTACCGCGAGCATGCGCAGGCCGCCTACGTCTTCTATGCCCGGGCGCTGCTCGCCAAGGGCGATCTGGTCGGCGCGGCGGCAGCCGCCGACCGCGCGTTGGCGTTGGCCAGCGACCTGGCGCGCAAGGACCCGACGGTCGCGACCTGGAACGGCTATCTGCTCGGCGCCGCCCGGCTGGTCGAGGTCAGGGTCGCCGCGCAGAAAGTGCACTCCGAGGCGGCGTTGCGCGCCGCGCTGCAGCCGGCCGTGCCTGAATCCGAACGGCTGTCCGCGTTCGCCGCGTCCAAACCGCCAGATCTTCAGCTCGCACGGGTCAGCGCCGATGCGCTGGTGCTGGCCGGCAGCTACCGCCTGCTCGCCAATCAGCCCGACCAGGCGCGAACTGCCTGGGCGAGGGCGGCGGCGATCTGCCTTTGCCACAGCCTCGACGCACGTCTGGCGCCGGCGCCGGGGGCGCCCGACGCCGGCGCCCTGGCCACCGTTCGCACTGTCGATCTCGCGGCCTTGAAGCGCGATCGGAAGGGACAGGCCCTGACCGAGCTCAAGCGGCGCTGGCTGGCGACGAGTCTCTGGTAGGCGCGGGCCTAGCAACGGCCGCCGCGTTCGAGGAAACGGCGCTTGCGCGCGGTGCGCCAGGTACGCCTTATGGGCAAGGAGGTCCGGGTGAGCGCCCGGACCGCGGGAGGGCGACGATGGACCGGATCAGACAGGCCAGCGCGGTCGGGGCCGTGGCCGCCGTCACGCTGGCGTTGGGCGGAAGCGCGAGCGACGCGGCCGCCGCGGCGCCGGCGATGGACAAGCACGGATTTCCGCAAGGCTACGCGTGCTACCACTCAGAGGACCAGGACAACTACACCTGCTACCCTCACGTCCAAACGGTGCCCCGCGGTGACAGGTGCTACCCCGCGGGCGGCGGCAAGCTGGTCTGCTATCCGGCTTCGTCCAGGGTCACCGCCAAGACCAAGCTGCCGCCGATACCGATCACTTGCTACAAAGAGGACGCGTCGGTGTCCTACATCTGCAGCGCCATCCCCGAGCCAGCGCCACCGCCGCCGCCGCCCCCGCCCGGGGTCATGCCGAACTAAGAAGACCGCCGACCCGTTGCAGCCCCTTAGCGGGCGCTGGTCGGGATCTGGTTGAACGGGACGTCCTTGTCGACGCGGATGTCGGCGGGCAGCCCCAGCACGCGCTCGGCGATGATGTTGCGCAGGATCTCGTCGGTGCCGCCCTCAACGCGCGTCGCCGGCGAGCGCAGCAGCATGCGCTGGAAGCGGCCGGACGCAGCCGCGAGCTCTGGATCGGTCATGATGCCCGCCTGGGCCATCAGTTCCTCGGCGAACATGGCGATGTCCTGCATGGTCGATCCGGCCACCAGCTTGCCGATGGAGTTCTCCGGCCCCGGCGTCTGGCCGCGCGAGATGGCCGAGATGGCGCGGAAGCCGTTGTACTTCAGCCCGGTGGTGCGCACGGCCCAGGTGGCGAGTTTGGCCCGCACCGCCGGGTCGTCGATGGCCAGGCCGTTGGCGGTTTCGATGCGGCAGCACAGGTCGAACAGTTCCGGGAAGCCGGTCGACATGCCCGAGCCGATCGAGAGCCGCTCGTTCATCAGGGTGGTCAGCGAGACTTTCCAGCCGTCGTTCACCGCCCCTAGCCGCTGGGCGTCGGGCAGGCGCACGTCGGTGAAATAGACCTCGTTGAAGCCGCTATCGCCGTTGGCCTGCTTGATCGGCCGGATCTCCACACCCGGGGTCTTCATGCTCAGGAAGAACATGGTCAGGCCCTTGTGCTTCGGCACGGTCGAGTCGGTGCGGGTGATCAGGATGCCGTAGTCCGAGTAGTGGGCGCCGCTGGTCCAGATCTTCTGGCCGTTGATGATCCAGTCGCCGGAGCCGTCGGTGGCGCGCTCGGCGCGGGTGCGCAAGCCCGCAAGGTCGGAACCGCCCGCCGGTTCGGAGAACAGCTGGCACCAGATCTCCTCGCCGGCGGCCAGCGGCGGCAGGTAGCGCCGCTTCTGCTCCTCCGAGGCGAAGGCCATCATGGTCGGGCCGCACATGCCGTGGCCGATGATGAAGGTGCCGGCCAGCGCGCCGTAGGGGCCTTCTTCCTGGCCCCAGATCACCCGCTCGATCGGCGTCGCGCCGCGCCCGCCGTACTCCTTCGGCCAGTGCAGGCAGGCCCAGCCGGCGTCGAACTTCTTCTTCTGCCAGGCCTTGGCCACCGCCATCGGATCGACGTCGGAGAGGGTGACGCCAGCGAAACCGGCGGTCTCCAGCTCCGCGCGCAGCGCCTTGGGCGCATTGGCGTCGATCCAGGCCCGCACCTCGGCGCGGAAGGCGGCTTCTTCGGGGGTGTCGTCGAAGTTCATCGGATCTTCCTCAAGCCGCCTGGACGTTGCGTTCGCGCATGCGCTGGATCAAGGCGTCCTGCCATTGCGCGAGGCTGCCCAGGTTCAGCGCCAGCAGGTTCGAGCGGCGGTAGAACAGGTGGCAGTCGAACGCCCAGGTGAAGCCCATGCCGCCGTGGACCTGGATGTTGTTGCGGGCGCAGTGCTGGAACGCCTGCGTCGCCGCGACCCGGGCCGAGGCCGCCGCCTCCGGCAGCTCCGCCGCGCCGGTTGAGAGCGCCCAGGCGCCGTAGTAGCCGTTGGACCGGGCCAGCGCGGCGCTGACGTACATGTCGGCCAGCATGTGCTTGATGGCCTGGAACGAGCCGATCGGCCGGCCGAACGCCATCCGCTCCAGCGCATAGTCGCGCGCCATCTCCAGCGCCCGGTCGGCGCCCCCGATCTGCTCGAACGCGGTCAGCACGGCGGCGCGGTCGAACACCCCTCCCACCAGCCGCCAGCCGTCGCCGGCCTCGCCGAACGGCTCGGCCGGCGCGTCCTTGAAGGTCAGGGTCGCGTGGCTGCGAGTAGGATCGATGGTCTCGACGGCGCCGCGCGTAACGCCCGGCCCCTTGAGGTCGACCAGGAACAGCGAGACGCCGCGGGCGTCGGTCCCCGGCGCGGTGCGCGCCGCCACGATGGCGATGTCGGCGATGTCGCCGTCGGCGACCACGATCTTGGTCCCGTTCAGCCGCCCGTTCGCGGCGGCGAGCTGGATGGTCTTCGGCGACACCGGCCCGACGCTTTCGGCCAACGCCAGGCAGCCGATCGCCTCGCCCGACGCCAGCTTCGGCAGCCAGCTCCGCTTCTGCGCCTCCGACCCCGCCGCCAGCAGGAACTCGGTAGCCAGGAATACCGACGATGAGAACGGCACGGGCGCCAAGGCGCGGCCCAGCTCTTCGGCCACGACGCAGAGTTCGAGATAGCCGAGGCCAAGCCCGCCGTACTGCTCAGGCACGACGACGCCGAGGAAGCCCATCTCGCCGAGGCCCTTCCAGAGCGCCGCGTCGTAGGGCTGCGGCCCCTCGAGCACCGCGCGCACCGCGGCGGGCGGACACTTGGCCTGCAGGAACCGGCGAGCCTCGGCGCCCAGTTGCTTCTGCTCGTCAGAAAACTCGAAATCCATCGCTCGGCTCCAGGCGCCCCGCTCAAGGTGAGTTGGGCCGCCACCTCGTCAGCCTTCCCCACCGGCCGTCAAGGACCTCGCGCTCCGTTGCGTCAGCCGCGATATCGCACGGACAGGTCAATGCCGGAGAGATGAGATGACGTTAAACGACACCATCAAGGTCGAGGCGCGCGGCCCGATCGAGATCCTGAGCCTCAACCGCCCTGAGGCGCTGAACGCGCTGAACCCTGACATGGTCGCAGCGCTGAACGCCTACCTCGGCGAGCTGCACCAGCGACCCGAGGTGCGCGTGGTGATACTGCGCGCCGAGGGACGCGCGTTCTGCGCCGGGCTCGACATCAAGGAGGCGCGCGCTCGCCGCGCCGGCGCCAACGAGACTCAGTGGATGGGCCCGTTCGGCACTCAGAGCGCGATCGGCAATATCTATCGCAAGATGCGCTCGGCCCCGCAGCCGATCATCGCGCTGGGCCACGGCGCGGCCTGCGGCGGCGGATTCTCGCTGCTGCTGGCCTCCGACGTTCGCTACGGCGCGCCCAGCCTCCGGATGAACGCCGCCTACATCAAGATCGGCCTGACCGGCTGCGACATGGGATCGAGCTACTTCCTCCCCCGCCTGGTCGGCGCCTCGCTGGCCTCGGAGCTGATCCTGACCGGCCGCTTCATCCACGCCGACCGCGCCTTGGCGCTGGGCCTGCTCAGCGACGTGGTCGAGGAGAACAAGCTGCTGGAGACCAGCCTCGCGCTCGCCGAGGAGATGCTGCTCACCTCGCCCAACGGCCTGCGCCTCAGCAAGCACGCGCTCAACCTCAATATCGACGCGCCCAGCCTGGAGGCGGCGATGGCGATCGAGGATCGCCAGCAAACGTTGCTGGGCGGCTCCCCGGACGCCGCCGAAGCCATGACGGCCTTCGTGGAGAAGCGCGCGCCGGTCTATCGCGGGGTGTGACGGCGCTCTGCCGGGCAGGTCCGGAATCCGGACCGCCCGCAAAGGCTGGCGCGTGGTATGCGATGCCGATGCAAGGCTACGGCCAATTCTGTTCGGTCGCGCGGGCTCATGAGGCGCTGGGCGGGCGCTGGACGCTGCTGATCGTTCGCGAGCTGCTGTGCGGCGGACGTCGCTTCAACACCATTCGCCGCGGCATTCCACGCATCTCGCGCACCATGCTGTCAGAGCGGCTGCAGGCGCTGATCAATCTCGGCGCCGTGGTCCGGCAGGACGGCGCCGCCGGGCCGGAATACGCCCTGACCGCCGCTGGCGAGGCGCTTGCCGGCCTGGTAACGGCCATGGGCGTTTGGGGTCAGCGCTGGCTGCCGAGACTCATGGACGACGACGTGGACCTGGAGCCGCTGCTCGCCGACATGGAGCGGCGGGTCCGCGTCGGGGCGCTGCCGTCAGAGCCGCTGGTGGTCCGCTTCGATATCGCCGGTCATCCGGCGCGCTTCATGCTGATCAAATCCGGCGACGTGTCCTGTTGCCGGGAGAATCCCGGGTTTCCCGAGCCGCTGCGGCTCCGCGCGCCGCTCGGGGTGTTGGTCGCGTGGTGGCGGGGCGATCTGAGCTTCCTCGAGGCGCGACGGCAAGGCTTGGCGCTCGAGGGCCCGCGCGCGCTGATCCAGGCCTTTCCCGGCTGGTTCGATCGCTACCCGTTCGCCAGCATCCGGCCGGCGACGCGCGCGATCGCCAGGCGCATTGCCTAACCGAGCCCGCGAGCGCGGTCAGGATTACGTACCCCACGCCCGCGACCGGCCGGCCGATACGTCACCTCGTCGTTTCAACCCAACCTCGAGAGACCCATCCAAATGAGCGCCCACCTGCTGATCCTCTATCCCCACCCGAAAAACGCTGCGGAGTTCGACCGCGCCTACCGCGAAGAGCACCTCCCGTATGCCGGACCGAAACTCGAAGGCGCCCTTGGCGTGACCACCAAGCAGGTGGTCGGGCCGGCGTTCGCGCCGCCGCCGTACCACCTGATGTCGGACGTGGCCTTTCCCAGCCTCGATGTGCTCAAGGCCTGCGCGATGTCCGACGGCGGCAAGCAAGCGCTCGCCCACGCCGCCTCGATCAGCTCAGGCGGCGCGCCGCTGGTGATGGTGGTCGCCGACGCGGCCTGATCGCCGCTAGCGTCCCGCAATCGGACCACGGCGTGCACGGGGCCAGGCAAGCCTGGTCCCGTCGCGCGTTTGGGTGCGAACGCCGACGCACGCCGCAGGCGCCGCAAAGTCTGAACGCGGAGGACGCGGAGAAGGCGCAGAGAACGCAGCGGGATTCTCCGCGACCTCCGCGACCCTCTGCGTCCTCCGCGTTCAAACTTTTCTTGCCTGCGGCGCTTAGGTGCTAGCCTTCCGAGCGAAGGTCAGGGGAAAGCGACCGGTATGGATGCGACGCTGAGCTGGGTGAAAGGCGCGGACGCGCCGCCGCTGCTGGAGACCACGATCGGCCAGGCGCTGGACGCGGCCGCGGCCAGGTGGGGCGAGGCGGAAGCGCTGGTCTCGGCGCATCAGGGCGTGCGCTGGAGCTGGGCCTCCTTGGCGCGGCAAGCTGATGCGATGGCGGCCGGGTTGTTGGCGCTCGGGCTCGAGCCCGGCGATCGCATCGGCATCTGGTCCCCCAACTGCGCCGAGTGGGCGCTGGTCCAGTTCGCCGCGGCCAAGGCCGGGGTCATCCTGGTGACGATCAACCCGGCCTACCGGCTCTCCGAGCTCGAATACACGCTGAACAAGGTGGGGGTGAAGGCGCTGGTGACCGCCGAGCGCTACAAGACCAGCGACTACGTCGGCATGGTCGAAACCCTGGCGCCGGAGCTGCCGGACAGCTTCCCCGGCGCCCTGCAGGCGCCGCGCGTCCCGACTTTGCGTGCGGCGATCAAGATCGGCGGCGACGCGCGCCCCGGCTGGTTCGACATCGACGACATTCCGGGCCTGGCCGAGCCGGAACACGATGCGCAGCTCGCCGAGATTGCCGGGCGGCTGGGTCCGAACGACGCGATCAACATCCAGTTCACCAGCGGCACCACCGGCCAGCCCAAGGGCGCGACGCTCACCCACCGCAACATCCTCAACAACGGCTACTTCGTCGGCCTGGCTCAGCAGCTGGGGCCGGCCGACCGCATCTGTATCCCGGTGCCGCTCTATCACTGCTTCGGCATGGTGATGGCCAACCTGGCGGCGGTGAC
>DATNIH010000001.1:0-44230 GCA_035604515.1 Caulobacteraceae bacterium | reverse complement strand
ACGGCGTGCGCGCCAGCCTGCCCGAGGCGGACAAGAAGAGTTCCGACCAGCCGAACCGCCCGTTCACGCGCCGCTCCGCGACTCCAAATCCAAGCCGAGGCTTGAACTTAGGGCCGCGAAGCCGGCGACGAAAGGGCGCCGGAAACGCCTAGGTGGCGACGGGCGCGGGGCCAGTGACACCCTTCGGCGACGGGCCGAAACGATTCGGGCCCTGGGTGCCATCCATGAAGCCGCATTCCACCAGCACCCAGATCGCACCGACGAGCGGGATGAAGCTGATGAAGATCCAGACCCACGACTTGTCGCGGTCATGCCAGCGCTTGATCTGCAGCGCCACGCCGGTCCAGGCGGCGAAGAACAGTACGACGAGATAGAGCAGGCCACCGATGATGCCCGGGCCCTGGCCGTGCGAGAGCATCACCCCCAGCGTGATCACCACGGCGGCGAGAACGCCGTAACCGACGCCGGCGCCAAGCAGGCCCAGCCAGTAGTTCATGCGCCGGATCCGGCCGTTGAAGCTGAACAATAACTGCATCATTGGGTTTGCCCCCCCTTGGTGTTTCGACTGGGGAGCTAACACCCGGAAGCCCAAGCTCGACAAGACAAACATCCGAGACGCGAGTCTTCAGGCGAACTCCGCCAAGACTTCATCGGCGCTGACGCTGTCGCCCGGTTTGGCGCTCACGATCTTGAGCACGCCGTCGCGCTCGGCGCGGATGATGTTCTGCATCTTCATCGCTTCGACGACGAACAAGGTCTGTCCGGCGCTGACCTGCTGGCCGGTGTCGACCTCGACGGCGACCACCAGACCCGGCATCGGCGAGAGCACCATGCGCGAGGTGTCGGCCACCTTCTTCGCCGGCAACCGCCCGTGCAGGTCGGCGGAGACGGGCGAGAGCACCAGCACGTGGGCCGCGGCGGCGCGGTGGCGGATGCGGTAGCCCTCGGCGGCGGGCGCGACTTCGGCGGCGAACGCCTGGCCCTCCAGCTCGGCCCGAAACAGCGGCGCGCCGGGCTTCCAGTCGATCCTGGTCAGCTGGACGGCGCGGCCCTCTTCCTCGAACACCACCTCCAGGCCATTCGGCGCGTCCGCGAGCCGCACGCGGCGCTTCTGGTCGCCGACGATGACCACCCACTGGGTCCTGGGACTGGCGGCCGCGAGCGCCGGGTGGGCGCGACCGTTGCGGCGGGCCTGGACGCGCTGCATGGCGCAGGCGCAGGCGGCCAGCAGGTCGAATTGGCGCGCGCTCGGCGGCAGGCCGTGGAAGCCCTCCGGAAACTCCTCGGCGATGTAGCCGGTGGAAAGTCGCCCTTCCTGGAAGCGCGGCTGGTCCATCACCGCCGACAGGAACGGCGCGTTGTGGCCCAGGCCCTCGATGTGCAGGTCTTCGAGCGCGCCGGCCATGGTCTGGACCGCCACGGCGCGGGTCGGCCCCCAGGTCGCCAGCTTGGCGATCATCGGGTCGTAGAACATCGAGATCTCGTCGCCCTCGCGGACGCCTGAGTCGGTGCGCACGATCCCCTCGCCGCGCGCGCCCTCGGCCGGCGACTGGTAGCGGACCAGCCGGCCGATCGAGGGCAGGAAGCCGCGGTACGGGTCCTCGGCGTAAAGCCGGCTCTCGATCGACCAGCCCCTGATGGCGAGATCGTCCTGGCCGAACGCCAGCGGCTCGCCGGCGGCGACGCGGATCATCTGCTCCACCAGATCGAGCCCGGTGATCAGCTCCGTGACCGGATGCTCCACCTGAAGACGCGTGTTCATCTCCAGGAAATAAAACGACTTATCCTGTCCGGCGACGAACTCCACCGTGCCGGCGGAGTCGTAGGCGACCGCCTGCGCCAGCGCGACCGCCTGGGCCCCCATCGCCGCCCGCGTCTCGGCGTCGAGCAGCGGCGACGGGGCCTCCTCGATGACTTTTTGGTTGCGCCGCTGGATCGAGCATTCGCGCTCGAACAGGTGGACGACGTGGCCGTGCTTGTCGCCCAGCACCTGGATCTCGATGTGGCGCGGATTGACGATGAACTTCTCGATGAAGATGCGGTCGTCGCCGAACGCGCCGGCGGCCTCGGCCTTCACCGCCGACAGCGCCTCGCCGATCTCGGCGTCGGAGCGCACCACCCGGATGCCCTTGCCGCCGCCGCCGGCCGAGGCCTTCAGCATCACCGGATAGCCGATCTCTCCGGCGATCCTGGCGGCGTGCTCGGCGCCGTCGATCTCGCCGATGTGGCCCGGCACGCAGGAGACACCGGCCTCGGCGGCCGCGCGCTTGGAGGCGATCTTGTCGCCCATGGCGTCGATCGCGTGCGGGTTGGGGCCGATGAAGACGATGCCCGCCGCCTCGCAGGCCCGGGCGAAGTCGGCGCGCTCGGAGAGGAAGCCGAAGCCGGGGTGCACGGCCTGCGCGCCCGTCTCCTTGCAGGCGGCGATGATCTTCTCGGCCACCAGGTAGGACTGGGCGGCGGGCGACGGGCCGATCGCCACGGCCTCGTCGGCCATCTCGACCGCGAGGCTGCCGGCGTCGGCCTCGGAATAGACCACGACCGAGGCGATGCCGAGCCGGCGGCAGGTGCGGATGATGCGCACCGCCACCTCGCCGCGATTGGCGATGAGGATTTTGGAAAACAGGCGGCTGCCCTTGGCCGTCATAGTCATTATCTTGCGGGTTAGAGACGGAAAGCGCGGCTGACAACCCGTAACGCCGCGTCACCACGAAAGGCCAGCCGCATGTCCGACGTCGCCGCCCCTCCCACGCGCTCCCAAGCCGGCTTCGACCTGACGCCGCCCAGCCCCGACGAGCGCAAGCGCCTCGAAGCCGCGCTGAACCAGGAAGAGCGCGAGGTGCTGCTGCACCACGGCACCGAGGCGCCGTTCTGCGGCGGCCTGCTGGGCCAGAAGGACGACGGCGTCTACTGCTGCCGGCTCTGCGGCCTGCCCCTCTTCCGCCACCACACCAAGTTCGAGAGCGGCACCGGCTGGCCGAGCTTCTATGCGCCGTTCGAGGAAGACCACGTCGTCGCCGTGCGCGACACCAGCTACGGCATGGTGCGCATCGAGACCCGCTGCGCGCGCTGCGACAGCCACCAGGGCCACCTGTTCCCCGACGGCCCGCCGCCCACCCGCCTGCGCTACTGCATCAACTCCGTCTCGCTGCAGTTCGTGAAGACGGGGGACGCGCTGCCGGACCCGCTGGGGCGGGGGGACAAGCTCTAGCTCGACCCCGGGCGGTCGCGGATTCAGTCCGTGACCGGAGGGGCCGGACTCGCGAAACCGCTGGTCGCGAGGCTTTGAAACATTGCGTCCATCGCCTCGGGCGAGGCCTTGGCGCCGTCGTCGAGCCACCAGGTCAGCACCTCCAGGTAGGCGCCGACCAGATAGCGCACGGCGAACTCGCGCGGCGGCGCGCCGCCGTTTGAGCCGTCCGACGGCAGCGCGGCGCGGACAATGTCGCGCAGGATGTGCCGGATCGACTCCAGCGCGATGTCGCCGCCGCGGCTGCCCATCAAAGCGCGATAGAGCTCCAGATGGTCGCGCGCGTGCTCGAACATCGGCCGGCTGAAGGCCAGATGGCGGACCTGGTCGCCATCCGACAGGCTGAGGATCGCCTGCGCCCGTTCCAGCAGTTCGCGGCGTAATTCCTCTAGCCCGCGGCGGTGCAGGTCCTGCTTGTCGGCGTAGTGGGCGTAGAAGGTGGAGCGCCCGACGTTCGCGGCGGCGCAGATATCCTCGACGGTGGTCGCCTCGTAGCCCTTCTCGACGATCAGCGAGAGGTGGGCGCGATGCAGGAGCGCACGGGTCCGCGCCACGCGCCGATCGATCGTCCCCGTCCGGGTCGGCGGTTGTTTCCGCACAGATCGCCCTCCTCGTCCGGTTCGGAACACAGCGCGCCAGCCGTCCCGCAACAGGTTTTGGCACAGGCTGTCTAATAACATACGCAGTGTCCCGAAGCACTGGATTGCGACAGGACCCATGGCATGAGCACCCCTTCAGGGGCCGACTCCCTCGAACACAGCCACGCGGCGTCGCCGCCCGGCATCTTGCTCCACGCACCGCGCCACTACGACCTGCAGGTCTGGCTCGCCACGGGCGGCCGCGAGGCGTGGTTGCGCGAGAGGATCCTGCGGTTCGCGCGCCTGGCCCCGGGCGAGGCGATGCTCGACGTCGGCTGCGGCACCGGAACCCTGGCGATTGCGGCGGGGCGCCTGCTCGGCCCGGCGGGCAAGGTCTGCGGCATCGACGCCGCGCCGGAGATGGTCGAGGCGGCGCGGGCCAAGGCGCGCAAGGCGGGCGTCGAGATCGACTTCCAGGAAGCGCCGGCCCAATCCCTGCCGTTCGCGGACGCGCAGTTCGACGTCGTCACTGCGACGCTGGTGCTGCACCATCTGCCGCGTCCGGGCCGCGAGGCGTGTGCGCGGGAGATGGCGCGGGTGCTCAAGCCCGGCGGACGCGTCCTGGCGGTCGACTTCGCCACCTCGTCACAGACGCATGGCGGGCTGTTTCACCGCCTGCACCGGCACGGCCGGGTCAAGCTCAGCGACATCGTCGATCTGATGACCGGCGCTGGACTCACCCTGATCGAGAGCGGTCCGGTCGGGCTGCGCGATCTGAACTACGTGCTGGCGGCGAAGCCGGAAGCGGTGGCATGAGGCGGTTCGCCAACCCCGCCGCGATCCTGGTAGCGATCGGCCTGGTCGCGCTGGCCGCGGTCCACGTCTTCTTGTTCGGATTCGCGATGGCGCGACTGGCGCTTCCAGCGGTGCTGGTGGCGGCCGCGGCCGTGCTTGTGCTGGCCGCGCACCTGGGTTTGCTTGCATCGCTCGCCGCGTGGCTTCGACGCCGCGTCCACACCGCCCGCAAGCACGCCCGGGCCCCTAGAGGCGGCGATCAGGCCACGTAGGGCTTGCCGCCCAGCCGTTGGACCGTCCACAGGCGCATGCGCCATCCGATCAGGAACAGCGCGGTGAGCGCCAGCGGAACCTCACCGGGCCGCGCCTGCGGGATGGCCATGGTGAGCAGCAGGAAGAACGACGGCGTGAACACCATCAAGGCCAACAGGAACCAGCGAACCCGACCGCTGACCTCACTGGAGACCAGCTTGGCGACTAAGGCGTAGGCCCACAGCAGGGCCATCATCGCGCCAATGGCGACGACGAGGGCGGCGTAGACCAAACGCGCGAGCGGGAACATCGAGTAGGCGTTGATCAATCGGGTCGCGGGCGGGACCAGCACGACGAGGCCAAGCAACACCAGCGTCAGCACGGTGACCGGCGCATCGACGGTGAGGATCATCGCCATGAAGCGGCGGTGGGCCAGCCAGTAGATGCTGATCACCAGGAAGCTCATGGCGTAGGCGTCGAGCTGGGGCGCGAGATGCGACCAGAGGCTGGCCCAGCCCCCATCCCAGTTCGTGGGGGCGGCGATGTAGCTGACCAGAAAGGTGATCGCGACGGCGAAGACACCGTCGGCCAGCATCATCAGCCGGTCGTACCAATGCCGGCGCCGGCGCGCTTCGAGGCCCTCCCCGATATCGAGCAGATCCCCTTCTGAAGCCATGCGCCCCTCGTCTGCCCATCACAGCGGGATGTTGTCGTGTTTCTTCCAGGGGTTGGAGAGCTGCTTGTTCTTCAGGCTCTTCAGCGCCCGCACGATGCGGCGGCGCGTGCCGTGGGGGATGATCACGTCGTCGAGGTAGCCGCGCGAGGCGGCGACGAACGGGTTGGCGAAGTGGTCGCGGTAGTCGTCCTCGCGCTCCGCCAGCTTCTGCGGGTCGCCAATATCGGCGCGGAAGATGATCTCCACCGCCTGCTTGGGCCCCATCACCGCGATCTCGGCGGTGGGCCAGGCGTAGTTGAGGTCGCCGCGGATGTTCTTCGAAGCCATCACGTCGAAGGCGCCGCCGTAGGCCTTGCGGGTGATCACGGTGATCTTGGGAACCGTCGCCTCAGCGTAGGCGAACAGCAGCTTGGCGCCGTGCTTGATCAGCCCGCCACCCTCCTGCTTGGTGCCCGGCATGAAACCCGGCACGTCGACGAAGGTGATGATCGGGATGTTGAAGGCGTCGCAGAAGCGCACGAAGCGCGCCGCCTTGCGGCTGGAGTCGATGTCGAGCACGCCAGCCAGCACCTGCGGCTGGTTAGCGACGAAGCCCACGGGCTCGCCGTCCATGCGGCCAAAGCCGGTGATCACGTTCTTGGCGTAGTCCGGCGAGATCTCGAAGAAGTCCGCTTCGTCGGCGACCTTCGTGATCAGCTCCTTCATGTCGTAGGGCTTGTTCGGGCTGTCAGGCACCAGGGTGTCGAGCGAGGGCTCGGCGCGGTCGGGATCGTCGAAGCTCTCGCGCGTCGGCGGCTTCTCGCGGTTGGATGACGGCAGGAAGTCGATCAGGCGGCGCACCTGGGTCAGCGCCTCGAGGTCGTTGTCGAAGGCGCCGTCGGCGACGCCGCTCTTCAGCGCGTGGACGCGGTAGCCGCCCAGCTCCTCGTGGCTGACCTCCTCGTTGATCACGGTCTTCACCACGTCGGGGCCGGTCACGTACATGTAGGCCGTGTCCTTCACCATGAAGATGAAGTCGGTCATCGCCGGCGAATAGACGTCGCCGCCGGCGCAAGGCCCCATGATCACGCTGATCTGCGGGATGACGCCGGAGTAGAGCACGTTCTGCAGGAAGATGTCGGCGTAGCCGGCCAGGCTGTCGACGCCTTCCTGGATGCGCGCGCCGGCCGCATCGAAGAGGCCGATGATCGGCGCGCCGTTGCGTCCCGCCATTTCCTGCACTTTGACGATCTTTTCCGCGTGGGCCTTGGAAAGAGATCCGCCTTCGACGGTGAAATCCTTGGAGAACACGTAGACCACGCGCCCGTTGATCGTCCCCCAGCCGGTCACCACGCCGTCGCCGGGGACGCGCCGATCCTGCATGCCGAAGTCGTGGCTGCGGTGTTCGACGAACATGTCGAACTCCTCGAACGAATCCTCGTCGAGCAGCAGGTCGAGGCGCTCGCGCGCGGTGAGCTTTCCCTTGGCGTGCTGGTTGGCGATCCGGCGTTCCCCGCCGCCGGCCCTTGCCTGCACGCGCCGCTGCTCAAGTTCCTCGAGAATACGCTTCATCGCCCCGCCTTCTCTGACCAAAGCTGGCGAGGCGTAGCGGCGGCGGCGGCGGGTGGCAAGCTAGGTGGGGTCCGACCTTCGCCGGGGCGGAACCTCCAGGTCGGGTGCAATACCGCCCATGCGGGCGAGCCGTCTGGCCGAAATGGCCGCAAGGTCGCCAGCTGTCAAAAGCGCCCAGAACCACCGTCCCAGCGCCACGGCCTCCTTGGCCATCCTGTCGGCGCGGGCGGCGGCTTCGGCGTCGACGCCCCAGCGCTCTTCCTGGAAGATCTCGTCGAGGCGGGAGAGGTCGAACGCGGCGTCGGCGGTGAGCTCGCTCCGGCGCAGGGCGAAGGCGAGCATGGCCGAGCCGAACAGGGCCGCCGCCTCCGCCAGCCCCGTCAAGGTGAAGGCGTCCTCAGTGGCGGCCAGTTCGGCGATGCGATCCAGCGTCCCCTGTGGCTGCGGCTGGTGGATGATGCCCTGGGTGCGATGGAAGGTCACGCCCAGCGCGGCGTCTGCCCAGGCGATCACCGGACCCCAGCGCCGCTCCTGGCGCTCCAGCAGGTCGGACGGCCAGTCGGCGAAGTAGCAGAGCAGGTCCGTGCCGGCGAACGAGGCGACGCGCTCCACCGCGGCCGCGCGGCCGGCCTCGTCCAGCGCCAGCGCGGCCCAGGCGAGCCGCGTCGCCGGCATCGAGACCGGATCGATGTGCTCGCCCTGGGCGGCCCATTCGGCCGCGACCAGCTGGGCCAGGGCCTCGGTCGGCAGCACCAGCGATACGCCGGCGGGGGACTTGGGCGTACGCCCGTCGAGGCGCACGCCGAAGCCGCCGTTCATCGGTCCGACATCCGCCGTCGCGTAGAACCGCTTGCGCCGTTCGGACTGGTGACCTGGCAGGGACAAACGACGGAACCTTATCTGCTGGGCCGTGCAACGAGCAAAATCCGCCAGACCTGGCAACAGAATCCGCCGGATCCGGCAAGGAGTTCCGCCTTGGCCCTCGACCGCAACCTCGCCGCCGCCATCGCCGTCACCCGGTTCGGCCTGGGCGCCAAGCCTGGCGAGATTCTCGTCGCGCGCGACGATCCCGAGGCCTGGCTGCTGGCGCAGGTGCGCCCCGGCGTCGGCGCCGACCAGCCGCAGCCCGGCGCGGCGACGTCCGCGGAACGGGTGCAGCAGTTTCGCGACTACCAGAAGGAGAAACAGGCGGCCAAGGCGGCCGGCGAGACGTTTGACCCGGTGAAGTTCGCCCGCAGGCTGATCATCGGCGACGCCGGCGCCGACTTCCTGGCCCGCGCCAAGCTCGCCGCCACCACCGACGCCGACTTCCGCGAGCGGTGGACGCTGTTCTGGTGCAACCACTTCACCGTCTCGGCGATCAAGCTGCAGACTGCGACCCTGGTCGGCCCATTCGAGCAGGAGGCGATCCGCCCGCACGTGTTCGGCCGCTTCGGGGACATGCTGGTGGCCTCGTCGAGCCATCCCGGCATGCTGCTCTATCTCGACCAGGCCCAGTCGGTCGGGCCCGACACCATGGCGGCGGCGTTCCTCTCGCGCGGCGGCAAGCAGGCCGGGCTGAACGAGAACCTCGCCCGCGAGATCATGGAGCTGCACACGGTCGGCGTGGACGCCGGCTACACCCAGGCGGACGTCACCGAGTTCGCCCGCGCGATGACCGGGTGGAGCATCGGCGGACTTCGCGAAGGGGACGACGCCGGCAAGTTCAAGTTCCGCCCCGCCGCGCACGAGGGCGGCGCGCGCACCGTCATGGGCAAGCGCTACGCCCAGGACGGCATGGACCAGGCGCTGGCGGTGATGAAGGATCTGGCGGCCAGCCCGCACACGGCGAACCACATCGCGGTGAAGCTCGCCCGCCACTTCGTCGCCGACGATCCGCCGCCGGCGCTGGTGGCCAAGCTGCAGCACACCTACCTCGGCACGGGCGGCGACCTCGGCGAACTGGCCAAGACACTGGTGATGGCGCCCGAGGCCTGGTCACCGCAGCCGGTGAAGTTCAAGACGCCCTATGAGTTCGTGGTCTCGTCCTGGCGCGCGGCCGACATCGCGCCGCAGACCCTGCCGGATATCGGCCAGATCCTGAACGCGCTGGGCCAGAAGCCCTTCAGCGCGCCGTCGCCCAAGGGTTGGGCGGAGGAGGCCGAGGTCTGGTGCGCCCCCGACGCGGTGATCAAGCGCATGGCCTGGGCCCAGGACCTCGCCGCCAAGGTGCTGAATGGGCGCGACCCTGGGCAATTGGCGCAGGACGCGCTCGGCGCACGGCTGACGCCGCTGGTCGCCAAGGCCATCTCCCGGGCCGAGACCCGCGAGGAGGGCCTCGCCATCCTGCTGATGTCACCGGAGTTCCAACGCCGATGAGCAACGCCCCTACCCCTCCCGCCCTTAGCTTGGCTTCGCTCTCGCGCCGTCAGGCCCTCGCCGGCGCGCTGGGCGTTGGAATTTCGGTCGAGTTCCTCGGCCGCAAGGCCTTCGCCGCGGCGGACGGGGCGATGGAGACCCGCAAGCTGGTGGTGGTCATCTGCCGGGGCGGCATGGACGGTCTCTCGGTCTCGCCGCCGGTGGGCGATCCCAACTACGCCGCCCTGCGCGGTTCGATCGCCATTCCGGGCTTCGACCAGCCGGGCGGGGCGCTGAGGCTGGACGGCACCTTCGGCCTGCACCCCGCCCTGCCCTCGGTGCACCGGCTGGCGCTGAAGGGCGAGGCGCGGATCGCCCCGGCGCTCGCCAGTCCCGACCGCGCCCGCTCCCACTTCGAGGCGCAGGACGTGCTGGAGAACGGCGCGACCGCCGCGTATGGGACCGACTCCGGCTGGCTGAACCGCGCGCTGCAGGTGATGGGACCGGGCAAGGTGAAGGCGATCTCGGTTGGCGCGACCGCGCCGCTGATCCTGCGCGGCGGGGTCGAGGCGGCGTCCTGGTCGCCAGGCCCCGGCGCGGGCCGCGACACCCGCCTGCCCGGCATCCTGCAGGACCTCTACGCCAATGACCCGATGCTGAGCCGCGCGCTCGCCAGCGGTCTCGCCACCGAGGCGATGGCCAAAGTGGCGAACGCCGACGCGACGGCGGCCCTCACCGATGCGGGCGACATGCCCGGCGCGACGGGTCCCGCGGGGGCCCCCGCGCCGGCGATGACCGCGCCGGCGATGAACGCACCCGGGGCCGAGATGGCCGGCGCGACCAACGCCGGTGGCCCGGCCCTGCAGGCGACGCTGCGCCAGGGCCTTCCGGCCGCGCGCAAGCTTGGCGCGACCTTGGCCGGGTTCATGATCCAGCCGGGCGGGCCCCAGGTGGCGGCGGTGTCGATCGACGGCTTCGACACCCACGCCAACCAGGGCGCTAGCCAGGGCCAGCTGGCCACGCGCCTGGCCTACCTCGACGCGGCGCTCGACGGCCTCGCCGAGGGCATGGGCCAGGCGTGGAAGGACACCGCGGTGGTGGTGGTCACCGAGTTCGGCCGCACCGCGCACGTCAACGGCACCGCCGGCACCGACCACGGCACCGCCTCCACCGCCCTCTTGCTGGGCGGCGCCCTCAAGCCGGGCGGCATCGTCGGCGACTGGCCCACGCTGGCCCAAGGCAGGCTGTTCGAGGACCGCGACACTGCCCCGACCATCGACATGCGCGGCCTGTTCAAGGGCCTGCTGGTCGCCCAGTTCGGCGTCGACCGCCGCGCGCTCGACACCGTGGTGTTCCCCGACAGCGCTGCCGTAGCCCCGGCGGAGGGGATCATCGCTTAACTCCCAAGTGTCATCCGGCCGGAGCGCAGCGCAGAGCCGGGATCTGCTTGCAGAAGATCCCGGATGAGTCCGCCGCGCGGCTCTCCGGGATGACAATGCTTCAATAGAGTTCGTCGAGCTGGCGGTAGTAGGCCAGCGTCTGCGGCGACGCGGCCACCGGGTAGCGCCGCGCCAGCATCGCGTCGATGTCCAGCTGCGGGAAGTTGCGCTTCGCCGAACGGACGAACAACGCCAGGTCCTGATGCCGATCGGCGACGCCGAAGCGGCCGAGGTCGATGAGCGCCACCTCGCCGTCCGGCCCCAGGATGAAGTTCGGCCACGAGGCGTCGCCATGGGTGACCACGAGGTCTTCCGACGCCGGCCGGTTCGCTTCGAGTTCGGCGAGGATGGCCCCAGGCGGCGCGGCGGCGTTCTCAGGCGCCAGCCGCTCGATGGCGACTTCGCCCAGGCGGACGCGCAGCCGCGCCTCGGCCAGCTTGACCTCGAGCCGCTCGTCGAACGGGCAGCTGGCGATGGGCAGGGCGTGCAGCCGCGCCAGCGCGTCCAGCGCGGCGATAGCGCCGGCTTCGGCCGCCTCCGGCGCCACGGCATGCAGTACGGCGCCCTCCAGCGCCTCGGTGATCATCGCCGGCCGTCCAGCCGCCTCGCCCGACCAGACCAGGCGCGCCGCCGCCACGCGGCCCTCCAGCCAGCCAAGGGCGGCGATCTCGCGCGCCATCTCGGCGCAGCTGATCCGGCGGGCGGGATCGCCGATCTTGGCGAACAGCGCAGGCGCGCCCTCGATGCGGAAAACCAGATCCCCGGACTCGCTGTGGTCCACCCGCTGCAGCGAGACGTTCCGCTGGATCCCGGCTGCGTCCAGCACCGCGCCGACGAGGTCCTCCGCCCGGCTCATGCCGGCACGACGTCGAAGGCGATGCTGAGGCGAGGCTCGTCGCCGCCGAACGGGACGGTGCCGTGCCACAGGTACGACGGGAACAGCGCCAGCAGGCCGGGCTCGGGCCGCACGAAGTGCTCGGGCGGCAGGGCTGGCCGGGTCGGTGGCCCGGGCTGGCCGAACTTCAGCCAGCCGGCCTGCGTCGCCGCGTCGTCCACCGCGCTCGGCAGGGCGACGTAGAACGCCGAGGAGATCCAGCCGCGTGGGTGGACATGGTTGGCGTGGAAGCCGCCGGGGCGCAGCCGCACCGACCAGGCGCCGGCGATCCGGAACGGCCGCGCCCCTTGCCCGAGCGCCGCGATATGCTGGGCGATTGGCGTGCGCACGGCCTCGAAGAAGCCGCGGATCGCCGGCTCTTCGGCGAAGTGCGCGTCCAGGGCCGCTTCGCCGCCGCCGCGGGTCGACTGCCCGATCGGGTGGCCGGCGAGGCGGTGGCGCGCGCCGAGCGCGGCGGCGAGATCGGCGAGGAAGCTCGGCAGGTCGGTCCAGGGCGGCGGCGGGATCAGCCGGTAGGTGCGGACCAGCTCGTAGTTGACCTCGTCATGCCCGGTCGCATCGCCCAGCAGCCGCTGCGCGGTGGTGGCCAGCGCGATGGCCTGCTGATCCGTTGGCGCCAGCCGCCGCGCCGCCCTCGCCGTCTCCAGCGCCGATGCCGCCTCCCCGGTGGCCAGTTGCGCCTGGCACAAGGTCAGCAGGATCGCGGGATCCTTGGGCGTCAGGGCCGCCGCGCGCTCGGCGAAGCTCAGCGCCGCCGCAGGGTCGAGGCTCAGTCCCGCCTGCGCCGTCGCCGCCAACAGCACCGGGTCGTCGCCACGCAGGGCGAGCTGCCGCCCGAGGAAGGCGAAGGCGGCGGGCGCATCGCCGGCCCATTCCAGCAGCTTGGCCTTCTGCAGCAACAGTTCCGGCGGCGCCCCACCCTGCAGCGCCGTATCGAGTGCGCCGGAGGCCGCCGCGACGTCCTGTGTTCGGCGCCAGACCAGCTGCGCCAGGTCGCGGTGGACATCGGGATCCAGCGGCCGGCCGGTCAGGGCGCTGCGATAGGCGCTCTCGGCCTCGCCGTGGCGGCCCTGCGCCTCCAGGGCGCGGCCGAGCACCAGCCAGGTCTCCGGCGCGTCGTGGCCACCCTTCAGAGCCCCGCGCAGCGCCGCCTCAGCCGGAACGGCCCGGCAGGCGTCGAGCAGCGCGGCGCCGAGGTTGTGGCGCGCGGCGGCGTGGCCGGGCGCGAGCGCCAGGTGGGCGCGGTAGGCCTCCGCCGCCTCGACCGGCCGGCCGGCGCGCGCCAGCAGCCGCGCCAGCTCGAACGGGTATTGCGCCTTGGCCGGCGCCAGCGCGATCGCCCGGCGCAGCAGCGCCTCGCCCTGCGCCGGATCGCCGAGCTGGTCGAAGGTGAGGCCCAGCAAGGCGTAGGGGTCGGGCTGCTCGGGCCGCGCGGCGATCAGGTGCTCGAGCTGTGGCCGCGCCTCGGCCGCGCGGCCGTCGTTCAGCAGCGCCATCGCCCGCCGCAGCGCCTCGACGAACGCCTCCGGCGTCACGGCCGTCGCTTGGCGCCGAACGGATCGGCCGCCGCCTCGTGCTCCTCGAAGCCGAACCGCTCGAACCCGGCGCGCATCTCCGGGCTCAGCGGCGCTTCCAGCTCGATCTCGCCGCCGCCGGGATGCGGCAGCACGATGCGCCGCGCGTGCAGCTGCAGCTTCAGCTCGCCCGACAGCTCCATCGAGCGGGCGTCGAAGTACTTCGGATCGCCCAGGATCGGGTGGCCGACCGCCAGCATGTGCGCGCGCAGCTGGTGGGTGCGGCCGGTGATCGGGCGCAGAGCCAGCCAGGCCGCGGTCTGGGCGGCGCGCGAGATGGTGACGAACTCGGTTTCCGCCCGCTCGGCCATCGGGTCCTTCGGGCTGGCCGGGGCGACCATCTCGCGATCGCCGAAGCCCTGCTTGGCCAGCGGCAGGTCGATCAGGCCCTCGGCCGGCTTCGGCGTGCCGACCACGATCGCCCAGTAGGTCTTCTGGGTGCGCCGGCGGGCGAAGGCGCCGGCGAGTTTGGCCGCCGCCGCGGGCGACTTGCCCAGCACCAGCACGCCGGAGGTGTCGCGATCGAGCCGGTGCACCAGCCGCGGGCGGGCCATGCCTTCGCCCCAGGCGGCGAGCAGACGGTCGATATGGCGGCTGGTCTTGGTCCCACCCTGCACGGCCAAGCCCGCAGGCTTGTTCAGCGCCAGCACCTCGTCGTCCTCGTAGAGCACCAGGCTGCGCACATAGGCGCGGTCGCGTTCGGAGAGGCCGTCCTGCGTCCGCGGCGGCGGCGCGTCGGGCAGCGGCGGCACCCGCACCTGGGCGCCGGCGGTCAGACGGGTCTCCGCCTTGGCCCGCGCGCCGTCGACGCGGATCTGGCCGGTGCGGGCGAGCTTGTTGATCTGGATATGGCTCAGGTGCGGCCAGCGCCGCCGAAACCAGCGATCCAGTCGCACGCCGTCCTCGGCGGCGTCGACGAACAGGGTGCGAACCTCGGCCAAACGCTCATCCCGATGCGGCTTGCGCCGTCGGTATAGCCGAAGCCGGGGGCTCTGGCAGGTCGAGCCGCACGATCAGCGCGCGCATATCGGCGGGGATCGGCGCCTCGAGGATGGTCTCGCCGCCGCCGGGGTGGGGAAAGCGGATCGCGCGGGCGTGCAGCATCAGCCGCGGAACCGGCGCGCCGGCCAGCATCAGCGCCCCGCCGTAGCGGGTGTCGCCGGCGATCGGGCGGCCGATCCCGGCCAGGTGGACCCGCAGCTGGTGCATCCGGCCGGTGTGCGGGCGCAGCTCGACCAGCGCGGCCTCGTCGTTGGCCGCCAGGGTGCGATAGCCGGTCGAGGCGCTCTCGGCGTCGGGGTGGTCGGCCTCGCAGGGCGCCATGTGGACCTCGCGCCCCTGCGAGACGCGCCGCAGCGGGGTCTCGATGCGGCCGTCGTGGGGGCTGGGCGCGCCCGGCGCGACGACGGCCAGGTAGGTCTTTTGCATCCGCCGGCCCATCAGCGCCTTGCCGAGGAAAGCCGCGGCCGGCTTGGTCTTGGCGGCGAGGATCACGCCGGAGGTGTCGCGGTCGAGCCGATGCACGAGACCGGGGCGCTTGCCGTTCGATCGCGCGAAGGCGCCCAGCAGATCGTCCAGCGTCGCCGCCTTGATCCGCCCGCCCTGGCTGGAGAGACCCGGCGGCTTGTCGAAGGCGATGATCGCCTCGTCCTCGTGGATCACCAGCGATCGGACGAAGGCGATGTCTTGGGGGGTAAGCGGCCAGCTCAAAAGCCCGCCTCGGGACGCGCGTCCCCCTCCCCCTTGCGGGGAGGGGTTAGGGGTGGGGGTGCGAACTCGGTGGGCGCCGCGTTGGCTGCGAGACGCTCGGTCGGCAGGCGCCGAGGCGACACCCCCATCCCCGACCCTTCCCCGCAAGGGGGAAGGGAGGCTGCGCCTAACTCGCGTTCCAGCCAGCTTGGCGACTCGACCCCGCTCACGGGCCGTTCTTTCGCAGCGAGGCCCAGCGCTCCAGCCGCTCCTTGATCCGCGCCTCGGCCCCCTCGCCTTTCGGCGTGTAGAAGGCGCGGCGTTCGACGCCGTCGGGGAAGTAGTCCTGGCCTGAGAAGCCCTCCTCGGTGTTCGGGTCGTACCTGTAGCCTTTGCCGTAACCGAGGTCCTTCATCAGCCGGGTGGGTGCGTTGCGGATATGCGCCGGCGGCATCAGCGAGCCGGTTTCCTTCGCCATCTTCGAGGCGCCGCCGAACGCGATGTAGACCGCATTGGACTTCGGGGCGGCCGCCATGTGCACGCAGACCTGCGCCAGCGCCAGTTCGCCCTCGGGGCTGCCGAGGAAGTCGTAGGCGTCCTTGGCCGCGATCGCCAGGATCAGCGAGGTGGGGTCGGCTTCGCCGATGTCCTCGCTGGCCATCCGCACCAGCCGGCGGGCGATGAACAGCGGATCCTCGCCGCCTTCGAACATCCGCGCGAGCCAGTAGAGCGCCGCATCCGGGTCTGAGCCACGCACCGATTTATGCAGCGCCGATATGAGGTTGTAGTGTTCTTCTCGGTCCTTGTCGTAGGCCGGGCTGCGCTTCTGCAGCACGCCGGCCAGCTCGGTGGTCGAGAGCGGCGTCGGCGCGGCGATGTTGAACAGGGTCTCGGCCAGGGTCAGCACGTAGCGGCCATCGCCGTCGGCCATGGCGATCATGGCGGACCGGGCCTCGGGCGTCAGCGGCAGCTCGCGCTGCTCGAACGCCTCGGCCTTGGCCAGCAGGCTCTCCATCGCCTCGTCGTCCAGCCGCTTGAGCACGAACACCTGGCAGCGCGACAGCAGCGCGCCGTTGAGCTCGAACGACGGGTTTTCGGTGGTGGCGCCCACCAGCGTCACGATCCCCTCCTCGACGAACGGCAGGAAGCCATCCTGCTGGGCGCGGTTGAAGCGGTGGATCTCGTCGACGAACAGCAAGGTGGCCTGGCCGGCGAGGCGGCGGCCGCGCGCGGTCTCGAACGCCTTCTTCAGGTCGGCGACGCCCGAGAACACCGCCGACAGCTGCTGGAATTCGTAGCCGGCTTCCTTGGCCAGCAGCCGGGCGATGGTGGTCTTGCCCGTGCCGGGCGGACCCCACAGCACCATCGAGGAGAGCCGGTGCGCGCTAGCCATGCGCCGGATCGGCCCACCCGGCCCCAGCAGGTGGTCCTGCCCCACCACCTCGTCGAGGGTCTGCGGCCGCAGCCGGTCGGCCAGCGGGCGCGGCGCTTCTGGCGTCAGACCGGCGGCTTCGAAGAGGTCCGTCATGGCGCCAGCGTATCGAACTACGCGCCCAAGAACACCAAGCCTCTCGCGTCCTACCCCTGCACCTGCGCCGTGATCAGGTGGCCGCCGCGTTCGATCTGGATGGTCCAGGTGTTGGTCGGCGTCGCCAGCGCCGCCGCGAGGCTTTCCACCGTCGAGATCGGCGTTCCGTTCACCTCGCGGATGAAGTCGCCGGGCTGCAGACCGAGGTTGGCTGCGTAGCCGCCGCTGACGGCCGTGACCACCACGCCCACGCCGGAGAACGGGTCCAGGCCGAGCTGGTCGGCGGCCGCGGGCGAGAGGTTGATCACCGTGGCGCCGTTGAACGGATTGCGGCCACTGAGGGTGCGCTGGTCCTTTGGCGGGGTGTCGGGCGGCGTGGCGAGGCGCACGGTTACGGCGTGCTCCGCGCCACCGGCCTTGCGCACCAGCAGGTTCACCGAGGCGCCGGGCGCCAGGGTGGCGACGGCGTAGTTGAGGCTGGTGGGATCGTTCACCGCCTGGCCGTTGACCGACACGATCACGTCACCCCGCGCGACCCCAGCGCGCGCCGCCGGACCATCGGGCCATAGGTCAGCCGCCAGCACGCCCTGCGGGCTCGCCAGGCCGAAGCTGCGGGCCATCTCCGCGTTCAGCACCTGCGGCCGCAGGCCCAGCCACGGCCGCACCACCGTGTGGCCGCCGCCGAGCGCGGTGGTCACCACCTGCTTCACCAGCGCGGCCGGAATGGCGAACCCGACGCCGGACGACGTGCCTGAGCCGGAGAGGATCGCCGTGTTCACCCCGATCAGGTCGCCGTTCATGTCCACCAGGGGCCCGCCGGAGTTACCGGGATTGATCGCCGCGTCGGTCTGGATGAACGAGGAGAAGTTGTTGACGCCGGTGTCGGAACGGGAAAGCGCCGAGACGATGCCGTTGGTCACGGTCTGGCCGACGCCGAACGGATCGCCGATCGCCAGCACCAGGTCGCCCACCTGCACGTCGCTGGCGTCATCGATGGCGATGGACGGCAGGCGCTCGGCGCCCGGATCGATCTTCAGCACCGCCAGGTCCGCGCGCGGATCGTCGAGCAGCACCGTGGCCGGCCACTCGCGCCGGTCGGCGGTCACCACCTTGATCTCCTGGGCGCCGTCGATGACGTGGTGGTTGGTGACGATCACCCCGTCGGGCCGCACAATCGAGCCGGAGCCGAGCGACTGGGCGATGCGGTCCTGCGGCACGCCGCCGTTGGTGAACATGCCCCAGAACGGATCGACCTGGGTGCGCACGACGCGCTGCGAATAGACGTTCACCACCGCCGGCGCAGTCTTCCTCACGATCGGCGAGAACGACAGCCGCATGGTCGCCGCATCGCCCGGGACCTCGCGGCGGTCGGGCTGCGGCAGGTTGGCGGGCTGGGACTTGGCGCAGGACGCGGCGCCGGCGCCCAGGCTGAGCAGACAGATCAGCAGGATGGGTCTTGAAAGAGGTTTCATCGCTCGCGCAAACTATGGAGGTTCCTGGCGCAATGATGGCGTCAGGTCGCGCCGGAAGCCAGCGGCGCCGCTGGCGGACGCGCATAGCGGACCGCCAGCAGTACGCCGAGCGCGATCAGGCTCGCGCCCACCATCAGCGAAAGTCCGGGCGCATTCAGGGTCTTCCCCGCCCCGATCGACCAGGCGAACACGTTGCTGAACACGATCGGGCCGATCAGCTGGGCCAGGCCGAACAGGATGGCGAGCGCGCCCTGCAACTGCCCCTGCTGGTCGACACCGACCCGCTGCGAGAGCAGCGACGACAGGTTGGGGAACGAGATGCTGGAGAACATCACCACGATCAGGCCGGCCCAGAACAGCGGCGCGGTGGGCGCCAGGCCGATCGCGGCGAAACCGGCCACACCCAGGGTCATGCCGGCGATGACCGCGCCGCGCTCCCCCAGCCGGCGCGCCGCCCATCCCGACACCAGGCTCTGGATCACGATGTTGCCGCCCCCAAGGCCCATCAGCAGAAAGGCGATCTGTGGCGGGCCCCAGCCGTAGCGGTAGTGGGTGTAGAACTGGAAGATGCTGTTGAACGACGAGCCGGCGAACTGGGCCACGAACAGGATCCCGGCCATGCCGAGCAGGCCCTTGCTGCTCAGCAGCAGCGCCCCGGCGCCGATCGGATTGGCGCGGCGCCAGCGGAACGGCGCGCGGCGTTCGTGCGAGAGCGACTCCGGCACGATGAAGCAGCCGTAGAGGCCGTTGGCGAAGGCCAGGGCGGCCGCGATCCAGAACGGCGCGCGTGGGTCCCATGCGCCCACGAAGCCGCCCAGCGCCGGTCCCAGCAGGATGCCGGCGTTGGCGGCGGCCTGGAAGCGACCGAAGTTGCGCGCCCGGTCCTCGGGTGTCGAGATGTCGGCGACATAGGCGCCCGCCGCCGACCCACTCGAGGCGGTGATCCCAGAGATCACGCGGCCGATGAACAGCCAGCCGATGTTGGGCGCCAGCGCCATCACCAGGTAGTCGAACGCGAGCCCGAACAGCACCACCAGTAGCACGGGCCGGCGGCCGTACCGGTCAGAGAGGTTGCCGAAGATCGGCGCGAAGATGAGCTGCATCAGCGCCCAGACCGCACCGAACACGCCCATGATCTGCGCGGCGCCGGCGTCGCCCTGCCCGGTCAGGTTCTTGACCAGCACCGGGAACACCGGGGCGATCACGCCCATCGAGATCGTGTTCATCATCACGGCGGCGTAGATGAAACCGAGCGCGGCGGGCCGGGCGCGCCGCGCCGGCGTGGGGCCAGGAACAGATGGCGTCGTCTCGCTCACGACGCCTCCCCTGGTCTAACCGCCGTTCGGGGCTCTTAGCACCGCGGGTCGCCCGCCTGAACCGTCCGGCGCGAACTTAGGCGGCGAGTGACGCTCGCGCATCCCTGCGGGCGAAGCGGAGGCTGAGCACCAGGGCCACGCCCAGCAGGCCGGCCGCGATCAGGATCGGCAGCCCCGGCAAGTCCGGCACGCGGCGCAGGGCGAAGGCGAAGGTGAGTGGGAAGATCGGGCCGATGATCGCGGCGATGCCGCCGGTCGACTGGTTCGCGCCCTGCAAGCGTCCCTGCTCCGAGCCGGTGACGTGCTGGGTCATCAGGCCCTGCAGGCCCGGCTGCATCAGCCCGATCAGCGCGAAGAAAGGCATGCCGATGAAATAGACCGTCGGCGTCGACGCGAGCGCGTAGATGGTGAAGCCGACCATGCCCGACGCCGCCCCGACGATCACCGCACCGCGCTCGCCGATGCGGCGCACCACCGGCCCGACCACCAGCGACTGCACCAGGATGCCCAGCACGCCGGTGATGACGAAGGTGACGCCTAGGAACCGCAGCGACCAGCCGTAGCGCAGCTGGGTGTAGAGCACGAAGATCCCCGGCAGCACCTGCTGGGCCAGCTGGTTGAGGAAGTTGATCACCGCCAGCGGCAGCAGGTCGGTGTGGGCGCGCAGCAGCGAGAGACTGGCCACCGGATTGGCCCGCCGCCAGTTGAACGCCGCGATCCGGCGCTCCGGCGGCAGCGACTCCGGCAGCACCAGCAGGCCGTAGATCCAGTTCACCGCGCACAGGCCGGCCGCGACCACGAACGGCGTGCGGATCGCCGCCAGGTGCAGGACGCCGATATGGATCGGCATCGTGGCCAGCACGCCGCCGGCGGCCGGCCCGAGCAGGAAGCCGACGCTGAAGGCCGAACTCATCCAGCCGAAATAGCGCGCTCGCGTCGCCGGCGTGGCGATGTCGGCGACATAGGCGTTGGCGGTGGAGAAGGTGGCCGCGGTCGCGCCGTTCAGCACGCGGCCCAGCAGCAGCCAGGCCAGGGTCGGGGCGAAGGCCATGACCAGGAAGTCGAGCGACAGGCCGAAGATCGAGATCAGCATCACCGGCCGACGACCATAGCGATCGGAGATCATCCCCAGCACCGGGCCGGAGATGAACTGCATGAAGCCCCAGGTGAGGGTGAAGATGAACTGCCAGTCGGCGGCCGCGGCGGTGGTCGTGGCGTTGGTGGCGCCGATGAACGAGCGGATCAGCCCCGGCAGCACCGGGATCATCAGCCCGAACGACAGGGCGCTCATCACCGAGCTGGCGTAGATGAAGCCGAAGGCCGCCTGGCGCCCACGCGGCTTCGCCGGCGGCGGCGCGTCTGTAATCAACTCGGCCACCGCGTTCATCCCTGGGCGCTCCCCACCTTGGCCTTGTACGACGCCAGCAGCCTCTGCCACCACTCGCCGTGGCGCGTCAGGAACACGGCGTTGGGGAAGCCGTGGCGGGCGACGTGCTCGGCGGGCACCGTGTCCCAGCCGCGGTGTTCGACCGTGACCCGCGTCTCGTCGCCGACCGGCTCGAAGCGGACCTCGACCTCAGTGTCCTGGCCGGGCGCGAACGCGGCTTGGCGCCAGCCGAACACCAGCCGGTGGGGCGGCGCCCAGGCGCGGATCTTGCCGATCTCGAACACCCGGCCGCTCGGCAGCGTGGTGACGAGGCGCCCGCCCTCGCCGGGCTCGAACGCCAGCACGCCGGGGTCGCGCGGCGTGAACGCGAATAGCGGACTCGCCTGCCACCAGGCGCCGATCTCGTTCACGAACGCGGCGAACGCGCGGTCGGGCGAGGCCTTCACCCGCAGCGACACCAGGACCCTGGAGCTCACGCCTCGTCCTTCTCGCCTAGCTTCGGATACGTCGGCGGCTGCTCCAGGTGCGCCTTGAACGCCAAGAGCTGCGCCGCCCACATCCGCTCGGTCTCCTCCAGCCACGCCTTCAGCTCGTCCATCGCGCCTGCCCTCAGTGCATAGACCCGCACGCGCGCATCGAAGTCAGGATGCGACTCCTCCACCAGGCCCGAACGCCGCAGCGTGCGCAGGTGGCGGCTCATGGCGGGCGGGGCGAGACCCACAGCCTTGGCGATCTCGCCAGCCGGCCGTGGCCCGGCGCGCAGCACCTCGACCACGCGCCGCCGATGCGGATCGGCCAGTGCGGCCAAGGTCCGATCGATCTGAGCGCCGGCGTCTGGGTATTTGCTCTGAGCGGCTGCACTCATGCGCGGCGCAACGCCGCCGCCGCGCCAGCGCGGTCCTCGTCGGTCACCGGCCGGTGCGTCGTGCCGGGGCCATAGGTGACGTAGAGGATCCTGTGCGGGTGTTCGGATTCGATCCGGTGCCAGGCGCCCTTGGGCACGACGACGGTTGCGCCCGGGCGCGATGCGATCGTCTCCAGGCGCCCGTCCGGGTGCTCGAGCCAGATCCGCGGCGCGCCCTCGAGGATCACCAGCACCTCGGCCCCGGCCGGATGCATCTCCCATTGCGTCCAATCGGCCTCGCCGGCCCCGGCGCTGATCATCGTACCGCCGGCGTGCGGGTTGTTGGCGATCTCGGCCCAGAAGGTGGGACCAACCGCCTGCGCCGCCAGGCCGCCGGCGCCGTCGATGAAGAGGTAGGTTCGTTCGAGGTCGAAGTCGGTCATTCGGCCGCCTCCCGTGGCGCGGCGTCGTACTGCTTGACCAGCTTCTTCGGCGCGACCGCGCGATAGCTCTGGACGATCCAGCCCCGGATGGTTTGGAGGTCGATGTCGTCGCCGTCGCGCTGGCGCAGCGCCGCCCAGCCGCCTTTCCAGAGGCCATGGCCCGCGGGCGACATGAACGGCAGCGTCAGCGCCATCTCGTAGGAGATCGGCAGCTTCACGGTCAGCGACAGCTCGCCCGGCGGCGAGGCCGCGCCGCCGAAGAAGACGAACACCTTCTTGCCGACCTTCATCACCGTATGGTCCCAGGGATGGTCCTCCCAGGCTGCGGGGAAGGTCGCCGCGTAGGCGATCAGCTCGGCTTCGGCCCTCTTGGCGTCCATCAGACCCATCCGGTGATTTTCAGCCCTGGTGCGCGTTCCTCCGCCGCCTCGCGAGTGACCTCTTCCACGGTCTGGCTGACGCTCCAGTAGTGACCCTCGGGATCCCGGCAGCGGTAGCTGCGGTCGCCGTAGAACTGCGTTTCAGGTTCGGCGATGATCACAGCGCCGGCCGCCCTGGCCAGTGCACAGTGCGCGTCGACGTCGGAGGCGATGTTGATGGACGTGAGCTGGGTGTTCTTGCCGCCGAGTTTCAGCGGGCTCTTGAACGGCTCATCCCACTCCTGGCCGACCGAGATCAGCGCCCCGCCGTAGCGCATCTGGCAGTGGACGAAGCCGCCGGCGTCATCCTCGATGTAGATCGCGAGTTCGAATCCGAACGCCGCCTCAAGCCAGCGGATCGCGGCCTTGGGGTCCTGGTAGATCACGGACGGCTGGAAGCCGGTCTTGGCGGCCATCGACGGTCTCCTAGGGCTTCGCGTGGACGACGTGGCCGGTGGCTTTGGTCATCTCGTCCGCCGACATGATCTGCAGGGTCTGGCCGAACGACCAGCTGTGGCCCTCCGGATCGAGGCATGTGAACACCCGATCGCCATAGGGCTGGTCGGCCGGCTCGCGCTCGATCGTCGCGCCGGCCGCGCGCGCCTGCTCGCACAGCGCATCGATGCCGCCCTGCACTTGCACGTGCACCGATCCGGTGCGCTTGCCGCCCAGATCGAGCGGCGAGGCCCACTGGCCGCTCGGCGGACCGCAGACCATCACCACATGGCCCTCGAACGCGCACTCCGAGTGGATCACGCCGCCCTGGCCGTCGTCGACCAGCAGCCGGGTCTCGAAGCCGAACGCACGCTCCAGGAAATCCAGCGCCGCCTTGGCGTCGCGGTAGAACAGCAGTGGGGAGATCGGTGGAACGTCCATGGCCGCCTCCTAGAGCGAGGTCTTGAGGGTAAGGCCGCTGGCCTTTTCCATGTCGGCCAGCGACAGGTCGCTGATCTTCTGGTCGAAGCACCAGACATGGCCTTCCAGGTCGAGCGCGCGGTAGACGCGGGCGCCGTAGAACTGGTCGGCCGGCCTTTGGGTGATGCGCGCGCCGGCCGCCTCGGCCTTGGCGCAATGGTCGTCGATGCCGCTCTCCAGCGCCACGCGGATGAACTGGGTGGCGACGTTGTCGGTCGAAGCGGGGCTGCGCATCTTCGCCGGCCCGATCAGCTCCGCCGCGCCCCACTCCTCACCGACGCCGATGTGGCCGTCGCCGAAGCGCATCTCCGCGTGGCCGACCCTGCCGTTGTCGTCGGTGACCAGCAGGCTGGTCTCGAAGCCGAACGCGCGCTCGAGCCATTTCAGCGCGGCCATCGGGTCGCGGTAGAAAACGACGGGGGTGAACGAGGTCATGGCGCGCTCCGTTGCAGATGACGCAATATTTAACGCATATCGCAACTAATTCGTCAACCTCGGAAAGACTGGTTGCTTCCCTCGCGGTCACAGCCGGGCGTAAGTCCCGGCTGCCCATGCACACGGAATTCGCCGTGGCCGTGCCAAGCACGGCCACCTCGCAGGCGCGCGTTCTTGGATAGCCGGGGACTTACGCCCGGCTATGACCGAAATATGCGGTGGAATGGGGAGGCGGAACCACCTTCCCTAGCGAGCCTAGTCTTCGCCGCCGCTCGACGCCTGGACCGGACCGGAGTCCTTGCCCTTTTCCTTCACGTCGCGGTCGACGAACTCGATAACCGCCATCGGGGCGTTGTCGCCGTGGCGGTAGCCGGCCTTGAGCACGCGGATGTAGCCGCCGTTGCGGGCGGTGTAGCGCGGGCCGAGCGTGGCGAAGAGCTTGCCGACCTGGTCGACGTCGCGGACGCGGGAGATGGCGATGCGGCGCGCGTGCAGGTCGCCCTTCTTGGCCAGGGTCACCAGCTTCTCGACGAAGGGGCGCAGCTCCTTGGCCTTCGGCAGGGTGGTGACGATCTGCTCATGCTTGATCAGCGAAGCGGCCATGTTGGCGAACATGGCGGTGCGATGGCTCGTCGTGCGGCCCAGTTTGCGGTGCGCGTAACCGTGGCGCATGGCGATCTATCCTCTTTCCTCTACGCGGGCCGTCTCGCGACGGGCCTTATACCTCAGATACGCGTCAGATCTGGTCTTCGAACTTCTTGGCCAGCTCTTCGATGTTTTCCGGCGGCCAGTTGGTGACGTCCATGCCCAGGTGCAGGCCCATGTTCGCCAGCACTTCCTTGATCTCGTTCAAGGACTTGCGACCGAAGTTCGGGGTCCGCAGCATCTCCGCCTCGGTCTTCTGGATCAGGTCGCCGATGTAGACGATGTTGTCGTTCTTCAGGCAGTTGGCCGAACGGACCGAGAGCTCGAGTTCGTCGACCTTCTTCAGCAGCGCCGGGTTGAACGGCAGTTCCGGCTTGGCCTCGCCTTCGAGCTTCTTCTTCGGCTCCTCGAAGGTGATGAACACCTGCAGCTGGTCCTGCAGGATGCGCGCGGCGTAGGCCACGGCGTCAACGGGCGTCACCGCGCCGTTGGTCTCCACTTCCATGATCAGCTTGTCGTAGTCGAGGCTCTGGCCCTGGCGGGTCGGCTCGACGCGGTAGGCGACGCGGCGCACCGGCGAATACACCGCATCGACCGAAATCAAGCCGATCGGCGCGTCTTCCGGGCGGTTGCGCTCGGCCGGGACGTAGCCCTTGCCGGTCTGCACCGTGAACTCGATGCGCACCGAGGCGCTTTCGTCCAGCGTCAGCAGCACGTGGTCGCCGTTGAGGATCTCGATGTCCGAGGGGGCCTCGATCTGGCTGGCGGTGACCGCGCCGGGGCCGGTCGCGCGCAGGGTCATGCGCTTGGGGCCGTCGGAGTGCATGCGCAGCGCCAGCTGCTTGATGTTGAGCACGATGTCGACGACGTCTTCGCGCACGCCCTCGAGCGGGGAGAACTCGTGCACGACGCCGTCGATCTGAATGGCCGTCACCGCCGCGCCCTGGAGGGACGACAGCAGCACGCGGCGCAGGGAGTTGCCGAGCGTGACGCCGAACCCGCGCTCGAGCGGCTCGGCGACGATGCGCGCCTTGCGCACGCCGTCAGCGCCGGTCTCGATCTGCGGCTTCTCGGGGCGGATGAGCTCGTTCCAGTTTCGTTCAATCACAGGCGGATTTCCCTCGGACGGGGTGTCGCCGGCGGCTTGGCGGCGCCGCGCCGGCGATGGGGCAAGGTGGGGCGGAAACTCTAGACGCGCCGGCGCTTAGGCGGCCGGCAGCCGTTGTGCGGTATCGGGGTGACGTCGCGAATGGTGGTGATGGTCATGCCGGCGGCCTGGAGGGCGCGCAGCGCCGACTCGCGGCCGGAGCCGGGGCCGGAAACGTTCACTTCCAGGGTGCGCACGCCGTGTTCGGAGGCCTTCTTGCCGGCGTCCTCGGCCGCCATCTGGGCGGCGTAAGGCGTCGACTTGCGTGAGCCCTTGAAGCCCATCATGCCGGCGCTGGACCAGGAGATGGTGTTCCCCTGGGCGTCGGTGATGGTGATCATGGTGTTGTTGAACGAGGCGTTCACATGCGCGACGCCCGAGGTGATGTTCTTGCGCTCGCGCTTTTTGACGCGCGCCGGTTCCTTGGCCATTCGGGACGCCCCTTACTTCTTCTTGCCGGCGATGGGTTTCGCCGGACCCTTGCGGGTGCGGGCGTTGGTGTGGGTGCGCTGGCCGCGGACCGGGAGGCCTCTGCGGTGACGCAGGCCGCGGTAGCAGGCCAGGTCCATCAGCCGCTTGATGTTGGTGGCGGTCTCGCGCCGCAGGTCGCCTTCGACCTGGTAGTCGCGGTCGATCGTCTCGCGAATCTGCAGCACCTCGGCGTCGGTGAGCTGGTTGACGCGCCGGGCGTCCTCGATGCCGACCTTGTGGACGATCTCCTTGGCCTTGGCTTCGCCAATGCCATGGATGTACTGCAGCGCGATCACGACGCGCTTGTTGGTAGGTATGTTGACGCCTGCGATACGGGCCACTGCGCGCTCTTCTCCTGGTCACGGCAAGAACGCGAAGCACGCGCCCGGCAACCGCGCCATCTTCAGGCGCGGCGCCGGCGCGGCGACGCGCCCTTTCGCGGAAGGGTCCCCATATAGGGATCGGAGGGTGCGCGTCAATGCCGAAGGGGCGGATTGCGCCTTATTCGGACCCTCGCTGCGACGCCGCGACGCCCCCGGCTAGACCCTCGGCCCGTCGATCGCCGCATCGATGGCGGCGGCGACGTCTTCGACCATGCCCATGCCGTCCACTTCCACCAGCCTGTTGTGACGCCGGTAGTAGGGCAGCAGCGGCGCGGTCTGCTCGTTGTAGGCGGCCAGGCGCACCTTGAACGTCTCGGGATTGTCGTCGGGACGGGCGGATTCGGCGTAGCGGCCGGCGATCCGCTGCATCAGGGCCGCGTCGTCGACCTTGAGACGGATCACCAGATCGATCGGCCGGCGGCGCTTGTCCAGCATCAGATCGAGCGCCTCGGCCTGGGCGATGGTGCGGGGGAAGCCGTCGAAAATCGCCCCGCCGGCGGCCTCGGCCTCGGGGAGGCGATCCTCGATCAGCTCGACGACGATCTCGTCCGAGACCAGCTCGCCGCGCTTCATGATGCCGTCGACGCGCTGGCCGAGCTCGGAGCCCGAGGCGATCGCGGCGCGCAGCATGTCGCCGGTGGAAAGCTGCACCATGCCGCGGGTCTCGACCAATCGCTTGGCCTGGGTGCCCTTGCCGGCCGCGGGCGGGCCGAACAGGATCAGGTTCATTGACCCCCCTTGGAACTTTCTTCTTCTCTGGGCCGCGTTCGAAACGCGGCGCCGCGACTCTCTTATAGCCGCTGTTCTTCCCGATTCCTTGATCTGCCCTGACGGCAGGCAAGCGCCGCGGCTATTTGCGGGCGCCGCGGAGCTTGGATTTGCGGATCAGGCCCTCGTACTGGTGGGCCTGCAGGTGCGAGACGATCTGGGCGACGGTGTCCATCGTCACCGAGACGACGATCAGGATCGAGGTGCCGCCGAAATAGTAGGTGCTGATCTGGTTCGAGGCCATCAGCGCCTCCGGCAGCAGGCAGACGGCGGCGATGTAGAGCGCGCCGAGCACCGTCAGGCGGGTGAGCACGTAGTCGATGTACTCGGCCGTGCGCTTGCCGGGCCGAATGCCGGGGAGGAAGCCGCCGTACTTGCGCAGGTTCTCCGCGGTGTCCTCCGGGTTGAACACCACCGAGGTGTAGAAGAACGAGAAGAAGATGATCATCAGGCCGTAGGCGACCATGTAGGCGGGCCGGCCGTGGTTCAGCTCGGCGGCGAAGGCCGGCAGCCACTGCAGGTAGCTCGGCAGGTTGGTCTGATTGAGGAAGGTGGTCAGCGTGTAGGGAATCGCCAGCAGCGACGAGGCGAAGATCGGCGGGATCACGCCGGAGACGTTGATCTTCAGCGGCAGGAAGCTGGTCTCGCCGCCGAACATGCGGTTGCCCTGCTGTCGCTTGGGATATTGCACCAGCAGCCGGCGCTGCGATCGTTCCATGAACACGATGAAGATGATCACGCCCACCGCCATGGCGAGGAAGAACAGCAGCATGCCCGGGTTTAGCTGGCCGCTGTGGGATTGGGAGAACAGCTGGAAGAGGGCCGTCGGCAGGCGGGCGACGATCCCCGCGAAGATGATCAGCGAGACGCCGTTGCCGACGCCGCGGCTGGTGATCTGCTCGCCCAGCCACATCAGGAACAGGGTGCCGGTGGTCAGCGTCACCACGGTCGAGATGACGAAGAACGGGCCAGGGTTCATGACCGCGCCCTGGCTGTTCTGCAGCGCGATGGCGATGCCGCCGGCCTGGAACACCGCCAGCGGCACGGTCAGGTAGCGGGTGTACTGGTTGAGCTGCTTGCGGCCGGCCTCGCCGCCTTCCTTCCGCAGCTTCTCCCATGGCGGATACATGGTGCCGAGGAGCTGCACGATGATCGACGCCGAGATGTAGGGCATCACGTTGAGGGCGAAGATCGCCATCCGCGACACCGCGCCACCCGAGAACAGGTTGGCCATGCCGAAGATGCCGTTCTGCTGGCGATCGATCAGCGCGGCGATCGCGCCCGGGTCGATCCCCGGGATCGGGATGTAGGTCCCCAGCCGGTAGACGATCATCGCGCCCAGGGTGAAGAGGAGGCGCTTGTGGAGCTCGGTGGCCTTGGCGAAGGCCCCGACGTCAAGATTGGCGGCTAGCTGCTCGGCGGCCGAAGCCATCTGGAACCCTTCAGCGAAGATGCGCGGGCCCTAGATAGGACCTCGCGACGGCTTCGTCATCCCGGCCCCGCCATGAAACGCGGCCGGTGACGCTGCGGCGTCAAACCTCGGCTTGGACAGCCGCCGGCTTGGTGGTGGTCAGGCTGCCGCCCGCCGCCTCGACGGCCGCGCGAGCCGAACCGGTGGCCGAATAGACGGTGATGTCGAGCTTCGACTTCAGCTCACCCGTGCCCAGCAGCTTCACCCCGTCCCAGGCGCGGCGAACCACGCCGGCGGCGATCAGCGCCGCCGCATCGATCGGCTTCTTCGCATTCAGCTTGCCGGCGGCGATCGCCTGCTCGATCCGCCACAGGTTCACCTCGGCGAACTGCAGCCGGTCGGGATTCTTGAAGCCGCGCTTGGGCATGCGCATGTGCAGCGGCATCTGGCCGCCCTCGAAGCCGGCGATGGCGACGCCGGAGCGCGCCTTCTGACCCTTCACGCCGCGCCCGGCGGTCTTGCCCTTGCCGGAGCCCGGCCCTCGGCCGACGCGCATGCGGTTCTTGGTCGACCCCGGGCTCGGGGACAGTTCGTTGAGCTTGGTCATCTGCGCCTTCTCCTTGGAGTTTGCGCCGGAGCTGGGCTCCGACTCGGCTTTGGTTCTCACTCTCTTCCCCCTGTCGGGGGGAAGTGGCCCGGAGGGCCGAAGGGGGCCTCCGGCCCCACAACTTCTTGGCGGCGGAGGCCCCCTTACCCGGCTTCGCCGGGAGTTCCCCCGGCAGGGGGAACAGAGGCGATTCAGCCCTACTCCACCACCTCGACCATGTGGGCGAGCTTGGCGATCATGCCGCGCACGGAGGGGGTGTCTTCCAGCGTCGAGGTGCGACCGACCTTGTTGAGGCCAAGGCCAATCAGCGTCGCGCGCTGGTCCTTCTTGCGGCGGATCGGACTGCCGGTCTGTCTTACGGTCACCTTGGCCATGCTCAAGCCTCCGCTTCGGCGGCGGCGCCGTCGGCGCGGCGGCCGATGATGTCGGCGACCTTCTTGCCGCGCTTGGAGGCGACCTGCCGCGGCGAGGACTGCACCTTCAGCGCCTCGAAGGTCGCGCGCACCATGTTGTAGGGATTGGACGAGCCGAGCCGCTTGCCGACCACGTCCTGCACGCCCAGCGCTTCGAGCACCGCCCGCATCGGACCGCCGGCGATAATGCCGGTGCCGGGAGGCGCGGCGCGCATCATGATCTTGCCGGCGCCCCAACGGCCGGCGCCGTCGTGGTGCAACGTGCGGCTCTCGCGCAGCGGCACGCGGATCATCGACTTCTTGGCTTCCTCGGTCGCCTTGCGGATCGCCTCGGGCACCTCGCGGGCCTTGCCGTGGCCGTAGCCGACGCGGCCCTTCTGGTCGCCCACCACCATCAGGGCGGCGAACGAGAACCGGCGGCCGCCCTTCACGGTGGCGGCGACGCGGTTGATGTAGACGAGCTTCTCGATGATGTCGCTGTCGGCGCGATCATCGTTGCGATCGCGGCGTTCGCGCCGGTCTCTGTTTTCAGGTCCACGGGCCATGCGAGTCGATCCTTAGAAGCTGAGGCCGGCTTCGCGGGCAGCTTCCGCGAGGGCCTTGATGCGGCCGTGAAAAATGTAGCCGCCGCGGTCGAACACGACTTCGGTCACGCCCTTGTCGAGCGCGCGCTTGGCGATCAGGGCGCCGACGCGGGCGGCGGCGTCCTTGTCCGCGCCCTTGGCGCCCTTCTCCTCGAGCGTCGAGGCGTGCGCCAGCGTTACGCCGCGGGCGTCGTCGATCACCTGGGCGTAGATGTTCTTCGCCGAGCGGAACACCGAAAGACGCGGGCGACCGTTGCCCACCTTCTTGAGGCGCAGGCGGACGCGCTGGGCGCGGCGCAAGGCGGGTTTGCGTTGGGAAAGCGCCATGGCGATTACTTCTTCTTGCCTTCCTTGCGGCGAACCTTCTCGCCGGCATAGCGAACGCCCTTGCCCTTGTACGGCTCAGGCGGGCGGATCTTGCGGATGCGGGCGGCGATTTCGCCGACCAGCTGCTTGTCGATGCCGCTGATCACCACCTCGGTCTGCCGGGGCGTGGCGAAGGTGATGCCGTCCGGCGCAGGGATGTCGACGTCGTGCGAGAAGCCGAGCTGCATCGAGAGCGCCCGGCCCTTCATCGCCGCGCGATAGCCGACGCCGACCAGTTCCAGCTTCTCTTCGTAGCCCTGGGTGACGCCCTGGACCATGTTGGCGACCAGGGTGCGCGAGAGCCCCCACATGCTGCGCGAGCGCTGGCTGTCGTTGTGCGGCGTGAACGTCAGGCCGCCTTCCTCCTGGCTCACCGCGATCTCGTCGACCACGGTCCAGCTGAGTTCGCCCTTGGGGCCTTTGACGGTGACCTTCTGCCCGTCCAGCGTCACGGTGACGCCAGTTGGGATCGAGATCGCCTTCTTGCCGATGCGCGACATCTGAAAAGCTCCTCCCCTGCCCTAGTAGACGCGGCAGAGCACTTCGCCGCCGACGTTGGCGTCGCGGGCGGCGGTGTCGGACATGACGCCCTTGGACGTCGACAGGATCGAGATGCCGAGGCCGTTCTTCACCGGCGGCAGATCGCCGATGGAGGTGTAGACGCGGCGGCCGGGCTTGGAGACGCGGGAGATCTCCGCGATCACCGGCTCGTTGTCGTAGTACTTCAGCTCGATCTCGAACTGGGCGAAGCCCTGGGCCGACTCGCTGCGGGTGTAGCCACGGATGTAGCCTTCAGTCTGCAGCACGTCGAGGACACGCTGGCGCATCCGCGACGCAGGCGTGACCACCTTCGCGCGGCGCCGTTCGGCGGCGTTCTTGATGCGGGCGATCATGTCGCCGATGGGATCGTTGGCGGGCATCAGATCCTCCTCACCAGCTCGACTTCACGAGGCCGGGGATCTGTCCCTGCGACCCCAGTTCGCGCAGCGCGATCCGGCTCATCTTCATCTTGCGATAGAAGGCGCGCGGACGCCCCGTCAGCATGCAGCGGTTGCGGATGCGCGTCGGCGACGAGTTGCGCGGCATCGCCGCCAGCTTCAGGCGCGCTTCGAAGCGCTCGTCCAGCGACAGGTTCTCGTCGTTGGCGATCGCCTTCAGCGCATTGCGCTTGGCGGCCTTGGTCTTCACCAGGCGGCGGACCATCTCGTTGCGGTTTACGGCGCTTTTCTTGGCCATTTCAGTCTCTCTCCCGTCTGCTTAAGCGTTGAACGGGAACTGGAATTCGCGGAGCAGCTCACGGGCCTCGTCGTCGGTCTCGGCCGTGGTGCAGACAATGATGTCCATGCCCCAGACCTGGTCGATCTGGTCGTAGTTGATCTCCGGGAACACGATGTGTTCGCGAAGCCCCATGGCGTAGTTGCCGCGGCCGTCGAAGCTGGTCGGCTTCAGGCCCCGGAAGTCCTTCACCCGCGGCAGGGCGATGGTGATCAGCCGGTCGAGGAACTCGTACATCCGGTCCTTGCGCAGCGTGACCTTGGCGCCGATGACCATGCCCTCGCGCAGCTTGAAGCCGGCGATCGAAGTGCGGGCCTTGGTCGGCATGGGCTTCTGGCCGGTGATCGCGGCCAGGTCCTTCATCGCCGCGGCGGCCTTCTTGGAATCGCCCACCGCTTCGCCGATGCCCATGTTCACGACGATCTTGTCGAGCCGCGGGATCCGCATCTCGTTGGTGTACTTGAATTTTTCCTTTAGGGCCGGGCGGATGCGGGCGCGGTAGTCGCCCTTCAGCCGCGGCTCGTAGGTCTGGGTCTCAGCCATGGATCACTTCCCCGGTGGTCTTGGCCACGCGGACCTTCTTGCCGTCCTCGACCTTGAAGCCGACGCGGGTCGGCTTGCCGTTGGAATCGACGATGGCGACGTTGGAGACGTGCACCGACGCCTCTTTGTGCTTGATGCCCCCTTGCGGGTCGCCCTGCGACGGGCGGGTGTGGCGCTGGACCATGTTCAGGCCCGAGACCAGCACGCGGCTGTCCTTCGGCATCACGCGCACCACATTGCCGGTGCGGCCCTTGTCCTTGCCGGTGAGCAGCATCACCCGGTCGCCCTTTTTGATCTTGGCGGCCATGGTCAGAGCACCTCCGGCGCGAGCGAAATGATCTTCATGTGGTTCTTGGCGCGCAGCTCGCGCGGAACCGGTCCGAAGATGCGGGTGCCGATCGGCTCGGACTGCTTGTTGACGATCACCGCTGCGTTCTTGTCGAAGCGGATCACCGAGCCGTCCTTGCGCTTGATGGCCTGGTTGGTGCGAACGACGATGGCTTGCAGCACGTCGCCCTTCTTCACCCGTCCCCGCGGAATGGCTTCCTTGACCGACACGACGATGCGGTCGCCCACCGAGGCGTAGCGGCGACCGGCGCCGCCGAGCACCTTGATGCACATCACCCGCCGCGCGCCCGAGTTGTCGGCGACCTCGAGATTGGTCTGCATCTGGATCATGGCTGGAAGATCCTTCTCGGGCTCAGGCGCCGGCGCCCTGGGCGTCCTTCGGCAGGACCTCCCAGGTCTTCAGCTTCGACTTCGGGGCGCACTCGACGATGCGGGCGACTTCGCCCTCGTGGTAGGCGTTGGCCTCGTCGTGGGCGTGGTACTTCTTTGAGCGGCGCACGGTCTTCTTCAGGAGCGGGTGCAGGAAGGTGCGTTCCACCTTCACCACCACCGTCTTGTTCCCCTTGTCGGAGACCACTACGCCTTCGAGAATTCGCTTGGGCATCTTGCTATCGTCCTCAGGCGCTCGGCGCCTTGGCGCGCAATACGGTCTTGATGCGCGCGATGTCCTTGCGGACCTCGTCGACGCGGTGGGTCTTTTCCAGTTGGCTGGTCGCGGCCTGGAAGCGCAGGTTGAACTGCTCCTTCTTCAGCGACAGCAGCTGGGCGGCGAGCTCGTCGCTCGTCAGCCGGCGGACTTCATCGATCTTCATGCTGCATGCTCCAGACCGGCGTCGAGACGGGTGACGATCCGGGTGCGGACGGGCAGCTTGGCCGCGCCGAGCCGCAGCGCTTCGCGGGCGATGTCGTCCGGCACGCCGTCGACCTCGAACATGATCCGGCCGGGCGCCACGCGGGCGGCCCAGTATTCCACCGCGCCCTTGCCCTTGCCCATCCGCACTTCGGCCGGCTTGTCGGAGACCGGCACGTCCGGGAAGATGCGGATCCACACCCGGCCCTGGCGCTTCATCTGCCGGGTGATCGCCCGGCGAGCGGCCTCGATCTGGCGCGCGGTCACCCGCTCCGGCTGCAGCGACTTCAGGCCGTGCGAGCCGAAATTCAGCGACGCGCCGCCCTTCGTCAGGCCGTGGATGCGGCCCTTGAACTGCTTGCGGTACTTGGTCTTCTTTGGCGACATCATGGCGGCGGATCCTTACGCGTTCGCCTCGGTGCGCCGGTCGCGGCGCGGGCCGCGCGGCTCACGCTCGGGGCGGTCGCCGCGGCCACCGCCCTCGCCGGCGGGGCCTGACTCGCCCGCCAGACGCTTGTCCTGCGCCATCGGGTCGTGCTCGAGCACCTCGCCTTTGAAGATCCAGGCTTTGACGCCGATGATGCCGTAGGTGGTCTTGGCTTCGGCGAAACCGTAGTCGATGTCGGCGCGCAGCGTGTGCCGCGGCACCCGGCCCTCGTGGTACGACTCGGTTCGCGCGATCTCGGCGCCGCCGAGGCGGCCGGCCACTTCGACCCGCACGCCCTTGGCGCCCAGGCGCGTCGCGCTCTGCATCGAACGCTTCATCGCGCGCCGGAACGCGACACGGCGCTCGAGCTGCTGGGCGATGTTCTCGGCCACCAGCTGGGCGTCGGTCTCCGGCTTGCGCACCTCGACGATGTTCAGCGACACATCGCCGTCGGTCATCGCCGCGATGTCCTTGCGCAGCTTGTCGATGTCCGCGCCCTTCTTGCCGATGATCACACCGGGGCGGGCGGCGTAGATCGTCACCCGGCACTGCTTGTGCGGACGCTCGATGATGATGCGCGAGACGCCGGCCTGGTACAGACGCTCCTTGAGCACCTTGCGCATGCGGATGTCGTCATGCAGCAGCCGCGCGTAGTCGTCCTTGCGGGCGAACCAGCGCGAGTCCCAGGTCCGGTTGATGCCGAGGCGCAGCCCGATCGGATTGACCTTCTGACCCATTACGCAGCCTCACCCAGTTCGCGCACCACGATGGTGATCTCGGAGAACGGCTTCTCGATGCGTGAGGCGCGGCCCCGTGCGCGGGCGGAGAAGCGCTTCATCACCAGGTTCTTGCCAACGAAGGCCTCGGCGACGACGAGGGCGTCGATGTCGAGGCTGTGGTTGTTCTCGGCGTTGGAGATCGCCGAATAGAGCGCCTTGCGCACATCGGCGGCGATGCGGCGTGGGCTGAATTCCAGCTCGTTCAGCGCCCGCTGGACCTTCAGGCCGCGGATCGACTGGGCCACCAGGTTCAGCTTGCGGGCGCTGGTGCGCAGCGTGCGGACCTTGGCCATCGCCTCGGCCGGCTTCAGGCGCCGCTCTTTGGCTTGCTTGCCCATGCTACTTCCTCTTGGCCTTCTTGTCGGCGGCGTGGCCCGGGAAATAGCGGGTCGGCGCGAACTCGCCGAACTTCATGCCGACCATGTCCTCGCTGACCAGCACTGGCACGTGCTTCTGGCCATTGTGGACGCCGAAGGTTAGGCCGACGAAGTCGGGCATGATGGTCGAGCGGCGCGACCAGGTCTTGATCACGTCCTTGCGCCCTGAGTTTCGCGTGGTTTCCGCTTTTTTCAGCAGATAACCGTCGACGAAGGGGCCTTTCCAAACCGAGCGTGTCATCGCCTAGCGGGCCTTTTTCACGTGGCGACTACGGATGATGTACTTGTCCGTGGTCTTGTTGGTGCGGGTCTTGTGGCCCTTGGTGGGCTGGCCCCACGGGGTCACCGGGTGACGGCCGCCGGAGGTCTTGCCCTCGCCGCCGCCGTGCGGGTGGTCGACCGGGTTCATGGCGACGCCGCGGACGTGCGGACGGCGGCCCTTGTGCCGGACGCGCCCGGCCTTGCCGAGCACTTCGTTCATGTGGTCCTGGTTGGAGACCGCGCCAACGGTCGCCATGCAGCTGTCCTGCACCATGCGCAGCTCGCCCGAACCCAGGCGGATCTGGGCGTAGCCGGCGTCGCGGCCGACCAGCTGGGCGTAGGCGCCGGCCGAACGGGCGATCTGGCCGCCCTTGCCGGGCTTCAGTTCGATGTTGTGGATCATCGAGCCGATCGGCAGGCTGCGCAGCGGCGAGGCGTTGCCAGGCTTCAGGTCGACCTTCTCGGCCGCCACCACCTGGTCGCCGGCCTTCAGCCGTTGCGGGGCCAGGATGTAGGCCAGCTCGCCATCGGCGTACTTGATCAGGGCGATGAAGGCGGTGCGGTTAGGGTCGTACTCGAGCCGCTCGACCGTCGCCGGGATATCGAACTTGCGACGCTTGAAGTCGACCAGCCGATAAAGGCGCTTGGCGCCGCCGCCGCGGAAACGCACGGCGATGCGCCCGCCGCCGCCCCGGCCGCCGGTCTTGGTCAGGCCTTCGATCAGGCTCTTTTCGGGCTTGCCCTTGTGGAGCTCGCTCTTGTCGACCAGCACCAGGCCGCGGCGCGACGGCGAGGTCGGATTGAAGTGTTTCAGAGCCATCGCTTAGAGCCCCGTCGTGATGTCGATGGACTGGCCTTCGGCCAGGGTGACGATGGCCTTCTTCACGTCCGAGCGGCGCCCTTCGCGGCCGCGGAAGCGCTTGGTCTTGCCCTTCACGTTGAGGGTGTTGACCTTGACCACGCTGACCTTGAACAGGTTCTCGATCGCCTCGGCGATCTGCGGCTTGGTCGCGTTCGCGGCGACGCGGAAGACCACCTTGTTCTGCTCGGAGAGCATGGTCGCCTTCTCGGTGATCACCGGGGCGACGATGGTGTCGTAGTGGCGGACGGCGGGCATCAGGCGGCCTCCCCAGCGGCGTTAGCTTCCGCGTCCGTGTCCGCGAAGCGGGCGGCGATGCCCTCGATCGCGGCCCGGGTCAGAACCAAAGTGTCACGGCGCAGGATGTCGTAGACGTTGAGGCCGGCGTTCGGCAGCACATCGACGCTTGGGATGTTGCGGGCGGCGAGCTTGAAGGCGCCGTCCACTTCCGGACCGGTGATCACCAGGGCGTTCTTGACCCCGATCTTGGCGAAGTCGGCGCGCAGGGCGGCGGTCTTCGGGCTGTCGACCACCGCCGTCTCCAGCACCACCAGATCACCGGACTTGGCCTTGGACGACAGTGCGTGCCGCAAAGCCAGCGCCCGCACCTTCTTCGGCAGGTCGAACTCGTGGCTGCGGTTCACCGGTCCGTGCGCCTTGGCGCCGCCGACGAACTGGGCCGCCCGGCGCGAGCCGTGACGGGCGCCGCCGGTGCCCTTCTGGCGGTACATCTTCTTGCCGGTGCGCGAGACCTCGTTGCGGGTCTGAATCTTGTGGGTGCCGGCCCGGCGCTTGGCGAGCTGCCAGACGACGCAGCGCTGCAGGATGTCGCCGCGGATCTCCTCGATGCCGAAAATGTCGTCCGGCAGGTCGACGGAGCCGCTCTTGGCGCCGTCCAGCTTGATCACATCGATTTTCATTGGTCGTCGCCCCCGGTCTCGACTTCGGCCGCGGGGGCCTCTTCTACGTGCGGCGCTGCGCTGGCGGTCTGCTTGATGGCGCCCGGCGTCGGCAGGCCCTTCGGCGGCGCCTTCTTGACGGCGTCGCGGATCTTCACGAACCCGCCTTCGGTTCCAGGAACCGCCCCCTTAATAAGGATAAGACCGCGCTCCACATCCACGCGGAACACGGTCAGATTGAGGGTGGTGACGTTTTCCTGGCCCATGTGGCCAGCCATCTTCTTGCCTTTGAACACCTTGCCCGGATCCTGGCGCTGGCCGGTCGAGCCGTGCGAGCGGTGCGATACGGACACGCCGTGGGTGGCGCGCAGGCCCTTGAAGTTCCATCGCTTCATGGCGCCGGCGAAGCCCTTGCCGACGGTCACGCCCGATACGTCCACCTTCTGGCCCGCCACGAAGTGGTCGGCGGTGAACTCGGCGCCCACGTCGATCAGGTTGTCCTCGGAGACCCGGAACTCGACCACGTGACGCTTGGGCTCGACCAGCGCCTTGGCGAAGTGGCCGCGCTCGGCCTTGGTGGTGTTCTTGGCCTTCTTGGCGCCCGCGCCGAGCTGCAGGGCGACATAGCCGTCCCTGTCCTTGGTGCGCTGGCCGGTGACCTGGCAGCCCTCGAGGCTGAGCACGGTCACGGGGGTGTGGCTGCCCGTCTCGTCGAAGAGGCGGGTCATGCCGAGCTTCTTGGCGATCAAGCCGGTTCGCATCTCTGCCGGCTCCCTAGAGCTTGATCTCGACGTCCACGCCGGCCGACAGGGCGAGCTTCATCAGCGCGTCCACGGTCTGCGGGGTGGGGTCGACGATGTCGAGCACGCGCTTGTGCGTGCGGATTTCAAACTGCTCGCGCGACTTCTTGTCGATGTGCGGCGAGCGGTTGACGGTGAAGCGTTCGATCTGGGTCGGCAGCGGGATCGGGCCGCGAATGGTCGCGCCGGTGCGCTTGGCCGTGTTGACGATCTCGCGCGTTGAATGGTCCAGCACGCGGTGATCGAAGGCTCTGAGCCTGATGCGGATATTCTGACGATCCATATCGCTCGCAAATCCTCCGGGTCCCGTTAGGGGCGCCGCGTGTTCCAGACCATTTCAAAGACCGACCCGGTTGGCCCGAGGGCTTTCCAGGAACACGACGCTCGCAAAAAACGAATGGCCCACGCGAGGTCCCCGCGAGGGCCGGTGCTCTGGGCCGTCGTGGGTGACCCCGCGAAGACCGTATCGTCTTGCGAACCGCGTCTGCCGCTTGCGCGACACAGCCGGCTCTCAAAGAGGCGCGGTGTCTACCCCTGATGGCCCCTCGTCGTCAAGGCCTTGCAGCCTCAAGAGTCGCGGCCGAAATTCCGCCCTAGCGCGCCGCCATAGGCCCTGCTTGGGTGGGGACGTCCGCGTTCAAACGGAGGGGCAATGGCTCAGCGGCGACGACGCCATTTGCGCCGCAACGTCCTGGTCTTCCTAGGCTCGCTGGTCGCGCACGTCGGGCTGTTCTTCTTCGTGGTGAAGGACTTCCATTTCTACCCCCTGCGGGAGGAGCCCGAGGAGGCCGTGCAGGTGCAGATCGTGCCCCAGCCGGAGCCGATCCCGCCGCCGGTGATCCTGCCGCGGATCGTCAAGCCGCAGGTTCAGCCGACGCCCACGCCCCCGACCCCGCCCCCGACGCCGCCGCAGCCGCAGCCGACCCCGCCCAAGCCGCAGCCGCCGACTCCGGCGCGCCCGACGCCGCAGCCCGTACAGACGCCGACAGCGCCTGTCGCCGCTACGCCCAAGCCGACTCCGACGCCCACGCCAAGGCCGGCGCCCTCGCCGACCCCGCTCGCGCCGCCGGCGCCGGCGCCCACGCCGGGCCCGCCGAAGGTGGTGTACCAGTCGTCCATGGTCAGGACCCAGGCGCAGGTCGCCACGCCGGCGCCCAAGCTCGTGCTGCACAAGTCCAAGGAGCAGGGCGCCCCGCTGGCGCCGTCCGTCGCCATCCCCGGCGCGGTGTTCGCGCCCCCGACCGGCCCGGCGCCCCAGGGCGCGGCGCCCGCCGGCGGCGCACCCGGCGGTGGGGCCGGAACCGGCCTGCCGGGCGGCGCCCTGCCCGGCTTTGGCGCCGGCCTGCGCGGCAGCGCGCTCGGCTGCGCCAACGCCGAGGCGCTGCACCTGTCGCCGGCCGAGAAAGCCCGCTGCGCCCAGGCCTTCGGCGAAGGCGCCCGCGAATCGCCGGTGATGAGCGCGATCGACGCCAGCAAGCGCGAGGAGCTCGACCACGAGGCGGCCTCGGCCGCCGCGGCGCAGAAGTACCGCGACTCGACGCCGGCCGGATCGGAGGCCAGGCCGATCAGTGGCCAGCCGAAGATCCTGCAGTCCCCGGGGCAGTGACGCTGGCGGGACGCGGGGCCGCAGCGGCGCGTGTTGAAATTCAGCGACGGGGCGGTTACGTCAGCGCGCCGGGCTGGGCCTGTCTGTACGCAGACAGACGATCATCCAAAGGCGCAGCCGCGCTGCGCCGCGTTCGAGCCCGGACTCCTAGGACCCGTATGAACCGCTTCGCCGCCATTCTGTTCGCCGCCATTGCCGGGCCAGCGATTGCCGCACCGGCCCACGGCCACGCCCAGCCCTATCCGATCAACCCGGGATACTGGGAGGTGACGACGAACTGGCTCGGCCTGGTCAAGAAGACCGAACGCTGGTGCGTGGCCCCGAAGGCGATCCCGCGGTTCCTGGCTGGACCCTGCAACCACATCTACCACTGCACATACCCGGTGCAGGAGTTCCACGACGGGCGCGCGCACTTCGAGGGCGAAATCCGCGGTCACGACGAGCTGTACCACGTGCACGGCGGCGGGACTTATTCGCCCACGACCATGGACATGAAGGTCACCGGCGCCGGCCATTGGCACATCCTGCCGATCATCGACGCCGAGGCGTCGATGCGCGCGCACTTCGTCGCCGAGACCTGCCCGGCGGGCGCGAAGCAGGTGAAGCCGTCGACATGAAGAAAGCGCCGGACGCTGGCGCATCCTGTCGATCATCGCCGCCGAAGCGTTGATGCGCGCGCCGCCTAGCGGCGGCAGTGAGAGCGCCCAGCCGCGCACCGATGATGGCGGGGATTGGTCGCTGGAACGAAGGTCTCGCTCGTGACGGCGGATTGCCAGATGTGAGGGCTCGCCGCACGGATTTGCTTGGGGATGACGATCGGTTGATGCCGGCGCCGGCCAACCGACGGCAAGCTGTGGGAAGCGCTGGCGCAGGGTCCGCCTTCAGTGCAGCGCAATGGTGCGGAGCGCGCCATCGAAGGCAGAGCGACGACAACGGTGAGCGCGGCTATCGCCGCCAGAGCGGCGCACATCAGGTTCGAAGGCCTCAGCATCGCATCGCTCCTGCGTCCCGGCGTTATCGTAGGTCTGCTCGCGGCGGAGGCCGATAGGGCGTGACGAAAAAGCGCCGGCCGGGGTCCGACCCCGACCGGCGCTCTCAGTCCTAAGCTCGCCCTGAACCCTAGGCCGTTTCGGCCGCGGCCTCTTCGGCGATCTCGATCGGCAGCGGCTCGATCGCCATCGGCTGCTCCCGGCTGGCCGCGAGGGCCTCGTCGCGCTTGGCCGCGACCCGCTGCAGGGTGCGCAGGTAGGAGCCCGTGCCAGCCGGGATGAGCCGGCCGACGATCACGTTCTCCTTCAGCCCCTCGAGCGTGTCGCGCTTGCCATGAACCGCCGCGTCGGTGAGGACGCGGGTGGTTTCCTGGAACGACGCGGCCGAGATGAAGCTGCGAGTCTGCAGCGACGCCTTGGTGATCCCCAGCAGCACTGGCTGGATCAGCGCCGCACGCCCGCCGCGGGCTTCGGCCTTGGCGATCTCCTCCTCGACCTCGAGCTTGTCGAGGTGGTCGGCCTTGAGCAGGCCGGTGTCGCCCGGCTCGAGGATCTCGACCTTCTGCAGCATCTGGCGGACGATCACCTCGATGTGCTTGTCGTTGATCGGCACGCCCTGCAGCCGGTAGACCTCCTGGATCTCGTTGACCAGGAAGTCGGCCAGCGCCTCGATGCCCAGGATCCGCAGGATGTCGTGCGGATCCGGGTTGCCGTCGATCAGGTACTCGCCCTTGCGGATCACGTCGCCGTCGTGGACGGCGATGTGCTTGCCCTTCGGGATCAGGAACTCGACCGCCTCGCCTTGCTCGCTGCCTTCCACGGCTTCCGGGGTGATCTTGATCCGGCGCTTGTTCTTGTAGTCGCGCCCGAACTCGACCCGGCCGTCCATCTCGGCGATCACCGCGCAGTCCTTCGGACGGCGGGCTTCGAACAGCTCGGCCACCCGCGGCAGACCGCCGGTGATGTCCCGAGTCTTGGCGCTTTCGGTCGGAAGACGCGCCATCACGTCGCCGGGCTTGGCCTCGTCGCCGTCGCCGACGGAGAGAACCGCCCCGACCGGCAGCAGGTAGCGGGCCTCGGCGCCGTTGGCGAGACGCTTGTAGTTGCCGCTCTCGTCGAGCACCGCCAGGGTCGGCCGCAAGTCGCCGCCCTTGGTGGACGCGCGCCAGTCGATCACGACGCGGTTGACGATGCCGGTGGCCTCGTCAGCCTCCTCGCGGAACGAGACGCCCTCGACCAGGTCCTCGAAGCGGATCTTGCCGGCCACCTCGGTGATGATCGGGGTGGTGTAGGGGTCCCATTCGGCGAGCCGGCCGCCGCGCTTGACGTCCTGGCCGTCCTTGACCCGCAGCCGCGCGCCGTAGGGCGGGCGGTAGGACTCGCGGTCCTTGCCGTCGACCTGCACGACGATCTGCATGTTGCGGCTCATCGCGATCAGGTCGCCGGCGGGCGTCTGCACGGTGGCCCCGCCGACGAAGCGGACGACGCCGTCGTTGGCGCTCTCGTAGAACGACTGCTCGGCCACCTGCGCCGTGCCGCCGATATGGAAGGTCCGCATCGTCAGCTGCGTGCCCGGTTCGCCGATCGACTGGGCGGCGATGACGCCGACCGCTTCGCCGATGTTCACCGGGGTGCCGCGGGCAAGGTCGCGCCCGTAGCAGGCCCCGCAGACGCCGACCTTGGCTTCGCAGGTCAGCACCGAGCGCACCTTGATCTGCTGCACGCCGGCCGCCTCGATCAGCTCGATCTGGTTCTCGTCGAGGTAGGTGTCGGCGGGGACCACCAGTTCGTTGGCGCCCGGCTCCTTCACGTCCTCGGCCGTGAACCGGCCCAGCACGCGCTGGCCCAGCGAGACCAGCACGTCGCCGCCCTCGACCACCGCCCGCAGCGTGATGCCGCGCGTGGTGCCGCAGTCTTCCTCGACGATGATGCAGTCCTGCGCCACGTCGACCAGACGGCGGGTCAGATAGCCGGAGTTGGCCGTCTTCAGCGCGGTGTCGGCCAGGCCCTTACGGGCCCCGTGGGTGGAGTTGAAGTACTCCTGGACGGTCAGGCCTTCCTTGAAGTTCGAGATGATCGGGGTCTCGATGATCTCGCCGGACGGCTTGGCCATCAGGCCGCGCATGCCGCCGAGCTGCTTCATCTGCGCCTGCGAGCCGCGGGCGCCGGAGTTGGCCATCATCCAGATCGAGTTGATCTCGGTCTCGCGGCCGTTCTGGTCGAGCTTCTTGGTCGAGATTTCGGCCATCATCTCGTCGGCGACGCGGTCGGTGGCCTTGTCCCAGGCGTCGACCACCTTGTTGTACTTCTCGCCCTTGGTGATCAGGCCGTCCGCGTACTGCTGCTCGTACTCTTCGACCAGCGCGCGGGTGGTGGCGACGATCTCGGTCTTGCGCTCGGGGATGACGATGTCGTCCTTGCCGAACGAGATGCCGGCCTTGGCCGCCTCGCGGAAGCCCAGACCCATGATCTGGTCGGCGAAGATCACCGTCGCCTTCTGACCGCAGTGCCGGTAGACGGCGTCGATCAGGTTGGCGATCTCCTTCTTGGTCAGGCTCTTCTCGACCAGGCGGTGGCCGATGGCCGGGTGATGCGGCAGGAGCGCCGCGATCTTCATCCGGCCGGGCGTCGTGTCGATCACCTTGCGCTCGAGCACGCCCTCGGGGTTCATCTCCGTGAAGCGGGCCTTGATCTTGGTGTTGACGGTGACGACGCCGGCTTCCAGCGCCGCTTCGATCTCGCCGATATCGCCGAACAGCTTGTTCTCGCCGGGCTCGCCTTCCTTGGACATCGACAGATAGTAGAGGCCGAGCACGATGTCCTGGCTGGGCACGATGATCGGCCGCCCGTTGGCGGGCGAGAGGATGTTGTTCGTGCTCATCATCAACACGCGCGCTTCCAGCTGGGCTTCCAGCGAGAGCGGCACGTGCACGGCCATCTGGTCGCCGTCGAAGTCGGCGTTGAAGGCGGTGCAGACCAGCGGGTGCAGCTGGATCGCCTTGCCCTCAATCAGCTTGGGCTCGAACGCCTGGATGCCGAGGCGGTGCAGGGTCGGAGCCCGGTTCAGCAGCACCGGGTGCTCGCGGATCACCTCTTCGAGGATGTCCCACACCTGCGGCTGTTCGCGCTCGACCATGCGCTTGGACTGCTTGACGGTGCCCGAGAGGCCCTTGGCGTCCAGCCGCGCGTAGATGAACGGCTTGAACAGCTCGAGGGCCATCTTCTTGGGCAGGCCGCACTCGTGCAGCTTCAGCTCGGGCCCGACCACGATCACCGAGCGGCCGGAATAGTCGACGCGCTTGCCGAGCAGGTTCTGGCGGAACCGGCCCTGCTTGCCCTTCAGCATGTCGGCCAGCGACTTCAGCGGGCGCTTGTTGGCGCCGGTGATGACGCGGCCGCGGCGGCCGTTGTCGAACAGGGCGTCGACCGCCTCCTGCAGCATCCGCTTTTCGTTGCGGATGATGATGTCGGGCGCGCGCAGTTCCATCAGCCGCTTCAGGCGGTTGTTGCGGTTGATGACGCGGCGGTAGAGGTCGTTGAGATCGGAGGTCGCAAAGCGGCCGCCGTCGAGCGGCACCAAGGGGCGCAGATCCGGCGGCAGCACGGGCAGCACCGTGAGCACCATCC